>MEYF01000069.1 GCA_001775755.1 Candidatus Aminicenantes bacterium RBG_19FT_COMBO_65_30 | reverse complement strand
CTCAACAAGATCAACGTCTTCCCCGTTCCCGATTCCGACACCGGGACGAACCTCGCCTCGACGATGCGGGCCATCGCCGAGCACGCCCGGGCCTCGAGATCTGCCAACGTCACCCTGGACTCCATCGCCGACGCCGCCCTGCTCGGGGCCCGCGGCAACTCGGGCCTCATTTTCGCCCAGTTCCTCTACGGCCTAAGCCAGGAAATCCGGGACGAGCGCCGCTTGATGCCGCATCATTTCGCCGAAGGCGTCCGAAAAGCGGTCCAGTATGCCCGCCGGGCCATCCTGACGCCCGTCGAGGGCACGATGATCACCCTTCTCCACGACTGGGCCGAGGCCGTCTACGAGCAACGATTGAAAATGAACGATTTCGTCGAGCTCCTGTCCTACTCCCTTCGCGTCGCCGAGAGGTCGCTCAAGGACACGCCGAAAAAGCTGGCCGTCCTGGCCCGGGCGGGGGTCGTCGACGCCGGGGCTAAGGGCTTCTTCGACTTTCTCGAGGGCGTCGTCGGCTTCATCAGGAAAGGGAACATCAAGGCCATCCTGCAGCCCGAGGTGGCGGCCCTCCCTGAGCCCCGGGACCTCCATGTCACCCGGTCGACGTTGACGAAGAGGTACTGCTCGGAAGCCCTTCTCGTCGGGGAGGACTTGGACTTCGGAACCATCCAGGATTTGGTCAGGCGGTTTGGGGAGTCGGCCATCGTCGCCGGCTCGCAGCGCAAGCTCCGCCTCCACGTCCACACCGACGAGCCGGCCGTCCTTTTCTACGAACTCCAGAAGCATGGCACGTTCCAGGACATCAAAGCCGATGACATGGTCCGGCAGTACGAAGCTGCCCACGAGCGCAAGGCCCCGATCGCCATCCTGACCGACTCGGCCTGCGACCTGCCGAGGACCATCCTCGACGACCACCAGGTCCACGTCATCCCTTTCAACCTGTTTTTCGGTGAGAGCCTTTTCTTGGACAAGGTGACCATCGCGCCCGGCCAATTCTACGACCTGCTCAAGTCGCGCCGGGAGATGCCCACGAGCGCCCAGCCGCCCCAGGCCAACGTCGACGGGGCCCTCGAATTCCTGGCCGGCCACTACGAGTCCGTCATCGTCGTGACCATCTCCAGCGGACTGACCGGAGTCTACGGACAGCTCCTCAAGGCCCGCGAGGCCCTCGGGCTCGATCCGGCGCGGGTCTCGGTCGTCGACTCCCGGCACCTGTCCGTCTCCGAAGCCCTGGTCGTGCTGCGCGTCGCCGAGGCCGTCCGGGACGGCCGGCCGTTCGAGGAGATATCCTCGGAGGTTGAAGCCTGGGTCGCGAAGACGAAGCTCTGGGTGGACATTCGGACCCTGAAGTACATGGTCCGAGGCGGGCGGGTCAGCCCGCTCAAGGGTCTCCTGGCCGCGGCCCTCAACATCAAGCCCATCGTCAGCCTCGACGCGGAGGGCAAAGCGGCCATCCTGGGCAAGTCGTTCAGCCGGCGGCAGAACATGAAGAAGATCCTCGGCCTCATCGGCAAGGCGGCGGAAGGACGGCGCGTTTGGAACTACGGCCTCGTCCACGCCCAGAACCCGTGCCGGGCCTTGCGCTACGGCGACGCCCTCGAGGAGATGCTGGGGAAGAAAGCTGCCTTTATCTCCGATGTCTCCCCCGTCGTCGGCGTCCACAACGGCATCGGCGTCGTCGGCGTCGGCTTGATGTTCGAATAGCCGCCGGGCCGAGGCCGGCCGGGCGAACCGGGAGGCGATCATATCCGAATTCCTCAGCGCGCTCGCCGGGTGCGCGGCGTTCATCGCCGTCTACATGACGGTCTGGTTCGTCGTCGCCCTGATCAAGAAAGATAATTCCGTCGCGGACATCGCCTGGGGACTCGGCTTCGTGCTCATCGCGGCCGTCACTCTCTTCCGGAGAGGCGATTGGGCGGCCAGGCCTGTCCTCGCCACGGCCGTCGTCCTCATTTGGGGGCTGCGGCTGGCCGCCCACATCTTGCACAGGAACAGGAAGCGGGGCGAGGACTACCGCTACGCCGAATGGCGCAGGAAATGGGGCCGCTCGTTCGTCTGGCGCAGCTACATCCAGGTTTTCCTGCTCCAGGGCTTGTTCCTGTTCTTGATCAGCTCCAGCGTGATCCTCATCAATAGATCAACCGACGCCGGTTTAATGCCTTTGGGTCCCTTGGAAGCGGCAGGAACGGCCGTATGGGTGGTCGGCTTCCTCTTTGAAACGGTCGGCGACGCTCAGCTCGCCCGCTTCAAGAAGGACCAGGAGAACCGGGGCAAGATCATGGCCCGGGGCCTCTGGAGATACAGCCGGCACCCAAACTATTTCGGCGAGTCGTTGATGTGGTGGGGGATCTATATCCTGGCCCTGTCCGTGCCGGGCGGCTGGATGACGATCGTCAGCCCGATCCTCATCACCTTCCTGCTCGTCCGGGTCTCCGGAATCCCCCTGCTCGAGAAAAAATACGCCGGGAACGCGGAGTTCCAAGCCTACGCCCGGAGGACGAACGCCTTCGTCCCCTGGTTCCCGAAAAAGCCTTAGAAGCCCGGGCTGATGCTCAGCTGGAGATGCCAGCCGCGGACCGGCCTGTCCATGGGATAGACATAGTTGAGCCCGAGGATGAGGTAGCCGAAAATGTTGGTCCTCAGGCCGATGCCGTAGCTTCGGAGGGGCTTCCGGTTGCCGCCGGCGAACCAGGGCTTGACCTGCTCGGGGATCGGGTTCCCTTCGGCATCGAAGCCGCCCCACCAGTAGCCGGGATTCTGGGCGTAGGCGATGCCCCAGTCGAAGAAGCCGAAGAATTCCAGGGGCCACGCGCCGAAGTAGCCCTTGCCGATCCCGAGGAGGCCGAGGAGCGGGAAGCGCAGCTCGACGTTGCCCAGGATCATCTTGCTGCCGTAGAGCCTGCGGAAATCGAAGGCCTGCGCCGGATCGGCATCGTACTCGCTCAGCTCCTCGTTGCTGTAGGACTCGTAGCCTCGGACGAGGTCCCAGTAGGCGATGTACAACGGATAAAAGCGGCTGTCTTCGGAGTCTTTCCCGTAGCGGCCCATGTGCAGGGCGCGGAAGGCCAGGGTGAAGGGCTTGAGCGGCATGAAGTACTTCCGGAAATCCGCGGAGACCGTGGTGAAGGTGATCTTGCCGAGGGCGGGCGATACGGACACCCCGAAATTCTGGCCCAAAATCGGGCTCGTCGCCCCGAAGATGCCGGTATCGTAGAAATAGCCGGCGGTCAGGTAGCCGAAGTTCATGCTGGCGGGGGTATCGTCCGGGCGGTACTTCCGGTAGTCGATCAGGATGCCGCTCGGGTCATAGATCCGCTCGTAGATCGTATGGTTGAAATCCTGGATCCGGTACCCGCCGCTGAGCTGGAAGCGGCTGACCTGGCTGAAGGGATAGGATCCGAAGATGGAAACGTCGTAGTTGATGAGCCTGAAGACGTCCTCGGTCTCATAAATCAGGCCGGTAAGCGGATCCTGATAGATCGAGTAATAGGGATAGGGATAGACGATCCGCTGGGCCGCCGTGCCCCAGTTGAAGCGTCCCCTGTTGTTGAGGTAGGCCAGGACGCCGGACGTGTCGATGAGCCGCGAGCCCGTGAACGCGGTCGTGACGACCGTATGGTAGCCCAGCATGTCGCTCCAGAAAGCCGAGACGCCGCCCGCCCCGTAGGTCCCGAAGCGGTCGACGCCGATGGCGATGTTGGGCGGCGAGACGTAATCCAGGCCGAGCTTGGGCTTGTATTGGGCGATGGTGAAGTTCGTGTCCTTAGGCAGGCCGAAAAGCGGGTTCTTCAGCAGGCCGAGCAGGGCGCCTTCGGGTTCCGTGCGCGGCGGCAGGATGGCCGGGTTGCGGTCGAACTGGGCCAGGAAGGACTGTCCATTGAGGGTCGCCTCGTCGTCGATCGAGTAGATCGTGTAGTACCCGTCCTGATAGCCGGAGAAGACGACCCGGCCCGTCTCCAGGGCGACGGAGATGGCGGGGCTGAGAGCGGTGATGCCGCTGATGCCCGTGTACAGGTTCGTGACCTGGGCGATCTTGGCCGAAGCGACATCGATCCGGTAGAGGTCGGTCTTGCCGTTCTGGTCGGAGAGGAAATAAAGAGCCCGGGAATCGGCGGTCCACTGGGGATTGATGTTCTTGCCGATCGGGAAAGCCAGGAGCTTCTGGATGCGGCCCGACTCGACGTCGAGCAGGGCGAGTTCGTAGTTCCCGACGTCGACCCACTCGAGGTTCGTCGAGAACCGCTCGGTGACGAAGGCGATGGTCTTGCCGTCGGGCGACCAGACCGGTTGGAGGTCGGCGAAGACGTCCCGGGTCATCTGCTTGAGGACGTTGTCCGTAAGATCGTAGATGAAGAGATCCGAGATGCCTCCGGTCAGGGCGGTGAAGGTGATGTAGCGCCCGTCCGGGGACCAGGCGGGACTGAGGATCTCGGCCAGCTCGCCGAAGGGGATCTCTCGTTCGATCTTGTCCTTCTTCATGTCGATGATGGTCAGGACCGGCCGGCCCTTGGCCACGCCGCCGAAGACGAACTTCTCGCCCTTGGCGTCCCAGGCGCCGGCCGAGCGGATGAACTGGATGCTCTCAAAGTGGGGGTCCACGGCCGTCGAGATGATCTTGCGCCGGATCGTGCCCTTGTCGGCGTCGGCCAGATAGAGGTCGATCGAGAACAGGTCCCGCGTCGAAAGGAAGACGAGGGACTTGCCGTCGGGACTGATGGACGGGGCGATGTTGTAGGGGTTGGACTCGACGCCCTTGAACAGGGCTTTGGCGAACTTTTCGGGCGCCTGGGTCTTGTCGAGGAGCGGCGTGTAGGCGTCCTGCATCGACTTGTGCCAGTCGGCCGAGAGCTGCTTCAGCTTGACGCCGAGCACGCTCTCGAGGATGACCTCGTAGTCGCCGCTGCGGCCGACGGATTTCATCATCTTGCCGATGACCTCGTCGCCCCAGCGCCCGGTGATGTAGGCCCAGACGGCCTGCCCCCACCGGTAGGGGAAGTATTTGTAGGAGTTGCCGAGCTTCTTGATCTGCGGCAGCTCCTTGCGGCGGACAGCGTCTCTCATCCACATGGATGTGTTCTGGTCGACCGGGCCGATGGACAGGTACTCGGCCATGCCTTCGATGAACCAGAGGGGAATGCGCAGGGCGGCGTCGTTGCCCCGGGACTGGTCGGAATGCCCCTGGGCCATGATGTCGTACTGAAAAGCGTGGACGAGCTCGTGCCCGATGACGTGGTCGGTCTCGGCGAGCGAAGCGCCGTAGGGCAGGGCGATGCGGCGCTTGAACGACTCCGTGACGCCGCCGGTCCCCTCGCCCAGGATGTCGGGGATGACCGTCGTCTGCTGGAATTCCGGGCTGCTGCCGTAGAGGACGAGCGGCTGGCGTCCCTTGAGGTCGTGGTTGAACATCCGGGACAGGCGCGAATACCAGCGTTCGGCCATGAGCGCGGCCAGCTTGACCGTCTGCTCGTCCTGAAGATAGAAATAGATGTCGAAGTGCCGGGTCTTCATGATCTTGAAGTCGAACTTCTGGTACTGGACCTTGTTCCGGCCGTAGAACTGGGCGTTGAGGGCCGGCGCGCACACACCGAGGATGAACCCGGCGAGGCCCAGCGCGACGAGGGATTTGGTGAAAGCGGAAGTCCGCATGGAAGTCCTCCTTGGATGGACATATTGTAGCGGAAGGCGGGACGGTTGCGAAATCTTCTCCCGGATGGGAGGGAATGAAGAAGACATAGGTCGAAACTCCTTTCGACCCCTTTCCGAAGGTATCTTAGCGGAAATATCCGCGTTTGTCTATAACGTGAAACGGTTGACCCAAGGTCCGCTCTTCGGGTAAGATGCTCGACGCCGGGCATGACAACACAGATCCTCATTATCCTCGCGATCATGGTCGCGGCTTACGTCGCGGCCAAGGCGGCCCGCTTCTCCATCGAGCTCGGCATGTTCGCCGCCGCCCTGGCCGGCGGCCTGGCCGGAACCGTCCTCAAGACGCCGCCGCTCATCGACCTGGGACGCCATCTCGTCGAGGGCTCGTTCACCTACCTCGACGTCATCCTCGTCTTCTTCACGGCCACGCTCTTCATGACCATCGTCAACGAGTCGGGCGGCGTCGTCTACGTCGTCCGGGCCGCCCTCCGCGCCTTCGGGACGAGACGGGTCCCGGCCCTGCTCGTCCTGATGGTCATCGTCCTCATCCCCGGCGCGCTGACCGGGGCCGGCAGCGTGTCGCTTCTCGTTGTCGGCGCCCCCGTGGCCATGGCTCTCGGCCGGCTGGGCATTCCCCGCAAGAGAGTGGCCGCGATCCTCTTCATCGTCGCCGGGCTGAGCGCGGCGGCGCCCCCGGTCAACATCTGGGCCATGATCCTCTGCGCCGGGACGGCCATCCCCTACGTCGGCTTCGAGTTCACCCTGGGTATTCCCGTCCTCATCCTGGGAGCGTTCACCGTGCTCGTCCTGGGCTGGAGGAAGGAGTTTGTCGCTCCGGCCGGCGCCGTCGAACTGCCCGAGCCGCCCAAGGGCATGACCTGGTGGCGGGTCCTCGCGCCCTTCGTCATCTTCTTCGGGCTGGTCATCGCCTACCGGATCTGGCCGTTCGCGACACCCATCTTCGGCCTGACCCTCGAATTCGTCATCGCCGGCGCCGCCGCCCTCTTGCTCAGCCCGAAGAGGATCGCCTTTCTCACCCTGGCCAGGGACACCGTAAAAAGGCTGCTGCCGCTTCTCTCGACCTTGGTCGTTGTCGGCATGCTCCAGCAGGTCATGACCGTGACCGGCGTCCGCGGCCTGCTGTCCTTCGCCGTCATCTCGACCCCGCTCGTCCTTTTGTTCTTCCTCCTGCCGGTCATCATCCCCTTCTCCGAAGGCGTCCTGACCTACGGCGCGGCGGCCATCATCGGCATCCCGCTGATCTGGTTCCTGGACTCGATCGGCTTCCACGCGACCGTCGTCATCGCCGGCCTGAGCCTCCTCTGGCCCCTCGGCGACGGCCTGCCGCCGACGGCCCTGATCGGCCGGCTGAGCAACATGGTCTCGGGATACGACGGCTCCTACGGGGACTTCCTCAGGGCGACCTGGCTGCCCTGGCTGGTCATCACCGCCGCCGGCATGGCCATGATCATCTTCAGCTCGAAGCTGGCCTTCCTGGTCAAGTGGAGCATGTAGGAATGCAAGGGGCTCACCGATGATCATGATCGCTTACTACGTCATCACGGCGTTCGTCCTCGTCCTCCTCGGCTGGAACTTCGTCCGGGAGACAAAACGCCGCGACGACCTCGTCCTCTACCTCCTCGTCATGATCCCCCTGGTCCTCAGGCTCTTGCGGTGGAAGTGAGAGAGGTCCGCATGAAAAAGGACACCCTGTTCAAGGCGGCCCTGGCGGGCGCTTTCATCGGCCTCGTCGTCTGGGGCGGCCTGCCGCTTTTTCGTCACAGGCATCACGGCGTCCCGATCGTCAAGGGCCCCGGTGTGACGGCCGTTCTCCGGCTGAGCGAGTTCTCGCCGGGGCTCAAGGGTACGGCCGGCGACACCTACGTGTTCGTCCTCCAGGGCAAGGAGCCGGGCGGCAAGGCGCTGATCATGGGCAACACCCATTCGAACGAGCCCGAAGGCATGCTCGCCGCCCTCATCTTCATCGAGAACGCCGTCGTGGAGAAAGGGAGCCTCTATGTCATCCCCTTTTTCAATAACAGCGGCAGCCGCAACACGCGTCCGGGCGACGGCTATCCGCTCTACTTTGACGTCCCGACGGACTGGGGCTCGCGGCGGTTCCGCTTCGGCAACCGCGACGCCTCCCCTCTCGACCAGTGGCCGGACCCGGACGTCTACATCCACTACCCGGACCGCCAGCTCCTCTCGTTCATCGACGTCCGCAACACCAACCGGACCTGGCCCGGGCGCCCGGACGGCCCGCTCATGGAGCGGGTGACCTTCGGGGCCATGGAGCTCATGCGGCGGGAGAAGATCGACGTGGCCGTCGACATCCACGGCGCCGAGACGATGTTCCCCGTGACCAACTGCATCGTCGCCCCGGAAAAATCGGTCAAGATCGCCACCCTGGCCTCCCTGACCGTCAAGGCCATGGAGGGGTTCGAAAACCACGTCGAGGCTTCGCCGGCCGGCTTCCGCGGCCTGTCCCACCGGGAGATCGGCGACCACGGCCCGGCCATGCCGTTTCTCCTCGAGGCGCCCATCCCCTTCCTCGACCAGCCGACGGGCCCGAAGACGGTGAAGTTTCTCCTCGACGGCAAGGACCCGTTCCTGCTCAGCCTGTCCAGGAAGAAGAAGCTCTTCGTGCCCTACGACGAGAGCGGCTGGCCGCTCGAAAAGAGGGTCGGCCAGAACCTGTCCGTGACCCTCGAAATATTCCGCCAGTTCTCGAAAAAAACCGCGGACCGGCCCATCGCCCTCCGCGGCGTTCCGCGGTACGCCGACGTGGTCAAGAACGGGGTCGGGCGGTTCCTCGCCGACCCGTCCAAGGCCGCGGCCGGCGCCGTCGTCGTCAATTGAGCGGGGCCGTCGCTGCGGGCCGCCCC
>MEYF01000068.1:8547-24135 GCA_001775755.1 Candidatus Aminicenantes bacterium RBG_19FT_COMBO_65_30 | reverse complement strand
GGTCTTGGCGAAGAACCTGGCGTAGGCCAGCGCCTCCTTCGACTCTTCGGAAAAGTCCGTGGCCCAAAGGACATTCTTGATGGGATGCGTCATTCTAGCCTCTCCTTGGTGAACGTTCGGGCGATTCTCATCGGCCCTGTCGAGGACTCCATCAGTCTACAACAAACTCAGTACTTCTGCCAATCCGGTTTGTGGTCGTGGACCCAGGTGTAATAATCGGCCATCTTCAGCTCGGAGGCGGCGTCCTTGTCAAGGACGAGGATGGCCCGCGGGTGCATCTGGAGGATGGAGCCGGGGACCATGGCCGTGACCGGGCCCTCGACGGTCAGCGCGACGGCCCTGGCCTTCTTCTTCCCGAAGGCCAGGAGCAGGCACATCTTGCTTTCCATGATCGTGCCCAGGCCCATGGTGATGACGTGGGTCGGGACGCCCTCCTCTCCGCCGAAAGCGGCCGCGGCGTCGAGGCGCGACTCCTCGGTCAGGGTCTTGATCCGTGTCCTCGAGGAGAGCGAGGAGGACGGCTCGTTATAGCCGATGTGGCCGTTCGTGCCGATGCCCAGGATCTGGACGTCGATGCCGCCGGCCGAGCGGACGGCCTGCTCGTATTTCCGGCAGGCGGCGGGGATATCGGCGGTCAGGCCGTCGGGGATGTTGATCCGCTCCCGGGGCATGTTGATATGGCTGAAGAGGTGGGCCCACATGTAGCTGTGGAGCGAGGAGGGGTGGGCCGGCGGGGTGCCGACATACTCGTCGAGGTTGAAGCTCGTGATGCCGCCGAAGTCGAGCCCTGACTCGCGGTGCATGAGGACGAGGTCGCGGTAGAGCTGGAGCGGCGTTTTGCCCGTGGCCATGCCGAGCACGGCGTGGGGCTTCTCGCGGACGAGGCGGGCGACGATGCGGGCGGCGATCTGGCTGGCCTGCCGGCTGTCGGGCTGGATGATGATCTCCATGGCGGTCCTCCTGCGGGCGGGGCGCGGTCAGCGCGTCTTGACCCAGTATCTCTTGATCTTCTCCTCAACGCCGGCCCGGAACTTGTCGATGTGGCCGAGGACGAAGCGGCCGACGTCGAGCTTATCGTCCCGGACTAGCGGCGTCAAGTCCATGGCGAACCAGAGCTGTTCGGCCGCGTCGGTCTCGTGCGACTGGAAGTAGCTGGCGTTGGCCCGGCGCCGGCCGAGCGTGGCCAGGTCGTAGCGTTTGCCGCCCTCGACCTGGGAGTCATAGACGCCGATGAGGCCCATGGACAGGTTCTCCCGGCGGCCGACGTCGAGCGGCACCTTGTCCTTGTCGTCCATCCAATCGAGCCCGCGCCAGACCTCGCAGCCGTAGACCGTCGTGGGCCGCTCCGCGGGCTCGAGCTCGCGCACGGCGGCGATGGCCGTGAAGACGACGGCCAGGTGGGTGTCGTGCTTGTCGGCCGGATTGTGGGTGTAGAGGACCTCGGGCTTGGTCGCCCTGAGGAGCTTGACCAGGTCGGACCTGAGGCGGCCCGTGCCGACGTCCTTGACCTCGGCGCTGGCGTAGTTGAGCTGGACGAGGGCGCCGTAGTTGCCGAGGATGGCCGCCTTCTCCTGCTCGCGGCGCCGCAGCGCGGCCATGTCCTCGTCGCTGAAGCAGGCGTACTCGCCGGCCCGGGGAGAGTCGCCGCCGTTCGTGCAGGTCACCGCGCCGAACCAGAGCTCCTGACTCATGAAGCACTTCTGGACGCCGTGGAAGGCCATGATCTCGAGGTCGTCCTGGTGGGCGCCGATGCCGAGGTGGGTGACCCGGCGGAAGGCGTCCTCGGCGGCCAGGCCGTCGGGGATGAAGACCGAAGCGTCGGGCTTGAAAAACTTCATGAGCGTTCTCCTGTGATCTCAGGCCGGCCGGCCGTCCGTTATTTCGCCTTGAACTCCACTTTCACCGGAACGAGGAGGCGCTCGGCCAGCCCTTCGACATTGAGGACCCAGTTCTTCGCGGCCGGGACGCCCGGCGCGGTGACGCCGCGGTCCCAGGCGCCGGCCACCCAGTGCGTGAGCTTCCGGCCGGCCCAGCCATCGAGCTTGACGGCGCGGTCGATGGCCGTCTCGTCCATCCCGGAGAAGTCGGCCGGCGGGAAGATCGCGGCCAGGCCGACCTCGCCGGCCTTGTCCGCGCCCTTGCCCCACGCGGCCAGGAAGCCTTTGGCCTTGTCCATCGACCAGGTCTCGCCGGCGAGCTTCTGGACGCCGGGGCCGAAAACGAACGGCCCGGCGGACTTCGATGAGATGACGACGTCATGTCGGGAAAAGGCGCTGTCGGCGAAGGTCGAGAGGAAGACCGTCAGGCCGACCTCGCCGGCCGCCGCGCGCACGGCCGGATATTCCGCCTTGACCAGGGCCCGGAC
This sequence comes from Candidatus Aminicenantes bacterium RBG_19FT_COMBO_65_30, assembly GCA_001775755.1. Lineage (GTDB taxonomy): Bacteria > Acidobacteriota > Aminicenantia > Aminicenantales > Saccharicenantaceae > RBG-16-66-30. The sequence goes on along the minus strand of MEYF01000068.1, from coordinate 21,770 downwards.
GGGACCCGGCGCGAGGACGGTCAGCTTGGCCTGCGGCGCGGAGGCGCCGAAGAGGGGAACACGGACGCCGCCATCCCACAGGCTCAGGCCGCCGAGACCGGCCGATTCGCCGGCCTCGAGGACGTCCATGCCCCAGTCCTGCGGCTTGCTCTCCGGAGCGGGGAATTTCTTCAGAATGAGCCCGGCCTGAAGCTTGCCGTAGAATTCGATCCGGCCGTGGACGAACTTGAACGCGACGAGGTTCGATTCCCAACCGGCCTCGGCGCCGCCGGCCTCCCAGGCCGAGCGGGCGAAAGCCTTTTGCGTCGGCATGAGCTGGAAGCTGCGGCCGGGAGTGTAGTAGCAGACGAGCCGCGTCGTCGACGGCGGCAGGGTGCGGACGAGGACGATCTCATCATGGTTGCGGTCCTTGTCGAGGTCGTCGGCCTGGGAAACGACGAGGGCGTACTCGCCGCCCTTTTCTTCGAAGAACGCGTAATAGTAGGTGTTGAAATCGGCGGCGACGGACGCCCTGATGTCGGCGACGTCGATGACGAGGGCGTGGTTCTCGAGGGTGAGGGGCGAGGGATTCGTGATCTCGACGATGAATTGCTTCTTGAAGCCGAGGACCTCGGGGCCCCGGGCCTGGGCGGCGGCCCAGCCGGCCGCGGCGGCGAACGCGGCGATGAAGGCGAAGAGCCGTCTTCGGGTGTTCGTTTCCTGGCGCATCGACGGGATCTCCTTTCCGGCGAGAAGTCCGGGGCTTATTCTACTCCGTTGCCCGGTCAAATCAAGCTGTGATATGTTTACGGTGAGGGAGAAATAGGATGGCTAACGTCGCGACATTCGGCGAGATCATGCTCCGGCTTTCGCCGCCGGGAAAAGAGCTCCTCTTCCAGTCACCGCGTCTGGAGGCCGTTTTCGGCGGGGCAGAGGCCAACGTGGCCGTCTCCCTGGCCATCCTCGGTCACCGCTCGCGCTGGATCTCCGTCGTCCCGGCGAACCCCGTGGGCGAGGCGGCCCTCCGCGAACTCCGGCGCTACGGCGTCGATGTCGGCGCCGTCGTCCGCGGCGGGCGTCGGCTGGGGATCTACTTCGCCGAGACGGGGGCGAACGAGCGGCCGTCCCAGGTCGTCTACGACCGCGAGGGATCCGGCATCGCCGAGGCCAAGCCGGGCGACATCGACTGGGAGACCGCCTTCGCCGGTATGGACCGGCTCCATGTCACCGGCATCACGCCGGCCCTCAGCGCCTCGGCCGCGGCGCTCACGCTCGAAGCGGTCGAGGCGGCTCGGGCGAGGAAGATGTCCGTCTCGCTCGACCTCAACTACCGGGCCAAGCTCTGGAAATACGGCCGTCCGGCGCCCGAAGTCATGCGCGAGATCGCCGGGCGGGCGGACCTCCTCGTTGGGAATGAGGAGGACTGCCAGAAAGCGCTGGGCATCGGCGCCGCGGCCGACCTCGCGGCGGGACGGCTCGACCCGAAGCTCTACGAAGAGCTGACGGCCGCGGTCATGTCCGCGTTTCCCAACCTGACCCGGGTCGCCGTTACCCTGCGCGAGAGCCTGAGCGCCGACTGGAACCGCTGGTCGGCCGTGCTGAGGAACGCGGCGGGATTCCTCGCCGGCCCGGCGTTCGAGATCCGCTCGATCGTCGACCGCATCGGCGCGGGCGACGCCTTCGCCGCCGGTCTCATCCACGGCTTGGCGAGCTTCGAGACCGACGCCCAGGCTCTCGACTTCGCCGTCGCCGCCGCCGCGCTCAAGCACTCGATCCCGGGCGATTGGAACCTGTCCGCGGAAAAAGACATCCTGGCCGCCGCCCGGGGCGACCGGTCGGGCCGGGTCCGGAGATAACGGAGGCGGGGGAGGGGGACATGACGAAAGACAAGGTCCTCGAAGGGCTTCTCGCCGCGAAGGTCATCGCCGTCATCCGCATGAAGGACGCGGCCCGGCTGGCCGCTGCGGCCGCCGCGCTCCGCGAAGGCGGCGTCACCGCGCTCGAGATCACCATGACCGTGCCCGGCGCCGTCGAGATCATCCGCGAGATGGCCCGGACGAAGGAGCCCGGGACGCTCGTCGGCGCCGGGACCGTGCTCGACGCAGGGACGGCCACCGACGTGATCGAGGCCGGGGCCGATTTCGTCGTCTCGCCCATCACCGACCAAGACATGGTCCTGGCCTGCCGCGAAGCCCGCGTCCTCGTCGCGCCGGGCGCCTTCACGCCGACCGAGATCGTCGCGGCCTGGCGGTCCGGGGCGGATATCGTCAAGGTCTTCCCGGCGACCTCGCTCGGGCCGCAGTTCTTCCGCGACCTCCGCGGGCCGCTGCCCCTGGTCCGTCTCATGCCGACCGGCGGGGTCACCATCGAGAACGCGCGGGAGTTCCTCGCGGCCGGCGCTTGCTGTGTCGGCATCGGCACGGCCCTCGTCGACGCCGAGGCCGTCGAAGCCGGCGATTGGGAGGCCCTGACGTCCCGGGCCAGGCGGCTGGTCGAGTCGCTCGGCGCTCTCTGAGATTTGATATTTCCGGGCGTTCTGCTATAATACGCGTAATGCTTTGCTTCGCTGGCTGTGCAAGGCAACAAGTATCCCTCCTTCATTATCCCCTTAAGCTTGTTTTTCCCCAAAATAAGAACAGCCAGCTTTTTCCCCCATTTGACAGGCGGCCTCCTCGTCCTTTATAAATCGGGTTCCAATGCCCGTGAACGAGCTCGAAGCGCGAACCGCGCCGCGGCCTGAGCCGAGGTCCTTCTGGAACAGGGATTTCCTGATGGCCCTGGCCGGCTATTTTTTTCTGTTCATGGCCGTTTCTCTCTTTTTCCTCCTGCCCATCGTCCTCGACACGTTCGGTCCGCGCCAGAGCCGGATCGGGCTGATCATGGGCATCCACAGCGTCGTGGCCATCGCCATCCGGCCGCTTTTCGGCCGGATGATCGACGTCCGCGGCGGTCGGCGCATCGCTATCCTCGGCCTGCTCGTCCTGCTCTTCGCGACGCCGTTCTTCCACCTCGTCCGTGACGCCGGCTGGCTGCCGTTGCTGCTCCGGGCCGTGACCGGGCTTGGTTGGGGCATCAGCATGACGGCGACGATCGCCATATGCTCGGACCTGGCCCCGGTCGAGAGGCTGGCCCTTTCGATGGGCGTCATCGGCATCGCCGGCCTCGTCGCCAACGCCCTCGGGCCGCTTCTCGCCGAGGAGCTCCTCCGGAGCTCGGGCGCCGGTTGGCTCTACAACGTGAGCATCCTCTTCCTCGTCGCCGCCCTCGCCTGTCTCCTGCTCACGCGCGAGATCGTCAAGCCGGCGAGCGACGGCCGGGGCGGCGGGATGGGCGTCCTGCGGACCGTGCCGTGGGTGCTGGCCGCGGTCATCTCGGCCATGCCCGTGTTCCACGGCGCCATCCGCGGCGCGATGATCTACTTCATCGCCGTTTTCGGCAAGTCGGTCGGCATCGGCCGCGTCGGACCCTTCTTCCTCGTCTTCTCGCTGGCCGCCATCCTGACCCGCTTCGGCATGGGCGACCTCTCGGACCGGCACGGCCGGAAAAAGGTCATCCTTCCGGCGGCGCTCATCATCGTCGGCAACCTCTTTCTCATCGCCCAGGTCCGCAGCTTCCCCCTGCTCGTGGTCACGGGCTTCGTCGGCGGGCTCGGGCAAGGATTGATCTTCCCGGCCCTGAGCACTTACGTCATCGATTTCCTGGGCCGGGAGAACAAGGGGCTGGCCATCAGCCTCTACCTGTCGCTCTTCGACGTCGGGATGGGCATCGGCTCGCCGTTCTTCGGCTGGGTCTCCGACGTGGCGGGATACCGGTGGATGTACCGCATCGCCGGGCTTTTTCTGCTGGCCTCGACCGCCGTCTTCATGCTCAAGGCGCCGGCGACGGAAGGTAGCAAGCTCCGAGGAGGCGCGTGATGGGGAATTCCGAGCGCAGAAAGGAGGCGCGTGATGTGTCAGGACGATAAGAGTCTCTACGAGATCATCTCCGGGCGGCGGACCATACGCCGGTTCAAGCCCGAGCCCGTGTCCAGGGATCTGCTCGAGCGGCTCGTCGACGCCGGACGGCTGGCCCCGTCGGCGGCCAACCTGCAGCCGCTCGAGTTCGTCGTCGTCGACGAGGAGAAACTCAAGGCCGAAGTCTTTCCCTGCTTGAAATGGGCGGCCTACATCGCCCCCGCGGGCGACCCCGGGCCCGGCGAGGAGCCGGCCGCCTACATCGTCACCCTGGCCAACACCAAGGTCCGGGAGAAGATGTTCGAGTACGACGTCGGCGCGGCCATGGAGAACATGATCCTGGCCGCCCTGGCGGAGGGAGTCGGGAGCTGCTGGCTCCTGTCGATCGACCGGGACAGGCTGCGGGCCGCGCTGGGTGTGCCCGATCATTACAGGGTCGACAGCGTCCTGGCCCTCGGCTGCCCGGCGGAGGAGCCCGCGGCCGAGGTCATGGGCGAGTCCTGCCGCTACTGGAAGGACGCCGAGGGACGGCTCCATGTCCCCAAGCGGGCTATCAAGACGGTCGTCCACTTCAACCGTTTCTAGCGGATGCCCGGCTTGACTTTCGGCGCCCCGGGCGGTATAAAAGAACGCGGCGCGAGGCGCCAAAGTCATGGCATCGTTAGAGAGGGATTCATGAAAAAAACACGTATCCTGTACGTCTTGGTCTTTGCGGTCCTCGTCTGCTTCGTCTTCGGGACGGCCCAGGCCCGGGCCGACGTCTACATGAAGCAGAAGATGCACACCGGCTCGTTCAGCATGATGGGCCAGACGCAACCGGAGAAGGACGAGATCATGGTCTTCTGGCTGGGCGCGAACAAAGCCCGGACCGATATGGAGACCGGGAAGTCCTCGTCCATCTTCCTGGCCGACAAAAAGCTTCTCTACCTCATCGACCACAACAAGATGCAGTATTCGGAGATGCCGCTCGACTTCGAAAAGATGTTCGAGGAAGCGGCCGGAGCGGAAGCGGCGGAGGATCCGGAGAAGGCCGAGGCCATGAAAAAGATGCCCGGTTTCATGAAGAACATGATGAAAGGCGTCATGGGCAACATGTCGGCCAAGGTCACGGAGACCGGCGAGACGAAAAAGATCGGCGACTGGAACTGCCGCAAGTACATCATCGAGATGGACTTGGGCATGGGCAAGTCCGAGGCCGAGGCCTGGGCCACCGAGGACCTCAAGATCGACTACGGGATGGCCTTCACCATGGCCAACGCCATGATGGCCGGCCAGCCCGGCTTCGAGAAGATCATCCAGGAGATGAAAAAGGTCAAGGGCGTCATCGTCTACCAGACAGCCACGGTCAAGATGATGGGCGCCGAGGTGACATCAACGACAGAGCTCCTCGAATGCACCAACACGTCCGCCCCGGCCGGAACGTACGACATCCCGACGGGCTACAAGAAGGTCAAAGGTATGGGCCGCGGCTAGGCCGCGGTGGCTTTGACCCGGTCCTCCTGCGACATCGCCGCCAGCCGCTTGACCTCGTCCCCGTCGAGGCCGAGGCCCTTGGCGACGCGCCAACCGTATTCCGCGTCGGCCTTGGTGAAAAGGGCCGTCTGCCGGAGCTGGATGCGCTTCTGCGCGCCTTTCAGATGGCCGACGATGTTGGCGACGAGGTGTTCGCGGTCGGTGTCGGTCATGACCTTGCGGTAAAGCGCCCCCGCCTGGACGAAATCGACGTCACCGAGCGTGTAGGCGTGGCGCGCCGCGGTCCCCGCCACGTCGATCGCGGGGAGGGCGAAGCCGGCGTCCGGGGCCGGGCCGCCGAAGCTGTTCGGCCAGTAGTTGGGCCCGCCGCCGCCGTTGCCGTCGAAGCGCATGGCGCCGTCCCGCTGGTAGCTTTCCATGGGGGCCGCCTTCGGGGCGTTGATCGGGAGCAGGTGGTAGTTGGGGCCGAGCCGGTGCCGGTGGGTGTCGTGGTAGCTGAAGAGGCGCCCCTGGAGCATTTTATCGGGTGATGGCCCGATGCCGGGGACGAAGTTGCCGGGCGAGAAGGCCGCCTGCTCGACCTCGGCGAAGTAATTCTCCGGATTGCGGTCGAGGACCATGCGGCCGATCACGACCGGCGGGACGTCGGCGTGCGGCCAGACCTTGGTGACGTCGAAGGGGTCAAAGCGGTAATCCTTGGCCTGCTCCGGCGTCATGATTTGCACCTCGACGCGCCAGGCTGGATGCTCGCCGCGGGCGATCGCCTGAAAGAGGTCGCGCGTGGTCACGTCGGGGTCGATGCCGCGCATGCGGTCCGCTTCCGGGCCGTCGAAGTTCCGGATCCCCTGTTCGGTCTTGAAGTGGTACTTGATCCAGCAGTATTCGCCCTTGGCGTTGTACCACATGTAGGTGTGGCTGCTGTGGCCATTCATGTTGCGATAGGAGCGGGGCGTGCCGCGGTCGGAGAAGAGGATCGTCACCTGATGGATCGATTCCGGCGTCAGGGACAGGAAGTCCCAGAACATGTCCGGGTCCTTGAGGTTGGTCGCCGGGTTGCGCTTCTGGGTATGGATGAAGTCGGGGAACTTGAGCGGGTCGCGGATGAAGAAGACCGGAGTGTTGTTCCCGACCATGTCGTAGTTGCCCTCTTCGGTGTAGAACTTGACGGCGAAGCCGCGGGGGTCGCGCTCCGAATCCGCCGAGCCCCTCTCGCCGCCGACGGTGGAGAAGCGGACGAAGACCTCGGTCTTCTTGCCCACCTCCGATAGGAATTTCGCCCGCGTGTGCTTGGTGACGTCGCGGCTGACTTCGAAATAGCCATGCGCGCCGGCGCCCTTGGCGTGGACGACGCGCTCCGGGATGCGCTCGCGGTCGAAGTGGGCGAGCTTCTCGAAGAGGTGCGCGTCCTCCACGAGCACCGGGCCCTTCGGGCCGGCCGTCATCGAGTCGAGGTCGTTGTCGACGGGCATCCCGAATCCCGTCGTCAGGGTTTTTTTGTCGTCGGCCATGTCAATCCCTCCTTGAGAATTGATTTTTTATCAGAGGTGGAAGTCGCCCGCGGCCTCGGGCTGGTAGAGGACGGATTCAACCTTGAGGACGCGCGTCCCGGAAGGTACCCGCCATTCGATGACGTCCCCCGCCCGGTAGCCGAGCAGGGCCGTGCCGACGGGCGCCAATATCGAGATCATGTTCTTGGTGATGTCGGCCATGTGCGGATAGACGAGCGTGTATTCCTTGACGTCGCCGGAGGCCATGTCGAGAACCTTGACCTTCGAGTTCATGGTGATGACGTCGGCCGGGACCTCGCCGGGCTCGACGACGACGGCCCTCTCGAGCTCGGCCCGGAGCTCGGACAGGCGCTCCCTGTCGGGCCCCTCCTGGATCGAGGGGGAATTCAGGATGGCCGTGAGCCGATTTTGGTCCAGACTAGTGATGACGATGTCTCTTCCTGGCATTTTTGCCCTCCGCGCCGTGGACTACCATTATACAACAGTTCCCGCTTTTTTCCCTAGCGGCTAAGCCAGGCTTCGAGCTGCCGAAGCTAACTTCCGACCGGGTTCATCAAGGCGCTCAAGGGCGAGCTCAAGCCGGCCGGCCGGCTCCCGGTCACGGTCAGCAAGGAGTACCCGATCGGCAGCGGGCGCTAAGACACGCGGGCTTTATGGCCCGTCCGGTTCTATTTGCCTTCCGGCCACATCCGGACCAAGACGACGCCGTGGCGGGCGACGAAAGCCTTGAGAGCGTCCTTATAGACGCCGAGATCTTTCTGACGCCAGAGATCGCGGACCTTCTGCCGGCCCTGGACGCCGATATCGGCCCAGAGGGCGGTGACCTCGGCCAGGCCTTCGCCCCGGTTGAAGAGCCCGACGGCCTTGGAGCCGTCCTCCATCTCTTTCACCCAGACTTCGAGGTCGCCGCTTTTCGCGACGCGCCGGCCGGGCTTGCCCAGGGGGTCCTGGTCGACGTCGATGACCTCGTCGTTGGTCAGGATGTTCAGCGTGAAATCGTCGAGGCGGGTGATGTCGCCGCTGAAGATGAGCGGCGCCGAGACGAGGCACCAGAGCGAGAAGTGCGTGTACTGCTCGTTCGGCGTGAGCGGCGTCGCGGCCGTGCCGCCCTGCCAATCGCTCAAGTAGCCGATGAGCAGGTAGTCGGGGTCGTTCCAGCGGCCCGGCCCGCCATGGCGGTGGAGCTCGTTCTTGGAGTAGACGTCGAAGCCGTCGCGGAAGAGCGCGGCCGGGATGCCCTCGAACCGGCCGCCCAAGTCGTCGGCTGTCCGCCAGCTGTTGCCGCCGACCGAGGCGCCCCATTCCCAGACCTTGCCCATGCCGTACTGGCAGAGGTTGAGGACGATGTCGCGCGGCTGTTTGGCCAGGATGGCGCTCGCGAGCCGGTAGGGCCTCTGCAGTTCATCGATAGTCTTGTCCCGGCCGCCGCCGAGGTAGGTGCACCAGTCGTATTTCAGGAAGTCGTAGCCCCACTCGACGAAGCGGGCGACGTCCTGCTCTTCGTGCTGCCAGGCCGCGACGTGTCCGGCGCAGGTCAGCGGGCCGGGCGATGTGTAAATACCGGCCTTGAGGCCCTTAGCGTGAATGTAGTCGGTGAGGGCCTTCATGTCGGGGAAGCGACCGTTCGAATTGACCATGCCCCGGGCGTCGCGCTCCGGTCCCTGGAGCGTCGGGTCGTTCGAGCCCGGCTTGACCGCCCAGCAGTCGTCGATGTTGACGTACTGGTAGCCGTGGTCGATCATGCCGCTCGAAACCATGGCGTCGGCGGCGGCGCGCATGATGCCATCGGTGACGTGGTTCTCCCAGACGTACCAGCTGTTCCAGCCCATGTGCGGGGTCAGGGCCAGGGTGTCGCCGCAGACGATCTTGAAACCGCGCTCGATCGTGCCCGACCGGTTCGTCGCCTTGAACGTGACGGCGTATTCGCCGCGGGCGGCGAGCGCGCCCGTGATCTGCCCGGTGGCCGTGTCGAGCGTGAGCCCGTCGGGCAGGCCTTCGACGGCGAAGGTCATCGGCCGTTCGCCCGTGGCCGGGATGGTGAAGAGGAAGGGCGACCGCGGCCGGACGCCGAAGACCCTGGCGCCGTTGATGCGCGGCTCGGGCCCGGGCTTGGGCGTGAGAATGACTTTCTCTTCGGCGGACGTGAGCGGCGTCAATGCCGCGGCCGCGAGCGCGCTCACGGCCAGAATCAGAACTAGCGGTCGGGGTGTTCGTCTCATCGGACGGTTATCCTTTCCGGCGTCGCAGACGTCGCCGACATTATGGCTGGCGGAGGAAGAAATGACAAGATAAGAAGGGGTCAAACCTTAATTCTTATAATTTTTTCGCGATGCCATCCCCCAGGCCACCTATAGGTCATGGCCCAAAAATGCCAGAAAGAAAAAATTATAAGAATTAAGGTTTGACCCCTTCTTCGCTTGACTTGGGCAGGCGGCCGCAATTATCCTTCCCGCCATGGACAGGAGTTGACCACATGATAAAAACCCGTCGTCTCGCCTATGTGTTCCTGACGCTTCTCGCGGCCGCGGTCGTCTTTGCAGCCGCAACTGCCGCCTCTCCCGCCGCCGCCCCTTGGCCCCAAGCCTCCCCGGGTCAGGCCCCTCAGACTCAAGTCATGAATCCCTACGCCCCGGACACGGCCGAGCCGGGTTCGGTCGAGGCCATCGCCAAGTTCACGACCGAGGCCCGTTTCGGCAACCCCTGGGTCGCCTACGTGCCGGCGTCGGACACCGTGCCGTCGCCGACAAAGTATCTCGGCCATGTCGTCGGGGCCGAAGGGGAGCTGTCGTCGACGGCCAAGATCTACGGCTACTTCCGCAAGCTCGCCGAGACTTCGCCGCGCGTCCGGGTCCAGGTCATCGGCCGGAGCGAAGAGGGGAGGGACATTCTCCTCGCGGCCATCGCCGACGAGGACGGCATCCGCGACCTCGACAAGCTCAAAGACGCGACCGCCGCCCTGGCCGATCCGCGCAAGACCTCGCCCGAGGCCGCCGAAGCACTTATCGCCTCGGCCCGGCCGATCTACTACTTCAACGCGGGGCTCCACTCGACCGAGCTGGGCAGTCCGGAAATGGTCATGGAGCTGGCCTATCGCCTGGCCGTCTCCGAACAGCCGATGATCCGCAAGATCCGGAGCGAGGTCGTCGTCCTCATCAATCCCGTCTCGGAGCCCGATGGCCGCGACAAACAGGTCGACTGGTTCTACCGCTACCTCAAGGGCAAGACCGATTTTGACAACCTGCCGCCGGTCTCGCCGCCCTACTGGGGGCACTACGTCTTCCATGACAACAACCGCGACACGCACCAGGAGGCGCTCGAGCTGTCGAAGGCCGTGAGCCGGATGTTCTTCGAATACCATCCGACGGTCGTCCACGACCTCCACGAGTCGATCCCGCTCCTCCAGACCTGGAACGGCACCGGGCCGTTTAACACCAACCTCGACCCGATCCTCGTCAACGAGTTCTTCGCCATGGCCTTCGCCGAGATCGGCGCCCTGACGTCGGCGGGCATGCCCGGCGTCTGGACGTGGGGCTTCGGCGAGGGCTGGGGGCACCACTACCTCGACTCGATCGCCGTCAACCACAACAGCATGGGACGCGGTTACGAGACATACGGCAACGGCACGGCCGAGACAGTCGAGCGGGTGCTCCGGCCGAATGAGGAGCGCTACGCGGGGCGCCCGGTGACGAGCCGGGAATGGTACCGGCCCATGCCGCCGCCCCGGAAGCTCCGCTGGTCGCTCCGAAACAACACGAATTACATGGAGAGCGGGTGTCTGGCCATCCTCGACTACGCGGCCAAGCACGCGAAAGAGATGCTCCGCGATTTCTACCGCAAGGGCTATAACTCCTGGCAGAAAGGGGTCAAGGGCGGCCCCTACGCGTTCGCCATTCCCGACGACCAGGGCGACCGCCGCCGCGTGGCCGAGATGGTCGACCTCCTCCTCACCCACCGCATCGAGGTTTCGCGGGCGTCCGCGCCCTTCAAGGTCGGGGAAGGGGAGTTCGCGTCCGGGACCTACGTCGTGCGGCTCGACCAGCCGTACCGGAACTACGCCGTGGACCTGCTTCTTCCCCAGATGTTCCCGCCCGACGCCGCGTATGAGCCTTACGACGACGTGTCCTGGTCCCTTCCCGTCCACTATGGTGTCGAAGCCAAGCGGATCGACGACGCCAAGGTCATGGACGTGCCGCTCGCGCCGGTCCAGTCCGGCTTCGAAACCCGGGGCGAGGTGAGAGGGACGGGGCCCGTTTTCCTGCTCAAAGACACGGGCCAGGAAGCCCTGCTGGCGCTCCGTAACCGCTTGTCCGTCTTCCGCGTCGAGATCGCCGAGAAAGCGTTCAAATCCGGCGATAAAGACTATCCGGCCGGCTCCTGGATCCTATCGGACCAGAAAGGCCTCGCCGACGCGGTCAAGCGGGCCTCGGCCGAGCTGGCCCTGGATTTCGATAGCGCGCCCGCCGTCCCCGACGTCGCGCGCCACGAGTCGAAGCTCGCCCGCCTGGCCGTCTGGCACACCTGGGCCGACACCGAGGCGATCGGCTGGGTCCGCTACGTGTTCGACCGGGAAAAGGTCCAATATTCCTACATCCGTGACGAAGATATCCGCGCCGGACGCCTGCGCGAGCGCTTCGACATCATCCTCTTCGGCGACTGCTATCTCCGTCTCCAGGACCAGATCCAGGGGATCGACAAGAAGTACGGGCCCATGCCCTACATGAAGACCAAGGACACGCCCAACCTCGGGATCCCCGACGCGTCCGAGGACATCACCGGCGGCATCGGCTGGGCCGGCATGGCCAAGCTCGAGGAATACCTCAACGCCGGCGGCCTGCTCATTACGCTCGGCAACGGCGCGGCCATCGCCTTGGAAGGAGGGCTCGTCCGGGACGTTTACAGGAAATCGGGCGCCGTCAATACGCCGGGCTCGGAGCTCAGGGTCAAATTCGTAAGGCCCGACCATCCGCTGGCTTACGGCTCGCCGGAAGTGACCTCGGCCTTCCGCACGGGGCTTACCGTCTACGACATCGCTGTGTCGGGCCGGGGCGGCGTCGTCCTGCAGTGGGGCACGAAGCTCAGGACGGAGGACCGGGAAGAGGAGGCAGCTGAAGGCGCGAAGCCGAAAGATCCTAAGGACCCGGCGAAGAAGGACGAGGTCAAGATGCTCGTCAGCGGCGCCGTCAAGGGCGAGGACGAGCTCGAGGGGCGGCCCGCGATCCTCGACCTTCCGGCGGGCAAGGGGCGCGTCGTCGCCTTCCTCTTCAACCCGATCCACCGCGACCTCAACCGTTCCGACCACCGCTTTCTCTGGAACGCGATCCTCAACTGGAACGCCCTGCCGCCGCCGCGCTGAGATAAGAGGTGGCCACTTCGCGGATAAGGGAAATACGTGGCCGTCAAAAATCCTAAGTCCTCATTGGACAAGCCCGACCGGGCCGCTCTCACCAGAACCCTCCAAACGCCGGTCGGACAGCATCTCGTGGGCGCCACGCTCGCGGGGAAATACCGGATCCTCGAGGAGATCGGCCGGGGCGGGATGGGGGTCGTCTATAAGGCTGAAGACACTCAGCTCAAACGGACCGTGGCCCTGAAGTTCCTGTCTCCCGATTCTACCGCAATTCCGTCGCGAGAGAAACGATTCGCGCAGGAGGCTCAGACCGCCTCGGCCCTGAATCATCCGAATATCTGCACGATCTATGAAGTCGGCGAAGCGGAAGGAAATTCCTACATCGCCATGGAATATGTGGATGGGCGGCCGCTCGACCGGATGATCCCGCCCGGCGGGTTGCCGCCGGATGACATCCTGCGTTTAGGCAGCCAGATCGTCGAAGCCTTCGAGCACGCTCACGAAAGGGGCGTCATCCATAGGGACCTCAAGAGCGCCAACGTGGTGATAACCCCGGCCGGGCGGGTCAAGGTCCTCGACTTCGGATTGGCCAAACGCCTGATCACCGAGGAGCTCGGGGAGGCGACGCGTTCCCAATTATCGCTGACCGAGGAGGGCGTGATCGCGGGCACGCTGCCTTATCTGGCGCCCGAAACGCTCCAGGGGAATCCCGCCGACGCCCGGAGCGACATCTGGGCCCTGGGAGTCGTCCTCTACGAGATGGCCGCCGGAACACGGCCTTTTGAGGGACGGACGGGGTTCGAGCTGACGTCGGCGATCCTCAGAGATACGCCGGCCCCGGTCCCCGCGCGAACTCCGGCGGGTATGCGCGCCGTTATCCGGAAATGCCTTGAGAAGGATTTGGAGAAGAGGTTCCAAACGGTGAGCGAAGTGCGCGCGGCGCTGGAAACGGACCTCTTCGTG
>MEYF01000068.1:0-8507 GCA_001775755.1 Candidatus Aminicenantes bacterium RBG_19FT_COMBO_65_30 | reverse complement strand
GCCGACGGGGCCGCTGGATTTTGGCCGGAGTCCTCGCCCTATGCATCGGGGGGGCGCTGATCTTCAAGCTGGCGCCCCGGGGCGGCGAAAAACTCGAAACGGCGAAGGACCGGCCCGTTCTCAGCACCGGGGCGCGGCCCTCGCCGATCGCCGAGGCCAACGAGTATTTCGAAAGAGGATTGCTCTTCCTCATGGCGCAGTTCAACCTGCCGAGCGCCAGGAAAATGCTCGAGCGGGCCCTGGAGATCGACCCGAAGTTCGCGGAAGCCCGGGGATGGTATGGATTCACGTTCATCCTCGAGATCGACGGCGGCTACTCCAACGATTCGAGCTGGCTTTATAAGGCGGAGCAAGAGCTGCGCCGGGCTCTGCAGGACGACCCCGATTCAGCCCGTGCCCATGCGAGTCTCGCGGCCCTTTATTTTTACCAGGGCCGGAAGGACTTGATGCCCGAGGAGGCCAAAAAGGCGCTCGACCTCAATCCGAACGAGGTGGATGCCAAGATCTGGTTGTTCAATTACTACGCGATGAACGGCGAGTACGCAGCGGCCAAGGAATTCGTCAACCAACTGCTCACGGGCGACCCGCTCTTTTTCCCGGCCCGCATGTGCTTGGGCGAGATCCTGCGCCTGGAAGGCGATATTGACGGTGCGATCCGCGAGCAGGGAAAAATCTTGGAACAGGACCCCAGGAATATATACGCCGCCCAAAAGCTGGCCCGGGCGTATATCGACAGGAACGACCTTCCCGCGGCGCGCCGGAGTCTCGAAAACCTTTCTCCCGATGATCAACGGGCATTCGAGATCAAGCTGACGTGGGCCCTGCTGCTGGCTTTGGAGGGGAAAACGAAAGAGGCCCTGGAAAAAATGGACGAGGAAAGCCTGAAGTTTGGCGCCCTGGCGCCTTGGTCGACGTCCGTGGTCGCGGAGTTCTATGCCCTCATGGGGGATTCCCAGAAATCCCTGGATTGGCTCGAGCGAGCCGTCCGAAACGGTGACGAGCGTGACCAATGGTTCCGCCGCGACCCGTTGCTGGCCAAGGTCCGGGATCTTCCCCGTTTCCGGCAGGTCATCGACTCTATCGAGTTCCGCCGCAAAACTCGAATTTGAAGTAGTAGAGATCCAGAGCTACTTTCCGGCTCCGCCGATCTTGACGCTTTTCACCGAGAAAGTGGGGGAGCCCAGGCTCTGGAACCAGGTCAGGTCGCTGCCGACCTTGTCCACGGCCTTCAACAGCTCGAAGAGGTTGCCGCCGACCGTCACACCCCGAACGGGGAACGTCTTCTGCCCCTTCTCGATCATGAAGCCGGCCGACGGGATGGAGAAATCCCCCGACGCCGCGTCGATGGCCGCGAATAGACCCAGCACCACGGTCAGGTAGAAGCCGCGGTCGATACCGGCGAAGATCGCATCCGGCGCGACCTCGCCCGGCTTGAGGTAGAGGTTGGTCGTGCCGACCCCTCCGGCCGAGCCGTAGCCGCCGCGCGAGCGGTTTCCGGTGGACTTGGCCTTTCCCTTCCGCGCGCAATAACAATCATACAAATACGTCATGAGCACGCCGTCGACGATGAGCGGTGTCGTCTGTGTCGCCACCCCTTCGCCGTCGACCGGCGCCGTGCTGAAGCCGCCCTTGAGCCGGCCGTCGTCGATGAGCGTGAAGTTCTTCGCCGCGACCTCGGCGCCCACCTTCTCCGCGAAAAGCGACCGCCCCTTCTGGACCTCTTCCGCGGAGAGCATGGCGGCGACGAACGCCCAGAGCTGTGTCCCGATCTCCGGCGACACGACCATGGGCATCTCGGCCGAGGCGATGGGCTTGGCCCCGAGCATGGCCACGGCGTTCTCAGCCCCCTTCCGCCCGATTTCCTCCGGGTCGAAATCGGCCCACTTCACGACGCCTTTCGTGAACGAGCCGGACTCGCGCGATTCTCCTTCGGCCGCCGTGAACTCGATGCCGGCGCCGCAGCCCGACTGCCGGAACCAGCCGTCGATCCCGTTCGAGTTGGCGATATAGTTGTACAGCGTCCCGTCCTGGTAGACGGCCATCATTGAACCGGCGATCTTCGGGCTGTAATCCAATCCGGCCGCCTCCATCCGGAGCGCCGTCCGGACCTTCTCCTGGACGGGGACCTCGGCCACCCGGGGGTCGAACGACCCCAGATCCTCGTAGCCCGCCGCGTCCGACGCCAGCGCACCGTCCTCTTTCCCCGGGATGACATTGAACTCGTCGGCCGTGTGGTAGACGACCTTCTTGACCAGGCCGTCGACCATGCCGCCGACGGCTTCCTTCGACAGGTCGTTGGTCGACCCGAAGGCCATCTTGCCGTCGCGCAACACGCGCACGCCGATCCCGGCTTCCTTGACCGCGCTCATTTGCTCGACGGCCCGCGCGTTGACGGTCACCTGGATCGACTCCGTGTCATTGACGTAGGCCTCGGCCGCGACCGCCGCGCCTCCCGCTCCCGCCTTCTTCGCCCTCTCGACGGCGAACCGCGCGATGTCCAGATATTCTTTTTTGAAATTCATTTGGAGCCTCCCTCGATGTCGGTCCAGGCCTCGCCCTTGCCGCCGACAAGGATGCCGCGCACCCGGATCGTCGGCATGCCGAACCCGACCGGCGCCGTCTGCATCTTGCCGCACCGCCCCGCGCTCGGGAAAAGCTTCAAGTCGTCGCCGACCATGTCGATGGATTTCATGGCCTCGATGCCCATGCCCGAGACCGTCGCCCCCTTGATCGGCTTCGTGATCTTGCCGTTCTCGATGAGGTAGCCCTCGCCGACGCCCATCATGAAGTTCCCGGTGATGACGTCGACCTGGCCGCCCCCGCTGACGTCGGCGACATAAATGCCGCGCTTCGTGCCGGCGACGATGTCGGCCGCCGGAGTCGTGCCCTTGTCGATGAACGTGTTCCGCATCCGCGGGATGGGCGGGTGGCGGAAGGACTGCCGCCGCCCGTTCCCCGTCGATTTCATCTTCAGCTTCTCGCCGTAGATGATGTCGCAGAGGTAGTTTCTCTGTATCCCGTCCTCGATGAGGACCGTGCGCTCCGACGGCGTCCCCTCGTCATCGAACGCGTACGAGCCCGGGAATGACTCGATCGTCCCGTCGTCGATGAGGGTGACTCCCTTGGCGGCCGTCTGTTTCCCGAGCTGGTCTTTGTAGTTCGAGCCCTTGAAGACGAGGTCGGCCTCCATGCCGTGGCCGCACGACTCGTGGAAAAGCACCCCGTTCATGCCCGGCCCGAAGACGACGGGGAAAACCCCGCGAGGCGAATCGACGGCCTCGAGGAGTTTCACGGCCTTGGCCGCGGCGGCGTCGACGACCTTCTCGAAGGCGTTCTCGCCGGTGAAGAAGTCGCGACCGGCGTAAGCGCCCCGCTGGTCCCAAGCCGCCTGGAGCTGGCCGTCGGCGCCCTTGATGTAGGTCTGGGCCATGATTTCGGTCAGACCCAGGGTCTGCCGGACGATCTTGCCCGATGACGTGGCGATATTGACCTGGCGGATGATCTCGCGCATGAACTGGATCGCCTGGACGATGCGCGCGTCGGCCGACCAGGCCCGGTCCATCAGGGCCTTGAATAGCTCGATCTTTTGGTCGACGCCGATCTCGGACGGCAGGGGCTTGATAGGGAAGGAGAGCCCGGACGTGAGCGGGGCCAGGGTGATGACCGCGGGCCCCGTGGACGAGGCCGGGTCCTCCGCCGCGTCGGCGACGTACCGCGCCGTCTCGTAGACCCGCTCGGGCTCGAAGCTGTCGGTGTAGGCGTAGAAGGTGCGCCCGCCCTTGACCGCCCGGAGCCCGACGCCTTTCTCGATCGTCGTGGTCGTGTTGATCTTGCGGTCGTCGCTCATGACCGAATCGACCGCGGCCCTCTCGACGTAGACGTCGCCGAAGTCCGCGCCCCTTCCCATGAGGTGGGAGACGGCCTTGGCCAGGACGTCCTCGGGCAGGATGAGGTCGGACGCTCCCGCCGCGGCCCCTCCGGGACCTGATTTACAGCCCGTCGAGCTCAGGAGCATCTCCATGAGCGCCGAGGAAAATGCGACCGACGATAGGCCCGCGGCGCCCTTGCCGATGAACGAGCGCCGGGACATGCTTTTCTTTTTGGACATGCGCGACCTCCTTTTTAGCCTTAACGAAAATCGCTGCGGACAAGTTTCCTTCCGGGCATGAATAACATGGAAGCTTGCCCCGGGTCAAACGCAACAAGATGGGGTGGCGAAATTCGGAAACGGGTATTGTGTCCCCGCCGCAGTGTCGTCGGAGAAACCGAGATATATCGTGCCCGCGGGCTGAGAACAGGGCCGCGAGATTCCCAAGCTGAGCCAGGCCGTAAAGATCGACTGGGTCGGCTAAGGCAAAGGATGTACGGGTGGCTCTTGACGTTAAAGCGTCACAACGCTATAATGCCCTCGTGGGAGTCAATCCATGAATAATCCGAACAAACGCGTCACTGTCTATCTGAGGCCGGAATACCACCGGGCGCTTCGAGTCAAGTCGGCGGAAACGGAGTACTCCGTCTCCGACCTGGTCAATTCCGCCGTCAAGCACGCGCTCGCCGAAGACGCCGTGGACCTCGAAGCCTTCGAAAAACGGTCAGGCGAGAAACGGCTCGCCTTCGAAGACGTCGTCAAGGCGCTCAAGAGGGATGGAAAAATATAGGATTTTCCTAAGAAAATCCGCGGCCGACGAGCTAGATCGGATTCCTCAGAAGGACCTTGCGCGGATCATCGAACGAATCCGGTCGCTCGAACAAAATCCGCGGCCCCATGGATGCGAAAAGCTCTCCGCGCTGGAGCGCTATCGCGTCAGGCAAGGGGATTACCGGATCGTCTATGCGGTCGATGACGGCGAGAAGTCTGTCGATGTCGTCAAGATCGGGCACCGCAGCGAGGTTTACAGGCGATAAATTCGGAAACGGGTATTGTGTCCCCGAATTTGTCCCCGAATTTGTTGACTCGAAGCCGCGATTAGGCTTATTGTTAGGGCAGTCGTGGAGGGGAACGAGAGTTGGACTGCCCCAAGAGCCGTGCCGTCAATCCGGACATCACAAAAACCGTCGATCCTCGCCTTCGCGGCATCCCCGCCGGGACCGTGGTCGCCGGCAAGTACCGCATTGTCGGGGAGATCGGCCGGGGCGGCATGGGCGTCGTCTATGAAGCTGACGACCTCAAGCTCGGCCGCACCGTCGCCCTCAAGTTCCTTCCCAACGAGCTGACAAACGACGCCGAGGCCCGGGAGAGGTTCGTCCACGAGGCCCGCGCGGCTTCGGTCCTCGACAATCCCCACATCTGCACCATCTATGAGATCGGCGAGGACACCGGCAAGGGCGCCGGCGAGGGCGCCGGCGAGGGCGGCCCCGGCCAGATGTTCATCGCCATGGCCCTCTGCCACGGCGAGAGCCTGAGGACCAAGGTCAAGCGCGGCCCGCTCGCCCCGGCCGAGGCCTTGTCCATCGCCGCCCAGGTCGCCGGCGGCCTGGCCGCCGCCCACGAGAACGGCATCGCCCACCGGGACATCAAACCCGGCAACATTCTCGTCTCGAAGGACGGCACGGCCCGGATCGCCGATTTCGGCCTGGCCAAGATAGCCGGCGAGGCGCGCCTGACCCGGCCCGGCACTTCGGTCGGGACCGTCGCCTACATGTCTCCCGAACAGATCAGCGGCGAGGACGTCGACGCCCGGACCGACGTCTGGTCGCTGGGGGTCGTCCTCTACGAAATGCTCACCGGCCGCCTGCCCTTCCACGGCGAGAACGAGCACTCCTTCGCCTACGCCATCGTCCACAGCGACGCCGAACCCCTCGGCAGCCTTCCGCCCGGCACCCCGGCGGGCTGCGGCCCGATCATCGAAAAAGCCATGGCCAAGGGCCCTTCCGGCAGGTTCGCTTCGGCCAGGGAAATGGCCGAGGCGCTGGCCTTGGTGATGGCGGGCGCCGGCTTTCATGCCCCCCCCCGGCCTCGTCCCGCTTTCATCAGGATCGCCCTCCCGGCCGTCCTGGTCGCGGCCGCCGCCTACGCCGTCCTCTCCCTCGGCGTCCCCGGAAAGATCGCCGCGGTCCTCGGCTTGGGCGGACGCCCTGAGGCGCGCCACGTCACCGTCTTCGCCCCGAGCGTCCTCGGCGACAGCGCGGCGGATCGGGCCTTCGCCGGCGGGCTGGCCGAATACCTGCGCCGCAAGCTCGACGTGATCGCCCGCCGGTCACGCTCCTGGATCACCCCCGTTGAACATCTCGAGATCTACGAGGTCCGCGAAGCGGCCGACGCCCAGCGAGTCCTCGGGTCCAACGTCGTCGTCTCAGGGACGCTCAAGCGGGCCGGCGACAACCTGACCCTGACTCTCGACGCGGTCGTGCCGGCCCACTACCGGCGCCTGGCGTCCTTGCCGAAGTCCGACAACATCGCCAACATCGCCACGTGGCAGGAAGACTTGGTCGTCGAAGTCGCGTCCGCCATCGGCCTGCCTCCCGCGCCGGGCGACAAGGCGGCCCTCGCCGCCGCCGGCACGACCGTGCCCAAAGCGTTCGAGTCCTCTATCCGGGGCCTCGGCCTCCTGACGGGTCCAGAGACGCCCGAGAACATCGACGCGGCGATAGCGGCCTTCGAGGAGTCCGCCCGAATCGACCCATCGTTCGCCGCCGCGGGCGTCGACCTTGCCGAAGCCTATTGGAGGAAATACACGCTCGGCAAGGATCAGACGCTGGCCCTCAAGGCCGAGTCCCAGGCCCGCGCTGTCCTCAAAGCGAACGACAAACTGGCGGAAGGCCACCTGGTCCTTGGCACCGTTTTGAGGGGTCTCGGCCGAATGGACGAGGCGGTCCGCGAGTTCGAGCGGGCGCTCGCCGTCGACCCGCTTTCCTACGACACCCAGATCAAGCTCGGCTCCGTCTACGAAGACACGCGACAGCCGGCCAAGGCCGAGGCGGCCTACCGCGCCGCCCAACGGATCCGGCCGGGCTACTGGGCCGCATCGAGCTACCTCGGCTACTTCTACTTTTACCAGGGCGCCTTCGACAAGGCCCGGGACGAGTACGAGACGGTGACGAGGCTCTGCCCCGGCAACATCAACGGCCTGATCAACCTGGGCGCGGCCCATTTCAAGCTCGGCGAGAACGCCCTGGCCGAGGCGGCGTTCGAGCGCTCGAACGCGATCAAGAGGAACCCCGACGCTTGCGCGAACCTGGCCGTCCTCTACTATTTCAGGGGCCGGTACGCGGACGCCGTGACCATGAACGAAGCCGCGATCGGGTTCGGGATGGGGGTTTATTCTCTCCACTGGGGCAACCTGGCCGACGCCTATCATTTCACGCCGGGGAACGAGGCCAAGGCGGCCGAGGCCTACCGCAAAGCGATCGAGCTCGTCGAAAAAGAGCTCACCGCCAATCCGTCCGACTCCCATCTGCTCTCGAGCCTGGCGGAATATCTGGCCAAGTCAGGCCTCGCCGAACGGGCTCGGGCCGAGATCGCCGAGGCCCTCCGTCTGAAGCCCGGCGACAGATCGGTCGTCCTGAAGTCGGTCTTGGTCTTCGAGCTCAGCGGCGCGCGGCCGCAGGCCCTCGAGGCCCTCCGCGAATACGTCGGGCTCAAGGGGCCGATGGACGAGATCGCCAAGGACCCGTTCCTGGCCGGGCTGAGGCGGGACCCGGGATACGCGGATGTCATCAAGGGCAAATCGGCCGGCGGAACCGGCGCGAATACCGATATAACCAAAAATTGAAGGAGGTCATCAATGAAAGAGGTCATCATGGAAGAACATCTGGTCACGGTCCGCATCGAAGACAAGGAATTCAAGTACAGCAAGAACCAGGAGTGCTTCTGCGTCAAGGGGGGGGACACCATCAAGTGGAAACTTCGTAACAGATTCCCCTACGGCATCGTCATCAAAGCGTTGGTCTCGCCGCTCGACTGGTCCTATAAGATCACGGGCGCCGGCGCGGAGATTACGGCCAAGGTGCTGAAGAACGCCGCGCCGGGAATCTATGCCTACGGCATCGGCGCCTTCGATGGGACAGAGCTGCTCTTCGACGACCCGGAGATCATCGTCCGTCCTCCCGACAGGAAAGGCTGAGTTCGAGCCGGCCTAGAATCCAAAGGCCAGCGGAAAGCCGAGGCTGAATGCCGTAAAATATTCCTTCGTATCTTCGTAATTTCCATAAAAACCGGAGGGTCTCAGAGCGGCCCTTGCATGGACAAAGCCCGCAAAAGGCCGGATACGGATCCCCTTGGATATCGAAATGTCTCGATGGAAATTGACGCCGAACGTCCGCGTATTGGCCTTGATTTCCCAGATATATCTGTCGATCGCGCGGTAGGAAGAATTATTTTTGCTATATCCAAAAAAAAGGGCCACGGAAACAGGAGAGGCGGACGAGTCTAGCTTGAGAATAGGAGCAGGGAGCGCAAAGCCAATTTGTCCTTTGCGCGGAAAAGACCCCTCCGCGAATGCCGTCATGGTCGAGAAAAGAAGAAGGCCAAAAAAAAATGTTAGGGTCTTTTTCATAATGTCTCTGAT
>MEYF01000067.1:13898-16370 GCA_001775755.1 Candidatus Aminicenantes bacterium RBG_19FT_COMBO_65_30 | reverse complement strand
AAGTAGCTGATCCCATGACGGATACCGCCGACGGTGTACATCTTCGTCGGCTTCGCCTCAAAGGGCGTCCGATCTCGAGGCCCCGGCTCCTGGGCCGTCGCGGCCATGAATCCGAAACCCGCGATTAGCGCAAAAAAGATGACCTTCCGCGCCTGCTTCTTCATGTGACCTCCTGGCGAGTGAATTAAGCGGAGGATATTCGGAATGCCGCGCCAAGTCAACCAGCTGCCAACCGGGCCAAAGTGTTTAATCGGACGAGCCCACTCCCAAACGCTCGGGCTATTCCCGCCGTCGGCCGCGACCTGGCCCGGCGAGCCAGGTCGCTTCGGATCCGGGCTCCGCTCTCCTCTCCCTTCGGTCGAGGACCCGTGCCCGCTCCGCCCTCCCACGGCCTCCTCTGGGAACACCCCTGCGCGTTTTTCGTGGGCTCGCTCCATGGCTGCCTTCTTTGCCGCAATGCCAAAGGGGCCGAGGCGTGTCGTCGGAAAAGCCAGATTCAAGACTCGTTCCAAATATTCCCTAGAAGTGCGGCTCCGAGTCGCTCCGCCGCACTTCTATCGGTCGCTCCCCAGAGTTCGCTCCCTGCCGCTCCTCCCATCGGATCCGGACCGGGAAGGCGTGAAGAATCACCGCAGCGGACGAAGACGACGCCCGAGGCCCCAAGGCGAATCGCGGCGAGAACGGAGGACGGAAAGAAACTTAACCTTAATCCGGGAAGCGGAGCAGGGCGACGGCGTAGCAGGCGATGGCCCGCTTCTCGCCGACCGGGCCCAACCCTTCGTTGGTCTTGGCTTTGATACCCAGGGAGGCGGCCGGGATGCCGAGGATGGGCGCGAGGGCCGCCTTCATGGCCGGGATGTGCGGACCCATCTTCGGCTCCTCGGCCACGACGACCGAGTCGATGTTGACGATTTCCGCACCGCGCGCCCGGACGAGCCCGACGACGGCGTCGAGGAAGCCCGTGCTCCGGGCGTCCTTGTGGCGCGGGTCTGTGTCGGGAAAATGAGCTCCGATGTCGCCTTCGCCGAGGGCCCCGAAGAGGGCGTCGATGACGGCGTGGACGAGGGCGTCGCCATCGGAGTGCCCGAGAAGGCCCGCGGGGAAGGGAAGCTCGGTCCCGCCGAGGACGAGCCTGCGCCCGGCTTCGAGCCGGTGGATGTCGTAGCCGAAGCCTATCTTATGCATCGAGAAGTCCCTCCGCGATCTTCAGGTCGACCTGCGTGGTGATCTTGATGTTCCCGGGGTCGCCCGGAACGACGCTCACCGGGATCCCCGCCCGCTCGGCGAGCATCGCCTCGTCGGTGCCGTAGAACCTGTCCCGGCGGGCCTGGCCCAGGGCCTTTTTCAGGACGGCGTAAAGGAACCCCTGGGGCGTTTGCGTCCGGACGAAGAAGCTCCGGTCGACCGTGCGGACGACGCGCCCCTCCCGGACTTCCTTGACCGTGTCCTCCAGCGGCAGGGCCGGGACGGCCGCCCCGTCCGCGCGGGCCGCGGCGATGACCCGGCTGATCAGGTCCGCGCCGACAAGGGGCCGGGCCCCGTCGTGGACCAGAACGACCTCCGGCGCCGCGGCTTCGAGGAGGCGGAATCCCTGCCAGACAGAGTCCTGGCGTCTCTCGCCGCCGCGCACGATGTCGATGATCTTGGCGTAGCGCATCCGGTAGTGCTTCAGGTCCTGTTCGTCGGGAAGGACGAGGACGACCGCGTCCACCTCGGGGTGGGCCTCGAATCTCTCCAGTGTCCATTCGAGAACGGGCTTGGCCCGCAGATAGGCGAACTGCTTCCTCTCGCCGAAGCGCTTGCCGGCCCCGGCGGCGACGATGATGGCCGACGTCCGGGTCATTTCGCCTCCCCGTTGAAGCGGCCGAAGATCATCTTCCCGACCGTCGTTTGCAGGACCGAGGTGACCGCGATGTCGACCGTCTGGCCGATCAGCCGCCGCGAGTTGTCGACGACGACCATGGTCCCGTCGTCGAGGTAGGCGACGCCCTGGTCCTTTTCCTTGCCCTCCTTCAGGATGAACACGCTCATGGACTCGCCGGGCAGGGCTACCGGCCGGAGGGAATTGACGAGCTCGTTGATGTTGAGGACCTTGATGCCGTGGATACGCGCGACCTTGTTCAGGTTGAAGTCGTTGGTGACGATCTTGCCGTCCATGGACTTGGCGCACTCGATGAGCTTGGAGTCGACGTCGCGGGCTTCGGGAAAGTCCAAGTCCGAGAGGACGACCGCCACCTGCGAGGACTTCTGGAGATGATCGAGAACATCGAGGCCGCGGCGGCCCCTCTGCCGCTTCAGCCCGTCCGGGGAGTCGGCCACGAGCTGGAGCTCCTTGAGGACGAACAGGGGGACGACGAGGGTGCCTTCGACGAAGCCGGTGTCGCAGAGGTCGGCGATGCGGCCGTCGATGATGACGCTCGTGTCGAGGATCTTGAAGCTGCGGCCGGCCCGCTTCTCCTTGAACAGGCCGGC
>MEYF01000067.1:2621-13871 GCA_001775755.1 Candidatus Aminicenantes bacterium RBG_19FT_COMBO_65_30 | reverse complement strand
GAGGAGCCCGATGTAGGGCATGATGACCAGGAAAAAGATGCGGATGAAGGCGGCCATCTCCGTCGTCCGGACGACGGACTGGTAGATCGCGCCGAGCAGCCAGCCGAGGAGAAGCCCGACGAGCAGTCCCAGGCCGGCGCTCCAGAGGACCCGGAACTGGACCCTGCGGATCCGGGTCTCCAAGTACATCATCAGGACGCCCAGGCCGAAGGCGGCGCCCGCCCCGTAGGCCCCGTTGAGCTTGAACGGAGGGTAGAAATAGCCGCCCGCCGTGACGAGGCCGATGACGAATAAGCGAAAGATCCAAATGCCCATAGGTTCGTTCCTTATACGTTCCTTATATATAACTAGGTCAGAAAACGCGCTGAAGGGCCTCGCGGACGGTCTTCGCCCCCAGGCACTCGATCTCCGGCAGGTCCTTCCTGTCCAGGGCGGAGAGGTTCCCGGCCGGGAGGAGGACGGTCCCGAAGCCCAGGGCTTGGGCTTCCTTGATCCGGACGAGGGGCTGGCTGACGGAGCGGATCTCGCCGCTCAGGCCGACCTCGCCGAAAAAGGCCATGTCCTGGGGCAGGGGCATGTTCTTGAGGGAGGAGACGACGGCCATGACGACGCCGAGGTCGACCGCCGGCTCGTCGATCGACATCCCCCCGGCAACGTTGAGGTAGATGTCCTCCCCGGCGAAGCTGTAGCCGGCCTTCTTCTCGACCAGGGCGAGGAGCATGGCCGTCCGGTAATGGTCGAGGCCGATGGTCATGCGCCGGGGATTGCCGGTGAAGAGCGTCGAGGAGACGAGGGCCTGGATCTCGGCGAGGAGCGGCCGTGTGCCCTTGACCGTGCAGACGACGGCGCTGCCGGCCTCCTCGCGGGGCCGTTCGCGGAGGAAGAACGCCGACGGGTTGAGGATGGGCTGGAGCCCCGCGGCCGTCATCTCGAAGACGGCCAGCTCCGAGACCGGGCCGAACCGGTTCTTCATGGCCCGGAGGACGCGGTGGCTGTGGTCCCTTTCCCCCTCGAAGAGGAGGACGACGTCGACGATGTGCTCGAGGGACTTCGGGCCGGCCAGGGTCCCGTCCTTGGTGATGTGGCCGACCAGGAAGGCCGGGATCTGCCGGCTCTTGGCGAAACGGAAGATCTGGTTGGCGGCCTCCCGGACCTGGCTGATCGTCCCCGGCCCCGAGGTCATCTTGGCCGAGAAGACTGTCTGGATGGAGTCTACGACCAGGATCTTCGGCGCGAGGCGCTCGGCCTGGGCCAGGATGCGTTCGAGGTTGGTTTCCGCGAGGAGGAAGAGTCGGCCGTCCCGGACGCCCAGCCGGTCCCCGCGGAGTTTGATCTGCTCCAAGGATTCCTCGCCCGAAACGTAGAGCACCGTGGCGTCCCCGGCGGCCATATCCCGGGCCACTTGGAGCAGGAGCGTCGATTTCCCGATGCCGGGCTCGCCGCCGACGAGCACCAGGGAGCCGGAGACGAGCCCGCCGCCAAGGACCTTGTTGAAGTCCTCGATCCCGACGGCGATCCTCTGGCGGGGGATGTCCTGGATGTCCTTGTAGAGGACCGGCTCGGTCGGGGCGTAGCTGATGCCGCCGGACGGCGTCTCGTCCTCGATTTCCTCGACGATGGTGTTCCACTCGCCGCAGGCGTGGCAGCGTCCCATCCATTTCGGGGATCGAGAGCCGCAGCTCTGGCAGATGAAAACCGTCTTGTCCTTCATCGCCGCCCCACCGCTCAGTACTCCGGGGCGAACTGTTCCATGTCGGCGAAGCGGGCGTACTCGCGGATGAAGGCCAGCCGGAGGTTGCCGACCGGGCCGTTCCTCTGTTTGGCGATGCTGACCTCGGCGACCCCCTTCAGCGTCTCGTCGTCGGGGTGGTAGAACTCGGGCCGGTAGATGAAGATGACGACGTCGGCGTCCTGCTCGATGGCGCCCGATTCGCGGAGGTCCGAGAGCATCGGCTTGGGCTCGCGCCGCCCCTTCTCCGGTGCCCGGCTGAGCTGGGAGATGCCGACGACGGGGATGCGCAGCTCCTTGGCCAGTTCCTTGAGGGACCGGGAGATGTAGGACATCTCCTGGTTGCGGTTCTCGAACCGCCCGCCGGTCCGCATAAGCTGGATGTAATCGACGAAGACGATGTCGAGGCGCTGTTCCATCTTCAGCCGGCGGCATTTGGCCTTCATCTCCATGACCGTCAGGGCCGGCGATTCGTCGATGAAGATGCGGGCCCGGGAGAGGGCTTCCCCGGCGAGCTTGAGCTTCTCGAATTCGCGGTCGCTGATGAATCCGGTCCGGGTCTTCTTGATGTCGATCTGGGACTCGGCGCAGAGGAGCCGGATGACGATCTGCTGCTCGGCCATCTCCATGGAGAAAAAGCCGACGGCCTTGTCGGTCTTGAGCCCGACGTGATGGGAGATGTTCAGGGCCAGGGCGGTCTTGCCCATCGAGGGCCGGGCCGCTATGATGACGAGCTCCGAGGGGTGGAACCCAGCGGTCAGGCCGTCGAGGTAGCGGAACCCGGAGGGGACGCCGGTGATGGCCTCCTTGCGCTCGGATAGGATCCGGATCATCTCCAGGGTCGGCCCTGTCAGGGCGTGCATGGGCCGGAAGCCGGGCTTGATGCGCTGCTCGGCGACCTCGATGATGGCCGCCTGGGCGGCGTTGAGCAGCTCGTCGGCGTCCTCTTTCTGCTCGTAGCTCTCCTGGATGATCCGGGTGGAGGACAGGATAAGCCGGCGGAGGAGGGCTTTCTCCTTGATGATCTGGGCGTAGTACTCGACGTTGAGGTTGCGGGGGACGCCGTCGAGGAGGGACGAAAGGTAGGAGGCCCCGCCGATCTCCTCCAGGATCCCCGCCCGCTGGGCGTCCTCCGTCAGGCTGAGGAGTTCCACAGGAAGGCCCTTGTCGACGAGGGCGACGATCAACTCCAGGATCTTCCGGTGGGCGTCCTTATAAAAGTCCTCCGGGGAGATCGTGGACAGGACGACGTTCAGGCTCTCGTTCTGGACGAGGATGCCCCCGAGGACCGTCCGTTCGGCCTCGAGGCTGTGGGGCGGCGTCTTTTTCAGGAACATCAAGTCGAGTTCCATGGCCACCTCGATCCGGCCAGGACCGATCCGGGGACGCTCAGGTCTTCCCGGCCGCCTGGTCTTCGGTCTTTTCGCCGGCTATGCCGACGTCCGTTCCCTCGGCCTCCTCGCGGGTCACGACGATCTTCACTTCGGCGCGGTCGTCGGCGCTGATCTTGATGGGGACCGAAAAATTGCCGAGCCTCTTGATGGGCTCGTCGAGCAGGATCTTCTTCTTGTCGATGTCATACCCCAGCCCGTCGAGGGCGTCCTTGACGTCACCCGCCGACACGGAGCCGAAGATGACGTCCTTCTCGCCGGCCCGCCGGGTGAACGTCAGGGAGACCTGGTTGAGCTTCTGGGCGAGCGACTGGAAGGACTTCCGCTCGATCTCCAGCTTCTTCTTCAGGGCCTGGCGCTCGATCTCGATCATCTTGATGTTCGTCGGAGTGACGGCGATGGCCATCTTCCGGGGAATGAGATAATTCCGCCCGAAGCCCGGGGCGACGTTGACGACGTCGCCGCGCCGGCCCACCTTTTCCACGTCCTGTTTCAGAATGACTTTCATGTCAATCCTCGACGTAGGGGAGCAGGGCCATGAGCCTGGCCCGCTTGACGGCCAGGGCCAGCTTCCGCTGGTGGAAGGCGCACGTCCCGGTGATCCGGCGCGGGGTGATCTTGCCCCGGTCGGGGATGTACTTCTTCAGGATCTCCACGGCCTTGTAATCGATGCCCCGGACGTCCCGCTGGCAGAACCGGCAGAATTTCCGCTTGGGCGCGAAATACTTCCGGTAGCCGCCCCGTTCGCTCCGCTCGCCCCGTTCGGGTCTTTCATCTCGCGGCATCTCACTTCTCCTCTTTCACTTCGGCGGGCGCGGCCGTTTCCGGAGCGGCCTGGGCGGCCTCTTCGGCCCGCCTCTTTTTCTTTCGCCGGACGAGGTCCCTCGGGTCCTTGAGGACGGTCATGAACCGGATGACGCCGTCGGTCTGCTTGAAGCGGCGCTCCAGCTCCGCGGAGACGTCACCCGCGCCGTCGTAGGTGAAGAACACGTAAACGCCTTCCTGGAACCGCTTGATGGGGAAGGCCAGCCTGCGCTTGCCCCAGATGTCCTGCTTGATCATGCGGCCTTTCTTCTGGGCGACGATCTCGGCCATCTGCTGGACGAACTGCGCCGTCTCTTCTTCGGAGAGCGTGGGGGAGAGAACGAACCCCGTTTCGTATTGTCTCACTGAGACCTCCTTATGGATTCAACAGCTCCTTCCTTCTTGGAAGGAACAAGGAGTGCACCGACTATTCTAGCCGATTCTCCGGAAAATTCAACCTTCCGCCGATCGCCGGTTGAACCGGGTCATGGCCCGGTCGATCCGCCCCTCGAGGATCATCTCCAGCGCCTCCCCGCCTTGTTCGAGACTCTTGCCGACGAGCGGACGCTCGTCCCGCTTGAAGGGCTCGAGGACGAAGTCCGCAGCGTCCCAACCCGCGGCGAGCGGCCCGATGCCGATCCGGATGCGTGGGAACTCGTCGGTCCGGATCTCGCCGGCGACCGAGATCATGCCCTTGTGCGTGCCGGGCCGGCCCTTCTTCCGGACCCGGATCTCTCCGAGCGGGATGTCGAGGTCGTCGTAGATCACGACCAGGCGCTCCGGCGGAATGTCCTTCCCGGCCATGGCCGCCCGCACGGCGAGCCCGCTCCGGTTCATGAAGGTCTTGGGCAGGGCCAGGAGGACTTCCTCCCCGCCCCTGCGGGCGAGGCCGGTTCTAGCCTTGAACAGCCGCCCCCGGAGCTCGACGTCCCAGGCCCGGGCCAGGCGCTCGACCAGCATGAAGCCGGCGTTGTGGCGCGTGGCCGCGTACTCGTCACCCGGATTGCCCAGCCCCACGACCAGCCACAAGCGCTATTTCTCCGGCTCTTCTTTCTCGGTCCGTTCCTTCTTGATGACCTCCGGCTCCTTGGGCTCCTCGACCACGGCTTCTTCCGGCTTCTCGCCGGGGAATTCCTCCTCCTTGTGGGGGAGGGAGATGAGTACGAGGACGGTCGCGGGGTCGGTGACGATCTTGACGCCGGCCGGGATGGCCATGCCTTCGATCTTGAACGCCTGCTGGATGTGGAGCTCGGAGATGTCGATCGATAGGCTCTCCGGGATGTCCCGGGGCAGGCACTCGACCTCCACCTCGCGGGTGATGAAGTCGACGAAGCCGCCCTCGGTCTTGACCCCGATGGGCTCGCCGCGGTGGACCACGGGGACCGTGACCCGGATCGGCTTGTCCATGGAGATGCGGATGAGGTCGACGTGGAGGAGCTCGTCGCTGGCCGGATCGACCTGAAGGTCCTTGATCATGACGTCGTACGCGTCGGCGTCGACGGCGACCTTGAAGATCGTGTTCTCCCCCGACTCGAGCTTCAGGATCTGGACGATGTCCTTCTTGCTCAGGACAAGGGGGGCGCTGTCCATCGATTCCCCGTAAAGCACGGCCGGGACGAATCCCTGGGCCCGCAGGCGGCGCGCGGCGTTAGATCCCAGCCCCTGGCGTTTCTCGCTCTTGACGACGATGTTCATCATGTTCTCCTTAGCCGAAGAGGGAGCTGACCGAGCTCCCCTCGTTGATCCTCCGGATCGCCTCTCCGAAGAGCTCGGCCACGGACAGGACCGTGAACCTTCCAGTGGCAGCGGCCTTCTCCCCGAGCGGGATCGTGTTGGTCGTGAAGACGTGCTCGAGTTTGGAGCGATCGATCCGCTCGAGGGCCGGTCCGGACAGGACGGGATGCGTGCAGGCGCTGAAGATCCTCTTGGCGCCCTCCTTCGCCAACGCTTCCACGCTGAGCGTCAGGGTCGCGGCGGTGTCGACCATGTCGTCGAAGATGACGACGTTCTGGTCGGCGACCTCGCCGATGACGTGCAGGACCTTGGCCACGTTGGGTGCCGGCCGCCTTTTGTCGATGATGGCCAGCTTGGCGTTCAGCCGCTGGGCGAACACCCGGGCCCGGCCGACGCCCCCGGCGTCCGGCGAGACGATGGTCAGATCCTCGAGCTTCAGCGTCTTGATGTGGTTGGCCAGGACGGGCGCGGCCATGAGGTTGTCCACGGGGATCGAGAAGAAGCCCTGGATCTGCGGCGAATGGAGGTCCATAGTCAGGATACGGTTGGCCCCCGCCGTTTCGATCAGGTCCGAGACGAGCCGGGCCGAGATCGGGACCCGCGGCCGGTCCTTCCAGTCCTGACGGGCGTAGGGGAAATACGGGATGACGGCGGTGATCCGGCCCGCAGACGCCCGCTTGAAGGCGTCGATCATGATGAACAGCTCCATGAGGTGGCTGTTCGCGTCGAACGACCCCGATTGGATGATGAAGACGTCCTCGCCGCGGACATTCTCGTCGATGTAGAAGTGGATCTCGCCGTCACTGAAGCGGTCTAGGACGCACCGCCCGATGTCGATCTTCAGATAGTCGACGATCTCCTGGGCCAGGGCCGTGTTCGATGAGCCTGTGAATACCTTCATCGTTCTTTCCTCGCCTTATATCGTCCGAACTGGGGCGGGAGGATTCGAACCTCCGAATGACGGAGCCAAAGTCCGTTGCCTTACCGCTTGGCTACGCCCCAGCGCCGAGCTGGGCCTTATAGCCCTCCCGCGGCAAGGTCGCCGCGAGACGGGCGTCCGCCGTGCCGGGGAGCCTCCTCCGCGCCGCCGCGGCGCTTTCCGTGTCGGAGAAAAGCCCGTACACCGCCGAGCCCGAACCGCTGACCTGGGACAGCACGGCCCCTCGCTCCCGGAAGTAACTTTTCCAGCGCTCGAGCTCGGGATAGGCCCGGAAAATGACGTGTTCCAGGTCGTTTTCCAAAAGGCCGAAGTCTCCGGACTCCAGAAAACGCATAATTTTACTGACTTTGCCCGCGGAAGTCAAGGACGGCCCGACAGCGGCGTAGATGGACGGGGTGGGAATGGGGAATGGCGGGAAGACGAGGAGGCAAGGAAGAGGGGGGAGGTCGGGGAGGGGCGTCAACCGGTCCCCGATATCTTCCCCTAAGCAGAGCCCCCCGTGCAGGAAAAAGGGGACATCGGCTCCCAGGCTCCGTGCCAATCCGGCCAGCTCGCCGGCCCCCAAACCGAGGTCCCACATCGCGTTGAGGGCCAGGAGCGTCGCCGCGGCGTTGGAGCTGCCCCCGCCGAGGCCCCGGCCGGCGGGGACGGTCTTCCTGACGACGATCCTGGCCCCCCTCTCCGTCCCCGTTTCTACCTGGAGGAGCCGGACGGCCCGGAGGACGAGATTCGTCCGGTCCCAGGCCACGGAGGGGTCGTCCCCCGCTAGATCAAGGACCCCGGGCGGGGCGGGTTCGAAGTCGAGCTCGTCAGCGAGGGAGATCGTCTGGAAAAGCGTCCGGATGTCGTGGTAGCCGTCCGCCCGCTTGCCGATGATCTCGAGACCGAGGTTGATCTTGGCGAACGACTTGACGGTCATCTGTCCAGGAGCTCCATGATCCCGTCCCACGTCTTCTGGGTGTAGGCGCGGAGGAAGGCCATGTCGAAGGCCTCGTCCCGCGGCGACGGGTTGAAGCCGAGTTTGAGGACTTTCACCCGGCCGGCCGTTCCCGGGCCCGAAAGATCGATCTCCCGCGGCACGGCCGCCCCCGGGAAAAATTCCCGCACCGCGAAAGCGAATCCGTCCCGATCGCCGCGCGCGACGCGCCCCTGCTCATCCTGTTCCACGCTCCAGCCGCTCTCCGGACCGGCCTCCGCCCAGATCCCCGAGAGGAGACGGATCACCTCGTCGGGAAGGAGCCCGATCCCCAAGAACCTCTCCATCATGACCTTGGCCTCGTCTTCGGCGTAAACTTTTTTTCCGGGCAGGGCAAACCAGGCCCGATCGCCGCGGAAAAAGATTAGGAAGGCCGTTCTCCCGACCGGGTCAACGGCCTCGACCCTGCCGAAGCCCTGCCGCCGGAACAGAAAAGCGAACTTGCCCTTGACCGCCGCCTCCGCGCCCCGCACGGAGGCCGAGGCGAAGCGGTCAACGGCCTCGACCCTGCCGAAGCCCTGCCGCCGGAACAGAAAAGCGAACTTGCCCTTGACCGCCGCCTCCGCGCCCCGCACGGAGGCCGAGGCGAAGCCTTCGACGGCCTCGACGCCGCACGATGGGGGGACGAGCACGGGAGCGCGGCCGGCGCACCCGGCGAGCGCCGCGGCGAGGACGAGGACCTCGCAGAAAAAACGCCGCCGGCGCCCGATCGATTGAAAACGGGATTTTTTCAACGGATTGACCGGAGAAGGGCGCCGGACGAACGCGGCGATGTTTCCGTCCTAATGAAAGCCATAATCCTCGGTTTTCGGCGGCGTCTTCTTGCCGCCGTCCTCGCCGGCTTTTTCCTTCAGCCGCTTTTTTCTAAGGAGGGGATAGAACGGCGATCGGATCCGCCGTCCGAAGCAGGACATGTTGGGATTGAGGATGAGGAGAAGGATGAACGCCGCGAAGACGATCAGGATCGCTGTGGCGCTCCAGCTCATCGTTCGAACCTCTGACTCTCCACCGGGCGGTGAAAAAGATGTCCCGCTCTATGCCGGACGAACCGCGGACGGATCACTCGTGGCTTTCGGGCTCTTCCTGGAAGATGGGGATCTTGGATTTTTCTTTTTCTTTCCCGAGGTAAAGACCGAGGAAAAACGCGGTGCCCAGCGTCAACGTCGCCAGCAATAATTTGAAGAAGCCTTTCATCAGAACCTTCCCCCACTATTTTATTGAAAACCGGGGAAAAGTCAATTGCCGAAATTGCCGAGCTGTCATTCCGGCTCATTTGCATTTTCGCGGCGCAGCCGATATATTGAAAGCCGGGAGGCGCGATGGACGCGCCGCGGAGAAAGCCGTTGAGAAACATCCTGCGCGCCCTGGCCGTGATCGCCGTCCTGGCCCCGGCGGCCGCCGCGGACAAGAACGTCCGGCCGGCGGCCTTCGCCGGCCAGTTCTACACGGCCGACCCGGCCCGGCTGGCCGCCGAGATCGACGGCTACCTGGCCGCCGCGGCTCCGGCCGCCGCTCCTTCCGGCAAGATCATCGCCCTCATCGCGCCCCACGCCGGATATGTCTATTCCGGCCGGACGGCCGCCGCGGCCTACGCCCTCGTCCGCGGCCGGACGGTCGAAACGGTCGTCATCCTCGGGCCCTCGCACCGCTTCGCCTTCGAGGGCTTTTCCATCTGGCCCGAAGGCGGATTCGAGACCCCGCTCGGCGTCGCCCGCGTCGACGCCGGCCTGGCCAGGGAGATCGCCCGGGCCTCCGGGTCCCGCTTCCGGCCCGAAGCCTTCGCCGAAGAGCACTCGGTCGAGGTCCAAGTCCCGTTCGTCCAGAGGGTCCTGCCCGGCGCCGCCATCGTCCCCATCGTCATGGGCACCCAGACGCGCTCGACCATCCGGACCCTCGCCGCGGCCCTGGCCAAGACCTGCCTCGAAAAGAACGTCCTCGTCGTCGCCTCAACGGACCTGTCCCATTTCCTGCCAAAAGCCCAGGCCCAGGCGACGGACGCGGAAACGGCCGCCCTGATCCAGGCCTTGAGAACGGAAACCCTCATCCGCAAGGTCGAGGCGGGAGACAACATCATGTGCGGCGGCGGAGCCGTCGCCGCCGTCCTCCTCCTGGCCGAAAAGGCCGGCCGGCCCAAGGTCGAGATCCTCGGCCGGACCGATTCGTCCGGATTCGGCGGCCCCGTCGTCGGTTATCTCGCCGCCGCGGTCTTGTCGGGGGCGGGGCCGGCGGAAGAGGAGTTCACGCTGACGCCGGAAGAGAAAGCCGATCTCCTCAAGATGGCCCGCAAAGCCGTGACGGAATTCGTCGAACGGCGGTCGGCGGTCGAGGACCGCTCCGGACGGGCGAGGTTCCAAGAGCCCCGCGGCGCGTTCGTGACGCTCACGAAGGGCGGGAGCCTGCGCGGCTGTATCGGGTTCATCGAACCCGTCCTGCCGCTAAGCCAGGCCGTCATCCGGGCCGCGATCTACGCGGCGACGGAGGACGCGCGCTTTCCTCCGGTCGCCGCCGCTGAGCTCAAGAACCTCACGGTCGAGATCTCGGTCTTGACGCCGGCCCGGGAGATCACCAACCCGCGCCTGATCACGGTCGGCAAGCACGGCCTGATCGTCGAGAAGGGCGGGCGGAAGGGCATCCTCCTGCCCCAAGTCCCCGTGGAGAACAATTGGGACCGGGAGACTTTCCTCGAGCAGGCCTCGCTCAAGGCCGGCCTGCCGCGGGACGCCTGGCGGCGCGGGGCTAAACTGTCCGTCTTCGAAGCCATCGTCTTCCACGAGTAGGCCTCGGGATATCGCCTCCGTTCGCTGGAGTGATGCTCCATTGGTTAGCTTATCAAAAGCCGCATCCCTCCTTTATGCTCCCTCCGGCGACACCCCTCGGCCTGTTATTCAGAGGTTGCCTCCGTTCGCTGCGGTGATTCTTAACGCTTCCCCGGTCCGGATCCGATGGGAGGAGTCCGCGTATCCGTCCCGGGAAAGCTAAATCACCGCCTCATGCTACCTCTGACGATACCCCTCGGCCTCGGGTTTAGCGGTCGCCTCCGCGGCCGACGTCGGGAATAGCCCGAGTGTTCAAAGGCAAGGGCGTCAGCCGGAGGGCACGATGGCATTTGATCGCGACATGGAGATTTCTGCTATAATAAGCTTTCATATGAACGAGTTCCGAGGGAGTTAGACGCGATGCCGCTTTACGAATATCAGTGCGCCACGTGCCGCAAGGTCTGCGAGGTGCTCCAAAAGGCCAAGGACAAACCCCCCGCGAAGTGCCCCAAGTGCGGCGGACCCATGGTCAAGCTCGTCTCCTCGTCGGCCATCCAGTTCAAGGGGAACGGCTGGTACGTCACCGACTACGCCAAGAAAAGCTCCGCTCCCGCCGCGGACAAGGCCGAGACCAAGGCTGAGGCCAAGGCCGAGGCCAAATCCGGCTCCGGCGAGGGCGACAAGGCCAAGCCCGACAAGTCTTCCTCTTAGCCGTCATATCGGAGGTCTTCGCCACCGGCGAACATTAATCATGAAGACGCGCAGGGCCGTATTCCTCGACCGCGACGGCACTCTCAACGAAGACACCGGCTACCCGGCTGATTTCCGCCAGGTCCACATCTATCCCGCCGCGTTCGAAGCCGTCCGGCTCCTGCGGCAGGCCGGCTTCGCCGCCGTGGTCGTCACCCACCAGTCCGGCC
>MEYF01000067.1:0-2549 GCA_001775755.1 Candidatus Aminicenantes bacterium RBG_19FT_COMBO_65_30 | reverse complement strand
GCGGCGCCCCTCTCGACGGGCTTTACTCCTGTCCGCACGCCCCGGAAGGGGCGGCCGGCGCCGGCTGTTCCTGCGCCAAGCCGCGGCCCGGCCTGGGCCTTCGCGCCGAGCGCGAGCTCGGGCTCGACCTTGGCGCGTCCTATATGGT
This sequence comes from Candidatus Aminicenantes bacterium RBG_19FT_COMBO_65_30, assembly GCA_001775755.1. Lineage (GTDB taxonomy): Bacteria > Acidobacteriota > Aminicenantia > Aminicenantales > Saccharicenantaceae > RBG-16-66-30. The sequence continues at coordinate 2,401 of MEYF01000067.1, read as the reverse complement.
CGGCGACAAGCCGGACGACGTCCTCTTCGGCCTGAACATCGGCGCGGTTCCGATCCTCGTCCTCACGGGATACGGGCGCGGGGCGGCGGCCGAGCTCGCCGCCCGCGGCGTCCGCCCGGCCCACACGGCCGCCGGGGTCCTCGAGGCCGCGGCCTGGATCCTCGAACGGGGGAGGCCGTTCCGCCATGGTCCGGTTTGACGACATCCTCGAAAAGGTCGCTTCCTACATCAGCGAGAAGGAGGTTCCCGCCCTCCGCAAGGCCTACGTCTTCGCCGGCCAGGCCCACAAGGGGCAGGTCCGCCGTTCCGGGGAACCCTATCTCAGCCATCCGCTCGAGGTGACGGACTACCTCGCCGACATGAAGCTCGACAAGACGACACTCGTCGCCGCCCTCCTCCACGACGTCCTCGAGGACACGGACACGACGGCCGCCGACATTCGGGAAAACTTCGGCAAGGAGGTCGCCGCCCTGGTCGAGGGCGTGACCAAGATCAGCCGGGTCCAGGAGGCGTCGCCCGAGGTCCGCCGGGCCGAGACCATCCGCAAGATCATCCTGGCCATGACCGACGACATCCGCATCATCTTCATCAAGCTGGCCGACCGGATCCACAACCTCAAGACACTCCGCCACCTCGACGAAGAGAGACAGCGGCAGATCGCCCGCGAAACGCTCGACATCTACGCTCCCATCGCCAACCGGCTCGGCATGGGGCGCATCCGGGCCGAGCTCGAGGACCTGTCCTTCCGCTACGTGGCCCCCGAGGAGTTCGCCAAGACCGCCGCGGCCGTGGAGCCGCAGAGAAAGGCCGCCGAGGCGGACCTCGCAACCATGAAAAAAACGCTCGAGGACCTCGTCGCGGCCAACGGCTTGCCGGCCGAGATCTTCTCCCGGGTCAAGCGGCCGTACAGCGTCTGGAGCAAGATGAGGCGGCGCGACATCGCCTTCGACCAAGTGTTCGACTTCCTGGCCCTGCGGGTGATCGCGGACTCGGTCAAGAACTGTTACGCCATCCTGGGCATCATCCACCAGCGCTGGCCCCACCTGCCCCAGCGCTTCCGCGATTTCATCGCCATGCCCAAGCCCAACCTCTACCAGGCCCTGCACACGACGGTCATCACCAAGGGACGGAAGATGTTCGAGGTTCAGATCCGGACCCGGGAAATGCATGACCTCGCCGAGAACGGCATCGCCGCCCATTGGCGTTACAAAGACGATGCTCCGTCCGGTCCGATGAAGGAAGACCGCCGTCTCCACTGGCTCCGGGAAATGGCCGCCCTTTTCGAGGAGCAGAAGAACCCGCAGGAGTTCCTGCGGAGCCTGAAGACCAACCTCATCCCGGAGGAGGTCTACGTCTTCACGCCCAAGGGCAAGGTCATCGACCTCCCTCCCGGCGCCACGGCGCTTGATTTTGCCTTCAAGATCCACACGGAGATAGGGCTCCACGCTTCCGGGGCCCGGGTCAACGGCACGTCCGCCCCGCTCAAGACCGTGCTCAAGACGGGGGACATCGTGGAGATCCTGACCGCGGCCGACAGGGCCCCGACGCGGGGCATGCTCGCCGCCGCTGCGACCGCCGGCGCCCGCCAGCAGCTCAAGCGCTGGCTCAACCTCAAGAGCCGGACAACGAGCGTCGCCCTGGGCCGGAGGCTCTGGGAGAGGGAAGTCCGAAAGTTCATCATCCCCGCCGCATTCCGGCGCGAGGAGGACCTGGCCAAACAGCTCGCCGTCGTCCTCGGCCCGCGAGCCGCGTCCCTGGAGGAGTTTTACCGGCAGGCCGGGCTCGGCAGGATCCTCATCAATCCCAAGCTCATGGAGTCCGTCTTCGGCCCGGTCGTGCCGCGCAAGGCCGGCCTGCTCGCGAAAGCGGCGGCCAAGCTCGCCCCCGGCCCGGGACGGGGGGTCAGGATCAAGGACATCGACGGCCAGATGATCAAGCTGGCGAAGTGCTGTTCACCCGTCAAGGGCGAGCCCATCGTCGGGTATATCACGACCGGCAGGGGATTGACCGTCCACTCTCTGCGCTGCCCGCTCGTGACCAAGGAGATCCTCGACGGCCAACGGCTGGTCGAGGTGTCTTGGGACCCGTCGTTCGCCGGGACGTTCAAGGCCCGCCTGCTCGTCAAGTCCCAGGATTCGCCCGGCGTCCTGGCCAAGGTCGCCACGGCCGTCGCCGGGCTCGAGGGGAACATCTCCAAGGCCGAGGCGGCGATGCTCGCCGATGGGAAGGCCAGGATCAGACTGGACATCAGGATCCGGGACATCCGGCACCTCGAGGAGATCTCGAGCCGGATCGCCGCGCTGAAAGATGTTTTGTCGGTGGAGAGGGCTTAGACGAAGCTACGCCGTTTTGATTACTTTCCCCGAGCGCAGGCATCTGGTGCAGACCCAGACCTGGCGCA
>MEYF01000066.1:14165-27398 GCA_001775755.1 Candidatus Aminicenantes bacterium RBG_19FT_COMBO_65_30 | reverse complement strand
CCTACGCACGGGTGAAGTCAGAGGTTCAAGTCCTCTATCGCCCACCACGTTCCATTCAACTATTTTCAGGATGCTACGACTTAATGAAACAACACTCTATCGTTGTCGAGAGGACTCACCCTTAGATAGCTGTCCTGCATTGATGAGCCGGCCCCCTTCTGTCCAGACTGGGCTTGAGAGCAGGAGCTTGGCCAGGAGCAAGCGCTGAAATTATGTTCGCATCTTAGCACTGGATCGATGTCAAAAACGCAAACGGCGGCGGCTAGGTCGAATAAAAGGCCGGACGAGCCCAAAATAAGCTTTTTATAAAACGACCGCTCAGACCAGACCCTGCTCCAACATGGCTCGGGCCACCTTGAGGAAACCGCCAATGTTGGCGCCGTTGACGTAATTTCCCGGAGTGCCATAGGCTGCTGCCGCGTCCACGCAGGTCCTGTGGATGCTTTTCATAATCTGGTGCAGCCTGCCGTCGACTTCCTCCCTCGTCCAGCTCATTCTTGTGCTGTTCTGCGACATCTCCAGGCCAGAGGTGGCCACCCCGCCCGCATTGGCCGCTTTACCTGGTGCGTACATGATCCTGGCATCGAGAAAGACGTCCACGCCCTCTTGTGTGGTCGGCATATTCGCCCCTTCGGCCACGACGGACACGCCGTTGTTGACCAAGTTTTTAGCGTCTTTAGCGGTGATTTCGTTCTGGGTAGCGCTGGGAAAGGCGCAATCGGCCTTGATGTTCCAGATCGGGTTGTGGTCCAGATTGAGCGTCAGCGGTGTGTAGGTTACTCCCTTGAACTTGTCGGCGTACTCCTTGATCCGCCCCCGCCGGATGTTCTTCAGATCCATGACGAAGTCGAGCTTCTTGGCGTCGATTCCCGCCGGATCATAGATCAGACCGTTTGAGTCGGAAAGAGTCACGGCTTTTCCCCCGAGCTGGTTGATCTTCTCGATGGTGTACTGAGCGACGTTTCCGCTACCCGAGACCAGGCAGCTCTTGCCCTCGAGGGTTTGGTTTCTCGTGCCGAGCATTTCAGCGGCAAAATAGACGGCCCCGTAGCCAGTGGCTTCGGGCCGGATGAGCGAGCCGCCCCAGTCCAAACCCTTGCCCGTCAGGACTCCCGTCACCTCGTTCCTCAGCTTCCTGTACTGGCCAAACAGGAAACCGATCTCGCGGCCTCCCACACCGATGTCCCCGGCAGGCACATCCGTGTCAGGCCCGATGTGGCGGAAGAGCTCGCTCATGAAGCTCTGGCAGAGACGCATGACCTCATTGTCGCTCTTTCCCTTGGGATCAAAATCGCAGCCGCCCTTGCCTCCTCCCATGGGCAAGGTCGTTAGGGCATTCTTGAAGACCTGCTCAAAGGCCAGGAATTTCAAAATGCCCAGGTTGACCGTGGGATGAAAGCGCAGGCCGCCCTTATAGGGACCGATGGCGCTGTTCATCTGGATCCGGTAACCGCGGTTGACCCGGATTTCGCCGGCATCATCCATCCAGGACACCCGGAACATGATGACCCGCTCCGCTTCGGCGATCCGCTCCAAGATCTTGGCCTTGCGGTACTCGGGGTGACGCTCGAGCACCAGGGTGAGAGAGTTGACCACCTCCTGGACGGCTTGGTGGAACTCAGGCTGAGCGGGGTTTTTGGCCTTGATCTCATCCATGAAATCCTTGACGTAAGAACTCATGAAGTCTCCTTTTTAAGATAAAATGGAAAAGAGAGTACGCTCGTAAATCATCCACCTCTTTCTAGCGCAACATTATTAGCCGTTTATTTGGATTTGGTTGGGATTACAATAAAAATGAGTCGTCCTGCGCGCCGAGCGGTGGCTTCCTTGACTTTTAAAAATATTCAGCCTATTTTTAAAGAAAGTCATGCGAGGAAGGACCAGATGGTCGAAAAAGCATTAAACCCTTTTGACGCCGCTCAATTCCAACTCGACCGCGCAGCGGAATGGTTGGGCCTGGATTTGCCTACGCGTGAGCTCCTGCGCTCTCCTATGAAAGAACACCAGGTCCTCATCCCTCTCCGGAGGGACGATGGAACGGTTAAGGTGTTCCGCGGCTTCCGGGTGGTTCATAACGACGCCCGCGGGCCAGCGAAAGGCGGGATCCGTTTCCATCCCCAGCAGACGATCGACACCATCCGCGCCCTGGCCATGTGGATGACCTGGAAATGCGCCCTGCTCGATATTCCTCTCGGCGGGAGCAGCGGGGGAATCGCCTGTGATCCCCACTATCTCAGTTTACGCGAGCAGGAACAGCTCTGCCGGGGCTGGGTTCGGCAACTGGCCCACGAGCTTGGGCCCCGGGTCGACGTTCCCGCCCCGGAAATCATGACCGGCTCACACCATATGCTTTGGATGCTCGACGAGTACGAAGCGATCTACGGCGAGAGGGTTCCCGGCTTTATCACGGGAAAACCGGTCGGCATGGGCGGCTCCGTGGGCCGGGTCGAAGCGTCGGGGTATGGGCTCGTCTTCGCGCTCCGCGAAGCGCTTAAGGAACTCAACGTGGCCGCGGACGGGATGACGGCCAGCTTTCAAGGGTTCGGCAACGTCGCCCAGCATGCTGGCCGCTTGTTTGAGCAGCTCGGGGGCCGCGTGGTGTGCGTTTCCTGCTGGGACCAGAAAGAAGCCATCGTCTATGCATACCGGAAGGAATCCGGCATCGATATCGACGCCCTGGCCGGCATCACGGACCGCTTCGGCGGCATCGACAGAAATAAGGCCGAGGAAATGGGCTACGAGGTTCTTCCGGGGGAGGCTTGGCTGACCCAGGACGTCGACATCCTGATCCCAGCCGCGGTTGAGAACCAGATCACGGAGGAAGACGTGGCCTCGATCCGGCCGCGCGTCCGGATCATTGCCGAGGGAGCCAACAGCCCGGCCACGCCCGCCGCGGACAAAATCATCCGAGAGCGGGGTATCCTGGTCATCCCGGACATCCTGGCCAACGCGGGCGGTGTGACCTGCAGCTATTTCGAGCAGGTCCAGAGCAACATGAATTATTATTGGGAGAAGGACGAGGTCCTTGGCAAGCTCGACGTCAAGATGACCTCAGCCTTCCACAACGTCCTCAAGTTCGGCAAAGCAAAGAAGCTCTCCATGCGCGAGGCGGCGTTCGCCATCGCCGTTGCCCGGGTGGCCCAGGCCTGTAAAGACCGTGGGTGGGTTTGATTTTGCCCGGCCCGCCGTCCATCCCAGCCTTCGACCGCAACTTCTTTACCGGCCAGGAACGGTTTACGGCCATCGGGCGGGGTTCACTCGGCGGCAAGGCCCAAGGATTGGCCCGGATGCTCAGCCTCGTCGGGGGCACGTTGGCCGCGTCGTTCCAGCCGGATATCGAGGTTTGTATCCCCACCTTAACCGTAATCACCACAGAGTTCTTCGACCTGTTCGTGAAGCAGAACGACCTCACCGATAAGGCCTTGTCCGACCTCCGGGACGATGTCATTGCCAACTCGTTCCAAAAGGCCAATCTCCCTGCGCAACTCGTTGGCGACCTTCGCGCCCTCATCGCCCAGGTGAAAACGCCGCTGGCCGTCCGCTCCTCCAGCCTGCTCGAGGATGCCATGTTCGAGCCGTTCGCCAGTGTCTACGCCACCAAGATGATCCCCAACAATCAGCTGGACGCCGACTCGCGGTTCCGGAAACTGGTCGAGGCCGTGAAATTTATCTACGCATCCACCTTCTTCAAGGACGCCAAGAACTACATCCGCGCCACCCGGCACGCCACGGCCGACGAGAAAATGGCCGTGATCATCCAGGAGGTCGTTGGCCTAAGGCACGGCCAGCGTTTCTATCCGCACGTGTCCGGAGTGGCCAGGTCGCACAACTTCTATCCTCTCGGCCACGCCAAGCCCTCCGACGGGGTGATCGACCTGGCCCTGGGCCTCGGCAAGACGATCGTCGACGACGGCGTGGCCTGGTCCTATTCTCCCGCTCATCCCCAGGCGAATCCGCCTTACAACACTCTCGACGATCTTCTGAGCCAGACCCAATCCGAATTCTGGGCCATCAACATGGATTCGCCCGCCGATTACGATCCCATCAACGAAACGGAATATATGAGGAAGTATAGCCTGGGAGACGCGGAAAAGGACGGCGTCCTTCGGTTCCTGGCCTCCACGTATCGCGCCCAGGATGATAAGATCGTCTACGGCATCACCGAGCCGGGGCCCCGCGTCGTCGATTTCGCGCCCATCCTCAAGTTCGACCTCCTTCCCCTGAGCAGATTGCTGCGGGACTTGTTGAACCTCTGCGAGGACGCCCTGGACCGGATGGTGGAGATCGAATTCGCCATGACCCTCGACGAGCAACGCGGCAGGCCGGCCCAGTTCGCATTTCTCCAGGTCCGGCCGATGGTCGTCTCCGCGGCCGAGGTCGAGCTCAGGCCGGAGGATATGGAGGAGAACGACGTCCTCCTGGCTTCGGAAGCCGCGCTGGGGAACGGAGTCCGCGAAGATATCCGTGACATCGTCTATGTCAAGCCGGACAAATTCAACGTCCATCATTCCGAAGCCGTCGCCTCCGAGCTCGAGGGCTTGAATCGGCGGCTGCAAGCGCTCGGTCTCCCCTACCTTCTGATCGGGTTCGGCCGCTGGGGGACTTCCGACCCGCAGGCCGGGATCCCGGTGAACTTCGGCCAGATAAGCGGCGCCAAGGTCATCGTCGAGTCCGCCCTCCCAGAAACCAGCTCCATGCTCAGCCAGGGCTCCCACTTCTTTCACAACATCACCAGCTTTCGGGTTTTCTACTTCTCTCTGAGCCCGTTCGACAAGCACAGGATCGACTGGGAATGGCTGAGCCGGCAACCAGCCGCCTGGGAGGCTGAATTCGTCCGCCATGTGCATCTGGCCTCGCCCTTGAAGATCACGGTCGACGGGACGGCCGGCCGAGGAGTGATCCGCCATGGCTGAACGGCCGCAGAACACCGACACCTTGATTTGGTTCCTGTCCGAGCGGGCTAAGGAGCTGAAATGTCTATATACGATCGAAGAGCTCCTGAATAAGCCTGACGCAGACTTGGCCGACATCTGCCGGGGCGTGATCGAGGCCATCCCTCCCGGCTGGCAGTACCCGGACGTCTGCGTCGCTAAGATTATTTTGGAGGGCCAGACCTGCCAATCGCCCCGCTTCCAGGAAACGCCCTGGGTCCAGCTCGCCGACATCGAAGTCCAGGACAAGAAGGTCGGGAGGCTGAGCATCTACTATACGAAAGAGATGCCCCATGCCGACGATGGCCCCTTCCTGAAGGAGGAGACGAAGCTTCTGAGGACGATCGCCGAACGGCTGGGCCACTATCTTCTTTATTCCCGTATGAAGCAGGCCTACCAGGAATATCGGTCCGCGCGGCAGGACGTATCGGCACAGCGGGCCGAGGAATGGCAGGTGGCCCTCAATTTCCTGCGCCGGACCAACAAGAACCTCTTCCTCAGCATCTCTCGCCGCATGCTGAACTTCCTCAGCTGGCGGGGGATCCAGGAAGCGGAAAAGCTCCTTCAGAAGCCGCTGCCCGGGACCCCGGATCGGACCGAAAGCTATACCGATGACGACAACCGTCCCTCCCAAACGTCCGTATCCGCTTTCAGCGACAAGCTGAGCGATGAGATTTTCTGGCTGGCGGCCAAGCATCTGACAAGCGATGAGATCCTGGCCAACATTCAGAAGTGGATCCAGGAGGACCGGCTGAGTTTCCTTGTCCAGGTGACGAACAGGAACCTATCGCTGGCCCAGCTCGTGGACGCCCTCCGGAGATATCATCATATCGCGGCCGAGGGGATCGAGCTGCCGCCGGCGAACAAGCGAGGCATCCTCGTCTCGCTCATCCGTCGCTTTCTCTCCGACCAGCAGCATTACATCAACACGGCCGTCGAGTATGTCGATATCGACGACTTCTACGAGATCCTGGACCACATCGTCTTCTCCCCGGAAAGCCAGGGTCGGCTGGGCGGGAAGAGTGCGGGGCTCTATCTGGCCAAACATATCCTGAAGAAGTCCTCCGATGCCCTGAGCCATTTCGGGGAAATCAAGGTTCCCAAGACCTGGTACATCACTTCGGACGGGCTGCTGAGCTTTCTCTCCAACAATAACCTGAACGACGTTGTAGAACAAAAATACAAAGACATCGACCAGGTTCGGCTGGAGTATCCTCACCTCATCCAGACATTCAAGAACTCTCGATTCCCCACGGACATCGCCCAGGGGCTGTCCATGGTCCTGGACGATCTTAAGGACCAGCCCATCATCGTCCGCAGCTCGAGCCTGCTCGAGGACCAGATGGGTGCCTCGTTTTCGGGAAAATACAAGAGCCTCTTCCTGGCCAATCAGGGCAGCAAGTCAGAACGCTTGGAGGCTCTGAAGGATGCCGTCGCCGAAGTCTATGCCTCGACTTACGGACCCGACCCCGTCGGCTATCGCGCCGAGCACGGATTGCTCGACTTCGCCGAGGAAATGGGCATCATGGTCCAGGAGGTCGTAGGTTCCAAAGTGGGTGACTATTTCTTTCCCTCCTTCGCCGGCGTCGCCTTCAGCCGCAACGAATTTCGCTGGTCGCCGGGGATCAGGCGCGAGGACGGCCTCCTCCGGATGGTGCCCGGGCTGGGGACCCGGGCTGTGGACCGGATGAGCGACGACTACCCGGTCCTGATAGCCCCCGGCCAAGTCGGCTTCAGGGTCAATATTACGGCCGACGAGGTCGTTCGTTATGCCCCGCGCAAGATGGACGTCCTCAATTTGAAGGCCAACGCCTTTGAAACGATCGCGGTCAGGGAGCTTCTCCGCAAGTGCGGCGCAGAGATTCCGGCCATCGAGAAGATGATCTCCCTCTATGACGGCCAGAGCCTCCGCAGCCCGTTGGGCCGGCTGATTGACTTCGACAAGGACGACGTCGTGATCACCTTTGACGGCCTGGTGCAAGGAAACTTTTTCATACCCCAACTCCGGATGGTCATGCAGCTCCTGGAAGAAAAACTCCAATCGCCCGTGGACATCGAATTCGCCTCCGATGGCGAGAGTTTCTATCTCCTTCAGTACCGGCCGCAGAGCTTCATGGAGGGCGGCGGGCCGGCCTACATCCCCAAGGACCTGCCCAAGGAACGAGTCGTCTTCCGGGCCAACCGATTCATCTCCAACGGCAGTCTCCCTGACATCACTCATATCGTCTACGTGGACCCGCAGGCCTATGACGCCCTCTCCAGAGAATCCTCGCTGCTGGCCGTGGGGCGAGCTATCGGACGGCTGAACAAGCTGCTGCCGCGCCGGCGCTTCGTCCTGATGGGCCCCGGCCGCTGGGGGAGCCGCGGGGACATCAAGCTCGGGGTAAAGGTTTCGTACTCGGATATCTCAAACACGGCCGCGCTCATGGAGATCGCCCGGATAAAGGGAGGCTCACTCCCCGACCTGTCCTTTGGAACCCACTTCTTCCAGGACCTGGTGGAGGCCCAAATCCGCTACATCCCGATCTACCCCGACGAGCACGGGACCGTCTTTCAAGAAGGCTTCTTCCGGGACTCGCCCAATATTCTTCCCCGGGTGTTGCCCGAGTTCGCGTACCTGGCCGACACCCTCCGCGTCATCGACATTCCCGAAACGACGGACGGCATGGTGCTCCGCATCCTGATGAACGCCGACATTGACGAGGCCGTGGGTTTCCTGATCAATCCGCAGGTCGAGCCGCCGCTTTCCTCTGTCTTGCGGACACCCGATCGAACGAGGCCGGAAAACCATTGGGCCTGGAGGCTCGAAATGGCCGAATACATTGCCTCGATGCTCGACGCTGGGCGTTTCGGCGTCCAGGCCATGTATGTCATCGGCAGCACCAAGAACGCCACGGCAAGCCCCCAGAGCGACATCGACCTCCTGGTCCACTTCCGAGGCACCCCAGCCCAGCGACAAGACCTGAAGACCTGGATGGAAGGCTGGAGCCTCTGCCTGGACAAACTCAATTATCTGAAGACCGGATACCGGAGCGGTGGAATCCTCGATGTCCATGTGGTCACAGACGAGGACATTGCCAACAGGAACAGTTATGCGATCAAGATCGACGCGGCCACGGACGCAGCCCGACCCCTCCGGCTCAAGGAAAGGCACGGCGACTCAGGCTGACTCTCGCCACACCGATATCAAATCAACTCGCGCGTCGCGTCATCGAGCCTGTTGAGGTCGAAGCGAACCAGGGCCAGCTCGGGGCCGTCATGCGCGGCAGACAGACAGTGCGTGCGGCCGATCCGGTCTTGCCAGGAGCCAGAGACCCGGGCCGCCTCATGAGCATGGCCGTGGAGCGTCAGAAGGGGCTGCCGCGTTTCGATGAACCGCCGGACGGCGATGCTGCCCAGGTGAATGTCGAAGGGCACATGATCGATCATTTTCCCCTCCCCAAACGATACGTCCAGCTTCGTCCGGTAGGGAGGCGAATGGAAGAGGAATATCGCCTTCGCCAGGTCGTCTCCCGCCGTTAAGCGCTCCAAGTCCTCGCTGATCGTGGAAAACTTCTTCTCCCGCTCAGAGACGGGAACGGACCGGACTCCCTCCTCCGGAGAAATGCACCCCGGGTCGACATAACGGGAAACGTCGTAGCGCTCCCAATCCTTTAAGAAAAAGGGCGTGGGCGGGACAAAGGGATACCCATAGACGGAGGCCTCGCCGAATTTCACGCGGCGGTTCGCAATGTACTCCCACAACCCTGACGAGGCCACCGACAGAACCGCGGCTTCCTCGAAACGGCTGTCGTCGTTGCCTATGATCAGGAAGACCTGGGGATAATGCGGTCCGAGCTCCTGCCGGAGGCAAGACAGGTTTTCGGCCAGAAAGTCGTTGACGAAATCCTGGCGCAGCGGATCGAACGACTCCGTCGGAGCCCAGGCCATGGGCAACAGATCTCCACCCATGAATACGGCCTCGGGCCTTTCTTTTAAAATCGAGTCAAAAAGCTTCCGGTAGCGGCCTACCCGGCCGTGAAGGTCGGAAACGAAGAAGCACACACCCACCCTTTTAATCATATCTAAGAATTCCGACGGTTACAACCCCGCCGACAAGGCCTGCGGGGGCTGATAGAGCCGCCGACCGAGCGGGCGATCTAGGAATAATCCCCGGCGTTGAACTTGTATCCCACACCCCTGATAGTGTGGATATATTTTTTCGCCCGGCCCAGCTTTTTCCGAAGTCCGGTCACGTGATAATCAACGACCCGCTCGGTGATCGAATAGCCGTCTTCGCGCACGCTGTCGAGGATCCTGGACCTCGTGAAAACCTGGTTGGGCTTGCCCGCCAGCAGGACGAGAATATCAAATTCCGTCTTCGACAAGTCGATTTTTTGGCCGTTGGTGAATACCTCATAGGCCCCTCGATTGATCACCAAGCCGTCTATCTCCAGGACCAACTTTGGATCGCTCACGGATGATATCTTCCTCCTCAGGACGGCCTGGATACGGGCCAGAAGGACCTGCGGCTCGAAGGGCTTGATGATGTAGTCATCGGCATAGCTCTTAAGGCCGAGAACGATATCCTCGACCCGCTTTTTGCCCGTCACCATGATGATCAGGATGTCCGAAGTCGCGGGATCCTTTTTCAGAATGCCGCAGACCTTCAGTCCGTCGATCCCCGGCAATACAAGGTCGAGGAGAATGAGGTCGGGCTTCTCCCGCCGGGCTAGTTGAATCGCGTCCTCACCTGTCTGGGCGCTGAAGACGTCGTAACCCTCTTTCCACAAAATAAAGGAAATATTCTTCTGCAGGTTAACATCGTCTTCGACGCACAGCACTTTGGGTTTAGAAGGATTGGCCGTGGAGATGGGGCTCATGGCGATCTGTTTCCAGAAGCCTCATTTTAATAAAATCCAAATAAAAAGCCAATTAAATCAAAACACTCGGCGGGGCAAGCCCTCTCCCTGAGCCCTGTAGATCTCCAGCCACTTGGTCACGATGTCCGTCAAAATGTCCTTCAATTCCGGCCCCCTGCCGTGGATGGGGCGAAGCTCCTCAGCCAACTCGGAGAAGCCTTTGCGGTCAAGCCACGAGGAAATGATGTCGTTGTCCGAATAGGGCTGGATGGTCTCCGGGGGCAGAGCCCGCAGAGCCGCCAGAAGCCCAGCCAGGTCAAAGGCCTTTGTCCCGGCGAGCACCAGCGGCGTCCGCTCCATGCGTGATAGCTCGAGCCGGAGGTGCTTTTTAAGAAGGGCGATGAGCTGTTGGCCTCGACTCTGTTTCGGCCGCAGCCGGTCGCCCAGCTCGCGATAGCTGTGCATGTAAAGCCAAGTTGAAAACTTGTCTTTCTCCCCGTAGGCCTCAAGCAGGAGCCGCAGACGGCGGCCCTCCTCGTTGTCTTCCTCGGCCTCCAGAAGAATAGCGCAGATCTCGCGGATATTCCGGGCCCGGCGAATCTCCCGGCCCTCGTCGTCGTAGACGAGGAAGTCGCCCATGCCCGTGAAGTTCAGAATATATTCCCTGAGCTTCTCGAGGCTGCCGGGATCCCCTTTGGGAAGGACAAAACCCAGCTTTTTCAATTCGAGAGCCTCCTTGGCCTTGGAGGCGATGATCACGGGAATGCGAGGAAAGCGGCTGTTCACCAGTCGGATCAGTTCTCGTCCGGCATCGCTTTGCAGTTCGTTCCCTTTGGGGAAAAAGATATCCGTGATGAGGCAGACGACATCGTCCCCATGTCCGCGTTCAACACGGCCCCGCCCGTCCGTCCGGGCTTTCCCCTCCTCCTCGTCCCCAAAAAGGAACCGAAGACTCTCTTCATAGGTCCTGGTGACCATCACGTCAGCGCGCTGGCCTATGATCGCGTAAAGGACCGGGAGGAACTGCGAAAACCAGCGTGGCTCGTCGTCGACGATATGAAAAATGAACCGCTTGAGGTCGGTATGTTTCTCGATGTTGAGCCTGTCCTCCGCGACCCGGACGGCCGCGAGCACGATGTTCTCGGGGAGGAGTTCATTGCGGTCAACGGCAAAAACAAGGTCGGCCCCGGCCGCATAGGGATATTTCGCGTGGGCGGCCTGTGGCGGCGCGCATTGGATGAACGGCTGATAAGAAAGAAGGACTAGAATGGCGTTCTTGTTTTTGGCCCGCACCTGTTCGACATCGAGCAGGGCCAGCCCCGTGTCGTCAAAGAGAAAAACCGAAGGTTGCTCGGACGAGGTGGCCAGGGCCGACTGGGGATCATGGAGCACCTCCGTCCTGAGCCACGCCATTTTCTCTTCCAGCGTCTTCCGGGAGTCGCGGATCCGGCTGTCCGCGGCGAAAAAAATAGCCCGCTCCATCTTGACGGGATTGATGACGCGGGGGACGAACTGGCATTCGCGCGTGACACGGCTAGTCATTCTCGGCTACCACGCTGCAGGACTGTTTGAGGGAATCGGCGTAGACGCTGACCGGATTCGGAAAGCGCAAGACCGAGAGGCCGACCCCGGGATTGGGGCTGGAAAAGAACCAGGGGTCGAACGTGTCCCGTTGCGGAGTCACATAGCCGTAGATGATGTTGTTGCTCATTAGGTTGGTCAGGAAATGTGTGCCCTGGGTGCCGTACATCCTTGTCGCCAGCCTCTTCTGTTCCTCGTCAAACCCGCCTTGGATCATATAGAGAAAATGACTACCGTAAATCCCTCCCGTCAAACTCCCCTCTTCGGGTAGGGGTTCCGCGCGGCCGGCCGCGTCGACGCCGTATTCAAAGATCGCCGCCGCCTGTTCGACGTCCTTATAATCGACATAGATCCCCCAGTCCGGGTTCTTGCTGCCCAGCCGGCCCGGAACGATCAGGATATATCGCTCGCCCCGGGCCTGCATGTCGCGGTTAACCTGGCTGATCTTTTCGCGAATAGCCTTTTGCATATCCTTCGTATAAATAAAAGGAGATACCACAACGGCGTGCTCGATGTTTCTTGTAACCCCGTGCCCCTGAGAGTTGGGGATCGAAAGGTAGGTCCGGCGGACGCTCCGGGGAGCCGGAATGGCGTCGAACTTCAATTCCGGAAGCTCGGTCAGCTGGACGATATGGAACGTGCCCTCGCGGTTCTCCTTGCGTGAAAAATCCAGGTTGAAGACGAACTCGATTTGGAAATGTGAAGAAATGCAGCGGCCGATCGTTTCCATGATCTCGGCCAGGGTGGTTCTGAACCCGAAGTGATCTTTTTGGACGAGCTCCTCAATGGTGATCACGTTGCGCTGAATTCCCAGGATCCGAATCTTGTGATAGTTGGCGAACCGAACGTGAAGCTTCTTCATCGTTTCCAGCTCTTCGCCTTTGAGGTCCGTGTTCTTGGTCATATCCAGAGCATAGAAATATTGCTGACCGTTCCCAATCCTCAGGAGATTGAGCGGGATGGGGTTCCGGATCGTGGCCATGGAGATGACAGGGAAATCGTCCAGGACCGTGGCATAACCGTGTCCGAAGGCGATTCGGCCGAACCCTTCCTTGGGGTCCTGATTCTTCAGGGCGTGGGGAAAAAAGGAGCTGGCCACACCGGAGATATAGGGATAATAGACCGGGCCGGCCAGCGTGTCGTCGAACAAGCCCGGGATGGGATTGATCACGATGCCCATTCTCTCGGGAGAGCTGGCCGGCTGCCTGCGCTGGAAATCCTCGTAAATGTAGCCGATCGCCTGGATGGCCTGAGAGACGCGGACCGCGCGATCGGGGTGGTTGTTGGGGAGCATGAAAGTGGCGTTTTCGCCGGCGTGGATGGGGCTGAAGCTCCCCGTAGTGCGGCCCGCCTCGTTTGTCGCCGAGGACCTTATCCCCAGGGGGATGTCACCAAGTTCTTCCAGAATCGAGCTGACGACCAAGCGCTCTTCGTCGCCGAACGTCCCGGCGTTTTGTCGGTAATGGTCATAGAAATCCGTCGTCAGGATGCGCGTACGAAGCTTGCCGACCTTGGGGATGGAGAGCTCGTTGATCTTGATGAGGCCTGCTCCCTTTCCGCCGGGAGATCCCGAGCCATAGACTCGGACATCGCCCGCTTTCTCGACAACGGCAATGCTCATATCTTTTACCTATTTTAGGATAAAATCCTGCGGCAGACAATCGGTGTCCTGGTCAGGTCAACGCAACGTGAAAATATCCGGTTCCTCTTTTCGTACCAGCCGCACGAGTTTTTTAGCGTTGAAAGACGAATTGATTCTTCCCCTATTTTTTGATGATCTTTTAGCGTCGGCGAGAAGGGTGGTCAGCGATGGCCGTCACGTGCCCGAAATATCATTTCGAGAACCCTTCAGACACTCGTTTTTGCGGCAACTGTAAGGC
>MEYF01000066.1:1237-14134 GCA_001775755.1 Candidatus Aminicenantes bacterium RBG_19FT_COMBO_65_30 | reverse complement strand
GTGCCCAAATTCGGGCTGGGCAGCTGGTTCACGACCGTCTGGATTTACTTATCCGCCAGATGAGCATAGATTTCCGTGGTTCGATTCGCCAACCCCGATGCTGTTCATCCACGCCACTCGCTATCAGCTAATATGGACACGAGTGTTAATATCTGTTAAATCACCAACACCTTTATATCAGGGTAGCCCATCAGCTTGAGAATAAAATAGTTGACTGCCGCTTCACCGGGATCATCGGAGAAGCAAACGAGCTCCGCATATCTCGGGACCCCGGCCTTGGCCAGGATGTTCCAGATATCTTTCGCGGCTTTGGGCGTGCCGTCGGCATTCAGGAGATCGGTGTAAGGGACATGAACAACTTTGCCGTCCTGAGCTTTAGCCGGCACATCCTTGCCCGAAGCAATCAAGACCCTGGGAAAAGATCCCGGGGTGCTCTTCGGGTCCGCAATGATCACGTCCTTGCGGAAATTCCCGGCATAAGTCGTGGGAGGTATGGATAAGTCTTGGGGGCCCTGCTTGGGGCCCACGACGGTGGCATCCTTTTTCACGGCGAACCCGAGTTTTGCCCATTCATCCATGGAGTCCAAGAAGACAGATGCTTTTTTCTGTCCCAGTTTCTCCAGCACTACGAACGCCAGGGCCGCGTCTTTGGTTAACCCTGCGCCTGAAATTACGACCGCCTCGTGAGACGCATTGACGCCGGCCGGACCCAGAATTTCAGCCAGCTTGTCGGGATTGGTGATGTTGCTTTTAAACACATCGGCCGGGACGTTGAGCGCAAATGGCACATGTCCCTGATTGAATGCGTCTGCAGGCCGCACATCCACGATGCTGATCTGCGCGCCTCCGAACATCCTTATCATCTGGCCCCCCCAAAACTGCAGCCAGTTTGTTTTCCTCATCAGGAACGGGGCATCGTATGTCCAGTAAGGGAGTTCCCTTTCATCGGACAGCCATCCCATCTCGGATTCCGTGTAAAGCTTGACTCTGGGGTAATTCAGCATGAACTTAAGGGCGAAAAACGGCACACTGGCGGCCACTCCGCCCCCGCAATGGGTGTAGATCTGCTGTTCAGGCCTGATGTCCAAATAAGCCAGCATTTTCCTTATTTCATCGGCTGATTTGAAGGTCTTGTCCGGATTGTAAAAGTCGGCACTGGGCAGCAGGATGGAATGAGGGATATGGCCGGCCCTGTGAAAGGGAGCGACTTGCCCAAAATGCCAGTCGGCCCCAAGCGCTTCCAGCAAAGCGTTGTTGACCGGGTCCCCGGATGCGGAAAGGTATTCCGGCAGCCTGGCTCTCACATCTTCGTTAACCTGCTTGATGGTGAAAGAGCCTTTCTTCGGGACGGGCGTAACATCCGTCGTTACCGGCAATCCTGCCTCCTGCCACTTGAAAAGCCCGCCGTCCAGAATCATAAGGTCCTTTGCGGGGAAGCCGTAATAATAGAGGGAGTAAAAGAGCCTGGTGGCCAGCATTGTGCCGCCCTGATCGTACATGACGATCTTTTTCCCGGGACTGATTCCCCAGGACTGGTAGAGTTTTTCCATATCAGCGACCGTCATTTCCCGGAGACCATACCAGGCGAACAGGTCGACGCTTACTGCGCCGGGAATGTGTTTTGCCGTGTAGACCTGAGTGCCTGACGCGTCGAGTATCAGAACATCTGCATTTTTAAGATTCATCTCAAGCCACTTGATATTGACAAGATGGCCTTCGATTCCGTCTGCCGCCATCAAAGGCTGCGCTAGGAGCAGGCCGCCTGCAACGGCAATAAGGAAGCAATACCTCAAAACTTTCGACATGTTGTCCTCCTGTCGCTTCGTTGTTTCTTGTTATGTTCCAAAGTTATTACGACTTTTCCCCGAGCGCGCCCTTCTGCCAGGTACCTGATAGCCTGAAAGATGTGCGGCCGTCCTCTCATTAAGCGCCGGTCAAGTGGATTGACGGAGGCCGCGCGAACTTCTATCAAAACTTCGTTGTCCAGGGGAATAGGCTTTTCGATTTCTTCTAGCCGAAGGATATCGGGTGAACCATTCATGCATCCGCCCTCGACTTGACTAATCCTATCATTTTGCTAGGAGAGAGTCAAGGGACGAAGAACGGGAGGCCCGGCTACACGTCCTCCGGGATTCCTAACCCCCCGATTCATCCTCATGGGCGATTGACCCGGCCTGAGATCCGCTTCACATTGACGCTATGCCCCGCCAAGAAGAAAAATGGGATTCATTCCGCCGGTTTTGGGCGTCGGCTATAATAGAAGTTGAGAGATGGAAAAGAAAATTGTTCAGAAAGAGAGCGATATATATGGCTTTTGTTATAGCCCTTCTCACGGGCCGATGCACGTACTCCCTCGGAGACGGGGGATATGACCTGTCCCGGTTCCGGGAAAACGCCGAGCTGAGTTCCGTCCCCGACGAGCTCCGGGGCATCGTCCAGACCAACGGCGAAGCCGCGCGAGCGATCTCGGCCCAGAACGACGGAGGAGATCTGAGGTTCGTCATCATCGGGGACACGATCTCCGACAACAACGGGACCTTCCGGACCTTTCTCGGCGAGATCGCCGCTCTCGATCCGCGGCCGTCGTTCATCGTCCATCTGGGAGACCGGGTCGTCTCGCCCGTCGTCGATTACTACGGCACGTACCTCAGGGCCATCAGCGATCCCCCCTGCCCCATCCTCCATGTCGACGGGAACCATGACGTCAGGGAAGAAGGCGAGCGGATCTCAAGGGCCTTCTTCGGCGACAAGGATTTCTTCTTCGACAGGGACGACATGCGCTTCGTGTTCATGAGCAACGTCCACGGGGATGGGGATCCCGGTTTCAGCCGGAAGCAGCTGGCCTGGCTCGAGGACAAGCTGAAGGCGCCCTACCCGCCGAGAAAATTCTTTTTCGCCCACGTTCCGCCGAAGGCTCCGTTCAAGAAGATCAATCCGGGCCTTTACTCCCTCTTCACGCCGCGGCTCGAAAACGAGGGGGAATTCCTTGACATTCTCGCCCGCCACAACGTCGTCCTGGCCGCCTTCGGCCACAGGCACGTTCACGCGTCCGTGGTCCACAACGGCGCCCTCATGATCATTACGGGAGGCGGGGGCCAGAGAAATTTCCTGGAGCCCGCCGTGGATGAGCCCCGGTTCACCAAGAAAAACCACTACACGCTCGTGGACATCCCCACGTCGGGGCCCTATGAACCATTCGAGGGAGTCCTATCCTGCATGGGGAAGGGCAAAGAAATCCTGTCCATTTCGTCGTTTTTCCAGGCGAGTCCGTTCGCGAACGGCGGGGACATCTCCGTGGCGCTCCGGCCTTATCCCGCGTCGGCTGGCGGCCCATTTCGGCCGGGGACTCCTGCCTCGACGAGGCTCGGGTCGTCGAGCCGCACTCCCTGAGCCGCCACCCCGCTCCCGACAATAGAAGCCCCGCAACGAAATCCCTCCTTTCCCCTTGACGATTCGAAGTCCCGCGACGGGGCTCTGGTTTCTGTCCTCAAAGTGGTCTTGGCTAGGTATGATGAATAAATCGAAGATTATCGAAGTTGATGCGGGGGCCGCGGGATTCTATAATAGGGTCCATCCACGAGAGGAGGGTCCCATGGACATCAAGGTCGTCCCCATCGACAAGCCCGAGGACATGAACTTCATCCTCGGCCAGGCCCATTTCATCAAGACGGTCGAGGACCTCCACGAGACCATCGTCACCACGGCGCCGCACATGAGGTTCGGCATCGCCTTTTGCGAATCGTCCGGGCTCGCCCTCGTCCGCCACTCCGGGAACGACGAGGCCCTGGTCGAGATCGCCAAGAAGAACGCCATGGCCATCGGGGCCGGCCACTCCTTCCTGATCTTCATGACCGGCGGCTTTCCGGTCAACATCCTCAACGCCGTCAAGGCCGTGCCCGAGGTCTGCGGCATCTACTGCGCCACGGCCAACCCGGTCGAGGTCGTCGTGGCCGAGACCGAAATGGGCCGGGGCATCCTGGGCGTCGTCGACGGCGTCCGGACGAAGGGCATCGAGGGGCCCGACGGCACCCAGTGGCGCAAGGACTTTCTGCGCAGGATCGGCTACAAGCTCTGAACCTCATTGCCCCGGCTCGCTGCCCGTATCGATCATTTTCCCAAGGAGAGGAATCATGAAATCCAACCGCATGCTAATTCTCACAATTGCATTTTTTCTGTGTGCCGCTTCTTGCAGTCCGGGAGATTATGCCCATTCCCGTGGATCGAAAACGATCCGGGCCGAGGACATGAAATTCCACCTGCAATTCCTCGGGGCGCCGGAGTTCCGGGGGCGGAATACGCCCTCGGCCGAGCTCGACATCGCCTCAAAGTACATCGCCCTCACGGCCGAACGGATCGGCCTCAAGCCTCTGATGCCCGGCGGCTCGTACTACCAAGAAGTCCCGGTGGAGGTGGCCACGATCGCTCCACAGGCATCGCGCATGCGCCTTATTACGGGCGCGGGAGAGCGCGTTTTTTATTTCCCCACGGATGCCGCTATCGGCCGGAATTTCGAGGCAGGGAAAGTCTCGGGAGAGGCCGTTTTTCTGGGCTACGGGCTCGGCGCTCCCCAACTGAATTGGGACGATACGGGCGGCTTGGACCCCAAAGGGAAAATCGCGGTCATCCTGGATGCGGCGCTTCCCGATGACCACGTCTTGAAACCGGCCGATAACCGGCGGCTCTTGATGTCCAGGGCCGGCGCGCTAAGAGGGAAAGGCGCCGTCGCGGTCGTCACCATCATCAACCAGGAACGGGAGGCGCGGCTCGCCGAAAAGGGCCTCACTTTCAGCCTTCCGGAAAGGCTCAGATTCCCGGACGTCGTCTCCGGGAGCGGAGCCGTGCCGTCGCCGGCCGCGCCCACGCTCCCCTTCTTCCAGGTCGAGGTCAGGCACGATGCCGGTGCGGCCATCCTCGGCGTCGCGAAGGAGGATCTCGCCAAGATGATCGAGACGATCCGCCAGGGAAAACGGGTGGCTTCTAAAAAGATGCCCGGCCGCAAACTCGAGATCGAGCTCGGGGTCGTGACACGCAAAGACAAGACGTTCAACGTTGTGGCCTGCGCGGAAGGAACGGACCCGGCGCTCCGAAACGAATACGTCACCATCAGCTCCCACCACGACCACAATCCCGTGCGCGAAGGGAGGATCTACCCCGGCTCGGACGACAATGCCTCCGGAGTAGTCGGGATGTTCGAAATCGCTGAGGCCTTGATGGTCGAACGTCCGAGAAGGTCCGTCATCTTCGTTTGGAACACGGCCGAGGAAAAAGGGCTCATCGGCTCCTACTATTTCGTCCAGCACTGCCCGGTGCCGGTCGATAAAATCAGCGCCGACCTCAACCTGGACATGATCTCGAGGAACGACACGAACCACCTCTATCTCATCGGGTCGAACAAGGTGAGCTCGGAGCTCGACGCGAGCATCCAGGCCATGAACACGAAATCGGTCGGCCTGAAGCTCGACTACAAGTACGAAGACCCGGCCCACCCCGACCGCTTCTTCTTCCGGAGTGACCAGTATCCCTACATCCGCTACGGCATCCCCGCCGTGTGGTTTTTCTGTGGTACGACAGAGGACTACCACATGGAGGGAGACATTGAAGCGAAGGCCGATTACGCCAAAATGGGGAAGGTGTCGAAACTCGTCTATCTGGTGGCCATGGATATCGGGAACAAGCGGGCGTTATTGAAGCTCGATCGACATCCGGAGATCAAGGCGCGGGGCGAGGGGAATATGAAGGTTGGGTGGAGATAAGCGTTTTCTTGAGGGTCTGATATCCCCCTTCACCGGGGACGCCCGCCCGGCGGCAGGTTTTCGTCGAGGAAGCGGGCGAACATCGTGTAAAGGTGGAGGGTCGTCCCCTTTCCCTCGGAAATCCCGTGCGACCGGTTCGGGTAGGCCATCATGGTGAAGACTTTGTTGTTGGCGACGAGCTCGTTTACCAATAGCTCGAAGCCCTGATAGTGGACGTTGTCGTCGCCCGTGCCGTGGACGATGAGGAGGTTCCCCTTGAGCTGCTTGGCGAAGGTGATGGGCGAGCCGTTCTTATAGCCGTCCGGATTGTCCTGGGGCAGGCCCATGTATCGCTCCTGGTAGATCGTATCGTAGAGCCGCTGGTCGGGCACCGAAGCCACGGAAATGCCGGTCTTGTAGAGGTCGGGGTAGCGGAACATGGCGTTGAGGGTCATCGAGCCGCCCCCGCTCCAGCCCCAAACCCCGACCCGGTCGGGGTCGACGTAGGGCCAGGCGGCGACGGCCGCCCGGACCGCGGTGGCCTGGTCGGCCGAGGCCAGGATGCCAATCTGCCGGTAGATGCTCTTGCGCCAGGCCCGGCCGCGCGGCGACGGCGTGCCGTGATTGTCGAAGCTGACCACGACATAGCCCTGCTGGGCCAGCATCAAGTGCCAGAGGTAGCCGCTGCCGCCCCAGCCGTCCTGGACGGTCTGCCCGGCGGGTTCGCCATAGACGTAGACGAAGAGGGTATATTTCTTGGCCGGGTCGAAGTCGGGCGGAAGGATGCGCCAGCCGTCGACCTGGACGCCTCCGCCGATATCGAGCTTGAAGAATTCCGCCCTTTTTCGTGAGAGGGCCTCGACCTTCGCCTTCACGTCCTTGTTGGCCGCCAGGGTCCGGACGGTCTCGCCTTTGGGCAGCCGTACGAGATCGGTCACGGGCGGCGTGTCGAGCGTCGACTGGGTGTGGAAGGCCCAGCGGGCCGCGGGTGAGATGTCATAGCGATGGACCCCGGTCTGTCCGGCCGGGCCGACGAGCTCAGGCTTCCCCTTGCCGTCCATCCGGACGCGGTAGAGGAAGCGCTTCGTGGCGTCCTCGGGGGAAGCAGTGACGTAAAGGAGGCCGTTCTTCTCATCGATCGCGTTGACGCTCAGGACGTCGTAATCGCCGGGCGTCAAGAGCTTGATCTCGCCGCCGTCGCGGCCGACGGCGTAGGCGTGCCGCCAGCCATCGCGCTCGCTCAGCCAGAGCAGGCTCTTCCCGCCGGCCAGCCAGACGAAGTCGTCCATGACCTCGACCCAGGTCTCTTCCGTGTCGGTGAAGACCGTCCGGACCTCGCCCGTGGCGGCGTCGCCGATGAGGACGTTGAGCATATTCTGCAGGCGGTTGAGGTGCTGAAGGATGACCTCGCGGGAGTTGCCGGCCCACTCGAGGCGCGCGATGTAGGCGTTGCTCGGGTCGCCCGGCGTCCGGATCCAGACGGGATACCCGCCCGCGACCGGGACGATGCCGACCTTGACGGCGGAGTTCGTCTGCCCGGGCTTGGGGTGCTTAAAGCTCATCGTCCTCGGGTAAAGAGAGTCGGTGTTGTTGATCATCGAGAAGACGGGGACGCGCCGGGTGTCGAACCGCCAGAAGGCGATCGCCGCGCTGTCGGGGCTCCAGCGGAATCCGTCTCGGATGCCGAATTCCTCCTCGTTGACCCAGTCGGACGTTCCGTTGATGATGTCATCACCCCCGTCGAAAGTCAGTTGAGTGACCTTGGCCGTGGCCAGGTCTTCCGCATAGATATTGTTTTTAACGACATAGGCGGCCCTCCGGCCGTCGGGCGAGAGCTTGGCGAACATCAGGCTCGAAGGCTCGAATTCCGGCCCGAGCCGGCGGAGCCGGCCCGCGGCCAGGTCGTAAGTCCAGAAATCGCCGCGCGTGTTCTGCCGCCATACGCGCTTCGAGTTGGTGAAGATGATCAGGATCTTGCCGTCGGGAGACCAGTCGTAGTTCTCGATCGCCAGCGGCCGGGACGCTCCCGGGGGGACGAGACGGGCCGCGGAGACCAGGACCTCGCGTTTTCCGGTCTCGGCGCGATAGAGGATGAGGTCGCGACCGGCCTTGGCTTCGGCGCCCGGCTCGAGCGTCGTGTAGGTCTCGCCGTCGCGCATCCAGCGGGCCGGGCCGAATCGCTCGGCGGCGAATTCACGGCCGGCGAAGATGCGGTCCAGAGTCAGGACGCGGTTCGCGGCTTTGTCCTGGGCGACTGACCCTGCGGGGACGGCGGCCCCGATCGCCAGAACGATCAGAACGATGATGGTTAGGCGTACTCTCATGGAAACCAGCCTCCTCTAGAGATTCTTCCGACCGTCCGTACGGGACAGATCTCGGCGGGCTGCTAAAATATAGATTCCCCCGGCGCCTGTCTCAAACTCAATGACCCCGTTCGCCGGGGACGAAAATCGGACCTTCTTTCCTTCCGAAGCGACATTGACGGGAACGCCCGCCCGGATCCGGCATGTCCCGCCTAGCGTGGAGAGGATCGTCGCCTGTTTCAGCCGCCCGCCCGACCAGTTAAGGCTCACTTCGAACCCGCCCCGGGCCCGGAGGCCCCGGACCTCCCCCTCGCTCCAGGAAGCGGGAACGGCCGGCAGCAGATTCAGCTCGTCCTCGTGCGACTGGAGGATCATCTCGGCGACCGCCGCCGCCATGCCGAAGGCCCCGTCCACCTGGAGGGCGTTGCTGCAGATCGAGAACAGGCTGTCGGTCGTGTACTTGTGCATCGCGTAGGTGAAGTTGTCCACGGCCTTGTCGGCGTTTCCGAGCCGGGCCCAGCAGGCCGCCTTCCAAGCCGAGGACCAGCCGTTGCCGGGAAGTCCCCGCTGTTCGAGGACGACCCGCGCGCCCTCGGCCAGCTCCGGCGTCCGGCGGGGCGAGATCTGACGGCCCGGGAAAAGGCCCCAAAGCCCGGAGATGTGGCGGTGGCTTTTTTCCGTCTCGTCCCAGTCCTCGAGCCATTCCTGGAGGTTGCCCTTGCGGCCGATCCGCATCGGGACCAGTTTCGCCCGCGTCTCGAGGACCCTCTTCTTGAAATCCTGATCGACACCCAGGATGTCGGCGGCCTGGGCGACCTGGCCGAAGAGGGCGTCG
This sequence comes from Candidatus Aminicenantes bacterium RBG_19FT_COMBO_65_30, assembly GCA_001775755.1. GTDB lineage: Bacteria > Acidobacteriota > Aminicenantia > Aminicenantales > Saccharicenantaceae > RBG-16-66-30. The sequence continues at coordinate 5,264 of MEYF01000066.1, read as the reverse complement.
AGGACCTGCATATCGATCGTCGAGCCGGCGCAGATGGACGTCGTCGTCTTGAAGGTCGTGATCTCGTCGAAGAACGGGACCTGGCCGGCGACGGCCGGGAAATTCTCCGGGGAGGTCGACGGGTTCGTCACGAGCCAGCCGTATTTCGGATGGGGGACGAGGAAGTCGAGGAAGAACTCGGCGCTCCCCTTCATGACGGGATAGTAGGCCCTCAGAAACTCCCTGTCGCCGGTGTAGAGATAGTGCTCCCAGAGATGTGTCGCCAGCCAGGCGCCGCCCGTCGTGAACGTCCCCCAGCTCGGGCCGTCCATGGGCGCGGCCACCCGCCAGAGGTCGGTGTTCTGGTGGTGAACCCAGCCGCCGGCGCCGTAGTTCTCGCGGGCCACCTGACCGCCCTGGTCCGTGAGCTCGCGGATCATCCGGACGAGCGGCTCGGCGCACTCGCCGAGGTTCCCGACCTCGGCCGGCCAGTAGTTCATCTCGGTGTTGATGTTGGTCGTGTACTTGGAATCCCAGGACGGGTTCATCTCGTCGTTCCAGATCCCCTGGAGGTTGGCCGGCTGGGTCCCCGGGCGCGACGAAGAGATCAACAGGTAGCGGCCGAACTGGAAGACCAGCCCGGGGAGCGCCGGGTCGTTCGTCCCGTCGAACTGCTTGATCCGCTCGGCCGTCGGCAGGTCAGCGTTCGGGGTGCGCGGGAACCTCACCGCGACCCGCCGGAAGAGCCTCCGGTGCTCGCGGACATGGGCCTCCCGGAGCGCGTCGAAGGACTTTCCGGCCGCCGCCTTCAAAGCCGCGTCGACGCGGGCGGCGGAGTCGCCGGTCACGTCCTTGTAGCTCGTGAAGTTGGTCGCCGCGGCGACGAGCAGGGTCACGGCGTCGGCGCCGCTGACGACGAGCTCGTCCCAGTCGACCGTTATTTCGCCGCCCTCGGGACGGGCTAGGAGCCGGGCCTCGTAGCGGAGCTTGCCCTCGACGCCCATGTAGTCGGCCGACTTGCCCCGGAGGACGAGGCCGTTCGGGCCGAAGCCGTCCATCCGCATATAGTCGGTCGCGTAGTTCGAGTGGGCCTCGTTCCTCTCGCCCCGCAGCTGGGCCCGGAAGGAGATCCGGCCGGGCCGGTCGGCCGTGAGGCGGACGACGATAACCTGGTCGACGGGGCTCGAGAAGACCTGACGCGCGTAGCGGACGCCGCCGAGCGTGTAGGAGGTCGTGTCGACGGCCGTGTCGAGGTCGAGCTCGTGGCGGTAGCCCGTCGCCGCGTCCGTGATCGGGAACTGGATGACCAGGTTGCCGAGGGCCTGGTATTTCTGCTGTTCGACCGGGTAGCCCATCAGGTTCCGGCCGAACAGGATGTGGGCGAGCTTGTACTGCCCGTCGAACACGAGCTTCCGGATCTCGGGCAGGGCTTTGAATCCGCCCTTGACGACCGTGGAATAGGGCCCGCCCGACCAGATGGTTTCCTCGTTGAGCTGGATCCGTTCTTCGTCGGTCTTGCCGAAAACCATGGCCCCCAGCCGGCCGTTCCCGACGGGAAAAGCGTTCTCCCATTTCTCGGCCGGACGGGCGGACCAGACGAGCGTCGTCAAGTCAGGGGCCTTCCCGGCCTCTTCTCCGGCAGCGCCAAGCAGGACGCCGCAGAGGACCGTCCCCATGACGGCGACAATAATGACCTGGGCTCGCCCGAGGGGAACCCGGCTCATTCGGGACAACATGGCCAGACCTCCTGGGCACGGCCGTTAGGGATCCTCGGTGATGGCCGCGATGTCACGGCTCGGCCGGCTCGGTGATCCCCGGGTAGTACTTACGGACGAACCCCTCCTGAACCTTGAAGGACCAGTGGACGTCCCGGACGTGATTGGCCGCGTCCTGGCAACGGCCCGCGCGGAGGAGGTCGATGAGGGCCTGGTGCTCGAGGATGGAGGACTCCTCCCATTCCTTGACGAACCCTTTCGGCCGGGGGAAGTCATAGAGACGCTTCTTGAGGTTGTTGACCAGCTTGACCAGGCTGTCGTTGCCGCAGAAGTTGAGGAAGATGTTGTGGAAGGCCAGGTTCCTTTCGTAGTAGAGGTCGAAGTCGTTGGCCGCGATGGCTTCCTTCATGCCGTCGTTCAGCCTCTGCATGGCGTCGATGGCGGACGCCTTCAGGCCGTCGAAGGCCTTGAGCAAGGCCATGCTCTCAAGCGAGCCGATGATCTCGTAATAGTTCCGGATGTCGCACTCTGTTAGGGAGTTGACGATGATCATCCGCCGCGGCAGGATGGTCACGAAATCCTCCATCTCCAGCTGGAGCAGGGCGTCCCGGAGGGGGGTTTTGCTGACGCCGAGCTTTTTCGAGGTCACCTCCATGTCGATGGCCGACCCCGGCAGGATCTCCCCCCTCCTCATCTGTTCGCGCAGGTACTCGTAAACTTGTTCTTTGAGGGACTTGACGTTAAGAACAGGCTTGCCATCCATGACCTGGGTCCTTTCGAGCGGCGCGATCTAGCGGACGTAGGATATTAAACATGCGCTCCCCAAGTCAACAGAATCTCCTCCGGCTCGCCGAAACCCATTACTATCATTCCGCGTGTCTGGTAGAATGGGCACCGAGGTGACGACCATGGACCCCAGAACCCAGTTGAGATACATCACGGATGCAGAGGTCCGGCGGGCCCTGACCATGCCCGCGGCGATACGGGCGGTCAAGGAAGCCTTCATCCAGCTCTCCATGGGCCAAGCCAAGGTCCCCGCCCGGACCAGCCTCGAGATCCCCGAGTACCGGACGACGGCCCTGGTCATGCCCGCCTACCTGCCCCGGACGAAGCGGCTCGGCCTCAAACTGATCTCGCTCTGCGAGGACAACCCGGCCAAGGGGCTTCCCCTGGCCCAAGCCGTGACCATTATCATGGACGCCGAGCTTGGGGCTCCGCTGGCGGTAGTGGACGCGTCCTATCTCACGGCCGTTCGGACGGGAGCGGCCTCCGGCGCCGCCACGGACGTTCTGGCCCGTAAGGATGCCCGGGTCGCCGCGATCTTCGGCGCGGGCGTTCAAGGGAAAACACAGCTCGAGGCCGTCGCCGCCGTCCGTCCGATCCGGAAAGTACTGGTCTTCGATGTCGACCCCCGGGCCGCCGCGGATTACGCCAAAGAAATGGGGCGAAAGCTCGCCCTGGACGTGGAGCCCGCCTCCTCGCCCGAGACCCTGCGGGAGGCGGACATCATCTGCACGGCGACGACCTCCGCGGTGCCGGTCTTCTCGGACGCGAACCTCAAGCCGGGCGTCCACATCAACGCCGTCGGCTCCTACAAGCCGCACGTCCGCGAGATCCCGGGCGAGACCGTCCGGCGGGCCAGCGTCTTCGTCGACCAGAGGCAAGCCTGCCTCGAGGAGGCCGGCGACCTGATCATCCCCCTCCGCGAGAAGCTCATCGCCGAGGGCCACATCCGGGCGGAGATCGGCGAGGTCCTGGCCGGGCTCAAGCCGGGCCGAGGCTCCGACGACGAGGTCACCGTTTTCAAATCCGTGGGCAACGCCGCCCTGGACCTGGCCATGGCCAGCTTGGTTTTCGGCTGAGGGAGAACGATGGAATTCATAAGCATCTTCAACGACGTCCTTGGTCCAGTCATGCGCGGGCCGTCCAGCTCGCATACGGCCGGGTCCTACCACATCGGCCGCCTCGTCCGCTCCCTGCTCGGGCAAGACGCCGCGACGGCTGCGTTCGCGTTCGACCCGGACGGCTCCTATGCCAAGACGTACCGTCAGCAGGGGGTCGACCTGGCCCTCGCCTCCGGCCTCCTCGGCTGGCCGATCACCGACGGCCGGTTCGCCCGGGCCCTGGCCGTCGCCCGCGAGCAAGGCCTTAAGCTCCGTTTCCGGATCGTCCGGCTCGACAGAGCGGACCACCCGAACACCGTGCGGATGGAGCTTGTCTCCAGGAGCGGTAGGAGGCTGGAAGCCACAGCCAAGTCGGTCGGCGGCGGCATGATCGCGCTCACCGAGCTCGACGGCTGGCCGGTCCTTCTCGACGGCAAGAGCCACGAGGTC
>MEYF01000066.1:0-1217 GCA_001775755.1 Candidatus Aminicenantes bacterium RBG_19FT_COMBO_65_30 | reverse complement strand
CGGACGGCCAGCTCGCCGGCCGGCCAGTCCGATCGGCGAAGGGCGGGAAGGCCTTCCTCTCCTTCAAGAGGAATGCGCCCATGAGCGCGGAGGCCCGGGCCAGGCTTGACCGGCTCCAGGGCGTCCATGGGATCTGGTCGGCCTCCCCCCTCTTCTATACCAAAAAGGGGGCGCCGCTTTTTCTGAGCAGCGCGGAAATGGTCGAAGCGGCCCGGCGTAAACGCCTCTCGCTGGGGAGGATCGCCCTGGCCTACGAAACCGGGCTCCTGGGCCTCGCCGAAAAGGAGGTTGTCGGCGAGGTCCTGAGGCGCTACGGGATCATGCGGGATTCCGTCCGCCGGGGACTGGCCGGCCGCGAGCTCGGGATGCGGCTCCTGAAGCCTTCGGCCGGGAGGATCTTCCGGTCCGAGGCCCGGGGGATCCTCGCGGTCGGCGGCCTCCACGCCCGGGCCGCGGCCCGGGCCCTGGCCGCCCTGCACGTCTCCAACAGCATGGGCATCGTCTGCGCTGCGCCGACCGGCGGCTCCGCGGGCGTCCTCCCCGGCGTCATCGTCACCCTGGCCGAGGAGAAAAGGCTCGACGACGAGAGAACGGCCCTCGCCCTTCTCGCCGCCTCCGCGGTCGGCCTTATCGTCGCCCGCCGGGCGACGTTCGCGGCCGAAGTCGCCGGCTGTCAGGTCGAGATCGGCGCGGCCGGGGCCATGGGCGCCGCGGCCGTGGTCGAAGCGGCCGGTGGGAGCGCGGCCCAGGCGGCGGACGCCGCGGCCATTTCCCTGCAGAACACCATGGGCTCCGTCTGCGACCTGGTCCAGGGGATGTGCGAGATCCCTTGCCACACACGTAACGCCGTGGCCGCGTCGAGCGCCTTCGTCTGCGCCGACCTCGTTCTCGGCGGCTACGCGAATCCCATCCCTCTCGACGAGACGGTCGACGCCGTCTACGCTTCGGGAAAGATGCTGCCCGCCGAGCTCCGCTGCACGGCCCTGGGCGGGCTGGCCGTCACTCCCTCGGCCCTGGCCCTTAAGAATAAGAAATAATACCCGGGGAAGCTCCCGGAGGCTGCGAAGGGGTATCGATCCAAGGCCCCCGTTGCGGGAAGCCAAAACTCGTTTCAGATATTTCCTAAAAGCGCGGCTCCGAGCTGCTCCGCCGCGCTTTTATCGGTCGCTCCTAGGACTCCGCTCCCCGCCGGCCGGCGGGGCCTGGATCCGGCGGGT
>MEYF01000065.1:26604-32916 GCA_001775755.1 Candidatus Aminicenantes bacterium RBG_19FT_COMBO_65_30 | reverse complement strand
GATGTTGGCGACCTGGGCGTTGCGGGTCGGCGGCTCGTCGAAGGTCGAGGCCACGACCTCGCCGTTGACGCTGCGCTTGAAGTCGGTGACCTCCTCCGGCCGTTCGGCAATGAGCAGGACGATGAGGAAGATCTCCGGGTGGTTCTTTTCGATGGACTTGGCGATCGTCTTGAGGATGGTCGTCTTGCCGGCCCGCGGCGGCGAGACGATGAGGCCGCGCTGGCCCTTGCCGATGGGCGTCAGGAGCTCCATGACCCGGGCGTTCATGTTCTTCGCGTTGCCGTCCTGGAGCTTGATCATCTCGAAGGGATAGAGGGGCGTCAGGCTTTCGAAATGGATGTTCCGCCGTTCCTCGATGATGACGTCTGGGTGCAGGAAGTTGACGGCCTCGATCTTGATCAGGGCGAAGTACTTCTCGCCGTTCTTGGGAGCCCGGACGACGCCCGAGATGGTGTCGCCTGTCCGCAGCTGGAACTTCCGGATCTGGGAGGGCGAGACATAGATGTCGTCCTGGCTGGGCAGGTAGCTGAACTCCGGGGCCCGCAGGAAGCCGAAGCCGTCCTCGAGGCACTCCAGGACGCCCTCCGAAAAGAGCAATCCCTGCTTCTTGGCCTGGGCCTCCAGGATCTTGAAGACCAGGTGGTGCTTGCTCGAGTCCTCGACCTCGTCGTCCGCCAGGCCCATCGCCGAAGCGACCTTCTTCAGGCCGGCGACGTCCTTCTCCTCGAGGTCGACCAGATTGAACTCCTTGAGGGTCGTTTCGATGTTGTCGTTTCTTTTCGTCACCATTTGTGGTTTTTCTCCCAAGGTGAATTGGCGATAGGTTTATTCAGTAATAAAACGTTTTTCAGTTGGTCAGGGGCGGTCCCTTGGCCGCTTCGTCCTCCGCCGTCCGGGCCGGTCGCTCCGCCTCGGCGGCGGGCGCCTTCTTGTCCCGTATTTCGGCCGGCTTCTTCGGCAGTTCCCGGGTCAGGGCGACCTTGAGGACGTCGTCCATCGTCTCGACGAGGTGGATGGTCATCCCCGTCTTGAGGACCTTGGGCAAGTCCTTTAGGTCGGGCCTGTTGTCGAGGGGTAGGATGGCCACACGGATGCCCTCCCGGTAGGCCGCCAGGAGCTTCTCTTTGATCCCGCCCACGGGCAGGACCTTGCCCTTGAGCGTGATCTCTCCGCTCATGGCCACCTTCTTGCTGACCGGGATGTCGGTCAGGAGGGAGATGATGGCGGTGGCGATGGTGATGCCGGCCGAGGGGCCTTCCTTGGGCGTCGAGCCCTCGGGGACGTGGATGTGGATGTCGGAATTACGGTGGAGGTCCCGGGCGATGTCGAGCTCGTAGATCTTTCCGCGGACGAACGAGAAGGCCGCCTGGGCGGATTCCTGCATGATCTCGCCGAGCTGGCCGGTCAGGGTGAAGTTGCCCTTGCCGTGGATCTTCGTCGCCTCGAACCTCAGGAGTTCCCCGCCGAATTCCGTCCAGGCCATGCCCGTGCCGACCCCGACCTCATCGTTCTTGTCGAACTCGGAGCGACGGAACTTGGGGATGCCCAGATAGCCCTCGAGGTTCTTCGGGGTGATCTTCTCCTTGTGGTCCTTGCCCTGCTCGACGACCCGCTTGACGACCTTGCGGCAGACCGTGGTGATCTCCCGCTCGAGGTTCCGGACGCCGGCCTCGCGGGTGTAGCCGCGGATGAGTTTGAGCAGGGCCTGGTCGGTGAACTTGATGTTTTCCCCGGTCAGACCGTGAGCCTCCAGCTGCTTGGGCATGAGGAAGCGCTTGGCGATCTCGACCTTCTCGTCCTCGGTGTAGCCGGGGAGGCGGATGATCTCCATCCGGTCGACCAGGGGCTTGGGGATGGGGTCGACCATGTTGGCCGTGACGATGAACATGACCTGGGATAGGTCGAAATCGGTGTCGATATAGTGGTCGAGGAAGGTGCTGTTCTGCTCGGGGTCGAGGACTTCCATCAGGGCCGAGGCCGGGTCGCCCCGGAAGTCCATGCTCATCTTGTCGACCTCGTCGAGGAGGAAGACGGGATTCTTCGTCCCGCCGCGCTTGATCATCTGGATGATGCGGCCGGGGTAGGCGCCGATGTAGGTCCGCCGGTGTCCCCGGATCTCCGCCTCGTCGCGGACGCCGCCGAGGGAGAGACGGACGAACTTTCGCCCCGTCGCCCTGGCGATGGACTTCCCGAGCGAGCTCTTGCCGACGCCGGGAGGTCCGATGAGCCCAAGGATGACCCCCCGGGGGTTCTTGACCAGCTGGCGGATGGACAGGTACTCGAGAATGCGCTCCTTGACCTTCTCCAAGCCGTGGTGGTCCTCGTTGAGGATCCTTTCGGCCTCTTTGAGCTCCCGTTTTTCCCTCGATTTCTTGACCCAGGGCAGGGAGATGAGCCAGTCCAGGTAGTTGCGGCTGACCGTGGCCTCGGCCGACATCGGCGGCATGGACTCCAGCCGCTCGATCTCCTTGTAGGCCTTCTCCTCGGCGTCCGGGGGCATCTTGGCCTTGGCCACCTTCTGGCGTAACTCCTCGACCTCGTTGGGCTGGTCTTCTTTTCGGGCGTTCGGCGATCCGGGAGGGAAGGCCTTTTGGCCGGGCTGGTCCTTGAACGACGCCCTCCGCCGGGCCGCCCGCTGGGGGTCCTTCTGGTAGGCCGTGTGGATCTTCAGGATCTCGTTCTCCAGGACGTAGTTGAGCCGTCTCAGACGCTCGAAGCTGTTGACCGTCTCGAGGAGGTTTTGTTTCTCCTCGAGCGGCATGTAGACGTGGGAAGCGATGATGTCGGTGATCCGCTCCGGGGTGTTCTCTCGAAGGGCGGGGATGATCGAGTCCAGGTTGGTGTTTTGATTGAGCTTGAGGTAGTCCTCGAAGAGGGCCAGGACCCGCTTCAGCAGCTCCCGGGATTCGGGCAGATGGTCCTCGATCTCTTTGACGACCTTGGCCAGGATCTGGTAGTAGGGGTAGGTGCTGAGGTACTCGACGATCCTGGCCCGGCTCTTCCCCTCGACGATGACCTTCATATTCCGGTCGTCGCTCCTGATGGTGCGGATGATCTTGGCCGTCACCCCGACCGAGTAGATGTCCTTGGGTGTCGGGTTGTCGACCGAGGCGTCCATCTGGGCGGCCAGAAAGATCATCTTGTCCTTTTCGGCGGCCTTCTCCAGCGCCTGGATGGACGAGGAGCGGCCGACGATGAACGGGACAAGGGTGGCCGGGAACACGACGAGGTCCCTCAGCGGGATGAGGGGGATGTTTCTGAGGACCTCGGTGTGTTCGTTGGAATCCTGCATGATTTATGCTCCGGGCCCGCCGGGGCCCCCGGACGGCTTAGGCATGCGGCTCAGGAAGCGTCGGAAACCGAGCCATTTTATCGTTGATCCGGCGTGCTCATATGGGAGCAGTGGGAACTGAAGCCTTGGTTATCCAATTATAGCCGTTTTCACGAGAAAGTCAACTGTCTTCCGAAAGAGGAGGGTCTCCACGAGCTCCTCCCGACGGTGGTTGTCCCTGCGGAACATGTCCCCCAAGGCGGCTTCAGAGACGTTGTTGGCCTGGGCCAGGTTATGGATCTCCGCCTGAATCTCCTCCTCGGCCACCCCGAAACCCTCTTTTTGGGCGATTTTCTCGAGGATGAGGTGGTTCCTGAGGTGGTCGACGGCCTGACGCCGGGCCTCGGTTTTAAGGCCCTCGAGCGCTTCCGGGGCGATCTTCCGGTCATGGTAAGCCGAGAGGAGCCGTCGCAGGGCGGCCAGGGACTCCTGTTCGACCACCGACTCCGGCAGCTCCAGGGCGACTCGGTCGGCGATCCCGGTCAGGACTTCGGAGGCCGTCTCGCTCCGGCCGGCCCTCTCCCTGGCGTCCAGAAGCTCCTTGCGGACCTTCTCGCGGAGGTCCCGCAGGCCCTCGGGCGTCCCGAGGCTCTTGGCGAAGTCGTCGTCGAGCGCGGGAAGCTTTTTCTCCTTGATCTCGCGGACCTTGAGGCCGTAGACGATGTCCTTGCCGGCCACGCGCCGGTTGGCGTGATCCTTGGGGTAGACGACCTGGAAGGAGCGCTCATCCCCCGGCGTCAGGCCCATGATCTTCTCGTTCAGGGCCGGTTCGTTCTCGGCGTGACCGGCCAGGACCACGGCTTTCTCGATGGGGAGAAGGCGCTTGGTCCGCTGGTCCCGTCCCTGCATCTCGACGACGGCGTAATCGCCGTCCTGCACTCCCCTGCCCTGGACCGGGACGTACTCGGCGGCCCGAGCCCGGAGGCCCTCGAGCGCTTTGTCAACGTCCGCGGCGGCGACTTCGACCGTCTTTTTCTTGACCCGGATCGTCCGGTAGTCGGGCAGTTCGAATTCCGGGAGGACGTCGAAGGCGGCCGCGCACCGCAGGGGCTGACCCTCCTCGTGCTTCAAGTCTTTGAGGACCGGCACGTTGACGGGGTTCAGGCGGAGGCCGCGGAGTTCATCTTCGAGGACGCGGGGGATGAGAGAATCGTAGACGTCGTGCTTGATGTCGTGGTCGAAGAGGCCCTTGACCCTGTCCCGGGGGGCGTGGCCCTGACGAAAGCCGTCGAGCTTGGCCTTGGCGACGTATTCGCCGAGGATCTTCTCGTATTCCTGCCGGACTTCCTCGTCGGGGATCTCGAGCTCGATCTCCTTGCGGCTCGGGCTGACATCGATGAGGCGGCTCTGTCTTCCTGGTGCGTTCATCTTGGCTTCTCTTTCTTTCCTCGGGATCGCGAACGGTCCGCCCGCTCTGGACGAGGTCGCGCCGGACGTCAGTAGGCAGAGCGGGACTCGAACCCGCACTCCTTCATCAGGAACTAGGTCCTAAGCCTAGCGCGTCTGCCAATTCCGCCATCTGCCCTTTCCTGTCGACTTGACTTTCAGAGAATGAACACGTTAGCGGATGTGCTTTTTCAGCCTTTCCGCCAAGGCCGGATCCAGGATCTGGAGCTTGTTGTAGATCTCCTTGGCGCTGTAGTTGTCCTTGAGGTTGACGTAGACGATGGCCAGGTTGAATTGGGCGACGGCGTTATCGGGCTTGAGATCGACGCATTTTTTTAAGGGTTCAAGGGCCGCCTCGAAATTCTTGGCCTGCATGTAGGACACCCCGATGCTCAGCCAGCCCGACGGGTCCTCGGGGGCTAGCTCGGCATACTTTTTATAGGCCTCAGCCGCCTCCTTATATTTTTTCGCGTTGATGTGGGAGGACCCGATCTGGAACCAGGCGTGCGGGAAATCCGGCTTGAGGGCCAGGCTCTGCTGGAAAGCGGCGACGGCCTCGTCATACTGCTGGAGCTTGAAGTACGTCAGGCCGAGGTAGTAGAAGTTCGTCTCGTTCTGCGGTTCGAGCTCGATGATCTTCTTGGCCGGGGCGATGGCCCGGTCGTATTTCCCCGCGGCGTCGTAGATCCGGAAGGACTGCCGATAGTAGGTCTTGGCCTCGGGCGGGTTGAGCTCGGCCATGGCCGCGTAGACGGCCTCGGCGTTCTCGAGCTGGCCCGCCTTTTCGTAGGCTTCGGCCAGGGCGAGCCGGACCTTGAGATCTTTCGGCTGTCCCTTCTGGGCTTCGAGCAGGGCGGCGATGGCCGCGTCGAACTGCCCCAGCTTCGTCCGGCAGATCCCCAGACGCTCGTAGGCGTTCCAGGCGTCGGCCGGGCCGAGGCTGATGTACTTTTCATAGGCCGGAGCGGCCTTGGCGAAATCCTGGAGCGATTCATAGGCGGCGCCGAGGTCGAAGTGAACTTCCTTGCCGGCGTACCCCAACGCGGCCGCCTTGTCCAGGGCTTCGGCCGCGTCCTTGTATTGCGTCTGCTTCAGCAGGGTGGCGCCCAGCCCGTAAAAGGCGTCGGCCCGCGAGGCGTCGAGCTGGATCGCTTTCCGGTAGGCCGAAACGGCCGCCGTGTAGTCCCTCTGCTTGTAGCAGATGTCGGCGAGCAGGAGGTGTCCGGCGAGGTCGGCCGGATTGATCGTGATCGCCTTCTCCAGGTGGAATCTGGCCGTCATCTGCTCGTCGAGCGCCGTGGCCGCCCGCGCCGCGAAGCTGTTCCCCTCGACGGTTTCGAAGAAATTCTCCTGGGTCAGGGACTTGAATTCAGCGACCTTCCCCGTCCGGACGGCGCTGAGGAGGGCCCCGATCGGAATGCCGAACTTGAGGTTCCGCTCGAGGATGAGCAGCATTCCGATGAGCTGACCGTTGATGTCAAGGAGGGGGCCGCCGCGAAACTGCTCCGGGACGGCGAGCGACACCTCGAGGATCATGTCGCCGGCGCCGATGTCCACGGCCCGGCGGAAGGTGCCCTCGGAGATGAGCACCTGAC
>MEYF01000065.1:24199-26587 GCA_001775755.1 Candidatus Aminicenantes bacterium RBG_19FT_COMBO_65_30 | reverse complement strand
AGGGCGAACACGCGCGCTCCCGCGGCCAAGTTGTCGATCGAGCCGATGGACAGGGCCTGGACCTTGCCTTTCAGCTTGAGGAGGGCGATGTCGTGGGCCTTGTCGACCCCGAGAATGCCCTCGATTTTGACCTTCTTGCCTTTGATATTGACGCCTTCAACGTCGAAGGCCCGGGAGACGACATGATACGCCGTGACGACGACGTCCTCGCCCAGGGCGAAGGCCGTTCCCTTGAGGATCTCGGCCTTATCGGCGCCGTAGCCGATGATCGTAATGACGCCCGAGCCGGCCCGGCCGAGGATGTTGTTGGCCTCCTCGGTCTGGGCAATGGCCCACGACGAGGTCAGGATGATTGAGCCGATCAGGATCAGGGAAGCCTTACGGAATCCGGTCATCGCGTCCTCCTCTCCGACGTAAGTCGCGAAGCGCGCCCGAGACTAATTTACCCAAGGACGTCCCCTCCTGTCAACCGCAATTCCCCGGGGGCCCGGAGGACGCGCGGGTGACACCTGTTGGAGAAAGGGCTACAATACGGCCCATGTCGCTCGCCGCGAGCTCCCGGTCCGTTCGCGCGGTCTACCTTCTGACCGTCGCCGGAACGGTCCTCTGGCTGGCCGCAGTTTTCCTGGCACCCTGGCTCGCCGCCCGGGGCGCCCCCGGGGCGGCGCGTTTCATCTACGCCGTCTTTTCCTCCGTCTGCCACCAGATCCCCGACAGATGTTTCGTCTTCCAGGGTCATCCCCTGGCCGTCTGCGGACGATGCCTGGGCATCTACGCCGGATTCGCGGCCGGGCTCGTCCTCTACCCCCTTGTCCGCGGCTTCTCCAGGCCCGCCCTCCCGCCGGCCCGCATATTCCTCCTGCTGACCTTGCCGATGGCCGTGGATGCCGCCGTCGGGATCCTCGGGGTTTGGGTGAGTCCGATCGGATTCCGCTTCGCCACCGGGCTCGCCTGGGGCACGCTCCTGCCTTTCTATTTAGTGACTGGGATCTCCGACCTGCTTTCGACAAGGAATAAACGGGCCGCCGCCCGGGTACTTGAAAAAACGACCCCAAAGAAAGTAGAATAGGCGCCGGCCGTCGAGGAGGCAATATGAATGCTCAAAAACCCGAGTATCTCCGGCCCGCCCTTATCGTGGGGGCCGTCGCCGGGCTCCTCTCGGGCCTCCCGTTTTTCGGCCTCTTCAACTGCATCTGCTGCCTCTGGATCGTCGGCGGCGCCGCCATGGCTGCAAAGCTGCTTTCCAGCAAAACCCCTGGAATTTTAAAGCCGAGCGACGGGGCCATCGTCGGGGCACTGACCGGTATCGTCGCTGCCCTTGTCAGCACAGTCCTGACCGCCGCTCTTAAGCCCGATGTCGAGACGGCCCGCCGAGTGCTCGACTGGCTCTCCAGCCTCGGCATCGAACAGCCTTCTAATATCGACAGCTTGCTCGAAAGAGGCTCGAGCTTCCTCTCCCCGGGGTGGCTGCTCCTAGGTCTATTCGTTTCGGCCGCCGTCTACGCCCTCATGGGCGTCCTCGGCGGCATCATCGGCGTTTCGCTCTTCGCGCGGAAGGCCGCCCCGCCCGCGCCGCCGACTGCCTCAGGACCCTCCGATGCGGCTTAAGACCGAGGTCATCGTCAATCCCGAGTCGAACCGGGGCCGGACGCGGAAGCGTTGGGGCGAGATCCGCGACGGCCTGAGGAGCTTCATCCGCGAGTTCAAGTTTGAGTTCACCGAAAAGCCCCTCCATGCCATCGACCTCGCCCGCGAGGCCATCAAGGACGGCGCCGACCTCGTCATCGGCGTCGGCGGCGACGGGACGATGAACGAGATCGCCAACGGATTCTACGAGGACCGGAAGATCATCAATCCGGAGGCCACCCTGGGCGTCGTCCCTTCGGGGACGGGTTGCGACCTGATCAAGAGCCTGAACATCCCGGCCGGGCTGAAGGCTGCCCTGAAGGTCATAACCGACGCCCCCGCCGTGCGCATGGACGTGGGCAAGGTCCGCTTCCGATCGAACGCCGGAGGCGAGGAGGAGCGTTTCTTCCTCAACGTCGCTGATTTCGGCCTGGGCGGCGAGGTCGTCCGCCGGGTCACCGAGCGCCGGCTCCAGCGGAAGGCTTCCTCTTACGTCCGCTGCCTGGTCACGACGATGGTCCGCTATCGGAACAAACGCGTCCATATCCGCATCGACGGCGAGAGCCTGCCCGACGGCGAGTATCTCATCGGCGCGGTGGCCAACGGGAGGATCTTCGGCAAGGGCATGAAAGTCGCGCCCAACGCCCGGCTGGACGACGGGCTGTTCGACAGCGTCCTCGTCCGGGGCTTCCGGTTCTTCGAGTTCTGCCGCCACGGCTGGAAGCTCATGAACGGCAGTCACGTCACCCATCCGAAGGTCAC
>MEYF01000065.1:159-24116 GCA_001775755.1 Candidatus Aminicenantes bacterium RBG_19FT_COMBO_65_30 | reverse complement strand
TCGTCCCCCGGAACCTGCTCATCAAGGGCTTTCTCCAGCCCGTCGGCAGGTAGGCCAGGCAGAACTGACGCAGCGCGACTCAGAGCCGCACTTCCGCGAAATATCCGGATAGAGTCTTGTTTCTTCAGAGAGGCTTATCTTTTGTTCATCTCCGATTTCCGGGAAATCCACCCGGAGGCGGCGATGGATGTCGCCACGAAGCCCCCGTGAGGGAAGGGGGACTCGCCGGAGGCGGGAGAAACCGTTTACGGAGGTTACCGGGGCGCGGGGATGCGAGGGGCGATATCCTGAGCGAAGCCGGAGAGATGGATATCCCGGAATCGGGAGATGGTCCTTACTTCTTCCTGACCGCTTCAGGGTCGTTCACCAGGATGGTCTTTCCGTCCGCATCCTTGACCATATAGGTGGGGTTCAGCGTCGTGACCGTCGGCTTCTTGTAGTTCCGCATGATGCCGGCGATGTAGGACTTGGTCTCCGGATAGGGCGGGATGCCCTTGTACTTGCGGACGGCCTCCTGGCCGGCGTTGTAAGCGGCGAGAACGAGCTTGGTCTTGCCGTCGTAGAGCTTGACTAGGTCTTTGAGGTAGCGGACGCCGCCCTCGATGTTCTGGGCCGGATCGAAGACGTTCTTGACGCCGTACCGTAGCGCCGTGGCCGGCATCAGTTGCATCAGCCCCATGGCCCCCGCCGAGGAGATGGCGAAGACCTCGTAATTGGACTCGGCCCGGATGACGACGTGGACGAGCTCGGGGTCTATGCTATACTTCCCGGACACCTTTTTGACGATGCCGTCGTAGAGCTTGACCAGGTCTTTGAGGTAGCGGACGCCGCCCTCGATGTTCTGGGCCGGATCGAAGACGTTCTTGACGCCGTACCGTAGCGCCGTGGCCGGCATCAGTTGCATCAGCCCCATGGCCCCCGCCGAGGAGATGGCGAAGACCTCGTAATTGGACTCGGCCCGGATGACGACGTGGACGAGCTCGGGGTCTATGCTATACTTCCCGGACACCTTTTTGACGATGGGGCCGTAGAGCTTGCGCAGGTCGGCCGCAGAGGCCGCGACGAGGCAGGGCACGAGCGTGAGGAGAAGCAGGGCCGCGATATTCCGTTTGACGCTATTCATCGCTCGTCCGCCCTATCTTGACAAAAAGCGGTCCCTTTGGCAATCCCCGCCGGGGGTGAATCCGGGGGTCAGCCCGCCAGGCGCTCGACGATCTCGGGGACGAGCCCCAGGGCCTTTTCGAGCTCGCCCGTGCCGGGGCCGCCGGACTGGGCGAAATCCGGGCGCCCCCCTCCCCCGCCCCCGATGACCGGGGCGACCTCCTTGATGAGGGCGTTGGCCGGCATGCGGCCGGCCAGGTCCTTGGTCACGCTGACGACGACGAAGGCTTTGTCCCCGCCGACGCCGCCCAGAACGACGACGCCGCTTTTCATTTTGCTTTTCAGGGCATCGGCCGCGTCGCGGAGTTCGGCCATGGTCAGTCCGTCCATCCTCTGCACCTGGACGGCGATGCCCTTTATGGACGTGCTGACCGTCAGGCTCGCCCCTGCCGAGGAAATACCTCCGCTCTCGCCGGCGGCCAAGATATATTTCTTGCGCAGGTCCTTCGAGTCTTTTTCGAGCCGTTCCACGTGGGCCTGGAGCTTGTCGATCCTCGCCGGGAGGTCCTTTCGCGAAACGGCCAGGCTCTTCTCCAGACCAAAGACGAGGTCTTCGAGCTCCTGGACGTAGCGATAGGCCCCGTCCCCGGTCACGGCTTCGATGCGCCGCATCCCCGCGGCGACGCTCGTCTCGGACACGATCTTGAACAGGCCGATCTCCCCCGTGGCGTGGACGTGGACGCCGCCGCAGAGCTCCTTGCTGAAATCGCCGATGCCGACGACCCTGACCGACTCGCCGTACTTTTCCTCGAAGATGGCCATGGCCCCCTCGCGGATGCCCTCTTCGAGGGAGGTCACGCGCGTCTCGAGGGGAATGTCGGCCCGGACCTTGGCGTTGACGATCTCCTCCACCCGCCGGACCTCTTCGCGCGTCAGGGCGGCGAAATGGGTGAAGTCGAACCGCAGGCGCGACGGCGAGACGAGGGAGCCGGCCTGCTTGACGTGGTCGCCCAGGACCTGCCGCAACGCCGCGTGGAGCAGGTGCGTCGCCGTGTGGTTGTTCGAAATCGCCTTCCGGCGGACAAGGTCTGGCGCGGCGTCGATCCGGTCGCCCTCTCGAACCTCTCCGGCGAGGACCTTGACGTTGTGGGCGATGACCTCGGGGGTGACGAACGACACGTTCTCGACGAGGGCTGAGAACCGCGCCCCTTTGAGGGATCCGGTGTCGCCGACTTGACCTCCGGCCTCGGCGTAGAACGGCGTCTCCTCGAGGATGACTTCGCCGGCGTCGCCCGCCCGGAGGACCTCGGCCCGACGGCCGTCCTTGATGAGGCCGGTCACGCGGAGGTCGGCGTGCTCGCCTGACTCGTGGACGCGGGAACGGACCTTGAGGTCCTTGAACTCCTCGTAGGCCCGTTTCTCCTTCCGCTTGGCCTCGCCCTTCCAGGAGAGCCGGGCCCTCTGTTTCTGGTCTTCGAGCTCCCGGCCGAAGCCCGTCTCGTCGACGGACATGGTCTTCTCCCGGGCCAGTTCCTGCGACAGGTCGAGCGGGAAGCCGAAGGTGTCGTAGAGCTTGAAGACCTTGTCCCCGGGAAGGACCGTGCCGCCGCCCGCCCGGGTTTCCCGGACGACCTGATCGAAATAGCGCAGGCCCGAGGAGAGAGCGAAGGAGAAGCGCTCCTCTTCGGCGAGACAGACCTTGGAGATGTACTCGACCGAGCCCAGGAGCTCGGGATAAGCGTCTTTCATGAGGTCGGCGACCCGGCCGACGAGCTCGTAGAGAAAAGGCTTGTCGATGCCGACGAGGTTCCCTTGCCGGAACGCCCGGCGGATGAGCCGCCGCAGGACGTAGCCCCGGCCGTCGTTGGCCGGGCTCACGCCGTCGCCGATGAGGAACGTGACGGCCCGGACATGGTCGGCGATGATCCTGACCGAGACATCCCCCTCGTCCCCGGCCGGGTATTCCCTCTTGGCCATCTCGCAGGCGCTCTCGATGAGGGGCATGAACAGGTCGGTGTCGTAATTGCTCCGTTTGCCCTGAACGACCGCGGTCATTCGCTCAAGGCCCATGCCGGTGTCGATCGACGGGGATGGCAACGGCCGCAGCGTGCCGCTCTCGTCCTGGTCGAACTCCATGAAGACGAGGTTCCAGAGCTCGAGGAAGCGGTCGCTTCCCTTTTCGATCAGTGTGAAGGGGTCGCCCGGCTCGATGTCCTCGCCCAGGTCGTAGTGGAGCTCGGAGCACGGGCCGCAGGGGCCGGTGTCGCCCATGGCCCAGAAGTTGTCCTTTTTGCCGTAGCGGAAGATCCGCGTCTTCGGGACGCCGCCCTCCTCGGCCCAGAGCCGGAAGGCCTCGTCGTCGTCGATGTAGACCGTGGCGTAAAGACTGTCCTGGGGCAGGCCGAAGACGCCCGTGACCAGCTCCCAGGCGAAGGCGACGGCCTCCCTCTTGAAGTAATCGCCGAAGGAAAAGTTGCCGAGCATCTCGAAGAAGGTGTGGTGCTTGGCCGTCCGGCCGACGGCCTCGAGGTCGTTGTGCTTGCCGCTGACCCGCATGCACTTCTGGACCGTGGCCGCACGGGCGTAGCCGCGCTTCTCCAGTCCCAGGAAGACGTTCTTGAACTGGTTCATCCCGGCGTTGGCGAACAGGATGGTCGGATCGTCCTTCGGCAGGAGCGGCGAGCTCCGGACGATCCTATGGCCCCGGTCGGCGAAGTACTGGAGGAAGGTTTCGCGGACGCGCTGCGCCTTCATTTAGGCTCTTCTTCCGACCCCCCATCGGCGCGCTCGACTTTGCTCATCCCCTTCTCCATCTGCTCCGTGGCGATGTCCAGGGTCGACTGGATGCCCATGATCCGGAGCTTGAAGTTGTCGGGATTCGAGGAAAACTTCATCCCCTGCTCGAAAGAGATGTAGCCGTCGCGGTAGAGCTGGTAGATGGATTGGTCGAACGTCTGCATGCCGTACTGGGAGACGCCCGCCGTGATGGCGTCGCGGATGAGCATGGTTTTGTCCTTCTCGGCGATACACTCCTGGATGTAGGGAGTGGCGATCATGACTTCGACGGCCGGCACGCGGCCTTGCCCGTCCATCCGCGGGATGAGGCGCATGGAGATGATGGCCTTGAGGATGCTGGCCAGCTGGAGCCGGACCTGGCGCTGGTGGTGCGGGGCGAAAACGGAGATGATGCGGTTGATGCTCTCGGGCGCGTCGAGCGTGTGGAGCGTGCTCAGGACGAGATGCCCGGTCTCGGCGGCCAGGAGGGCCGTGTCGATCGTGTCCAGGTCGCGCATCTCGCCGACCAGGATGACATCGGGATCCTCGCGGAGGCAGCCGCGCAGACCGCGGGCGAAGCTCATGACGTCCATGCCGACCTCCCGCTGGCTGATGGTGCTCTTCTTGTCCTTGTGGAGGTACTCGATGGGGTCCTCGACGGTGATGATGTTCTCCCGCCGGAAGGTGTTGATGTAGTCGATCATGGCCGCGAGGCTGGTCGTCTTGCCGCTTCCCGTCGTCCCCGTCACGAGGACGAGGCCTCTTTGGTAGAAGGCGATCTTCTCCAAGACCTCCGGGAGGAGCAGCTGGCGGATGGTCTTGACCTCGAGGGGGATGATGCGCAGGGCGATGGCCAGCGAACCCCTCTGGTAGTAGATGCTGCCGCGGAAGCGCCCGAACCCGGGCAGGCTGTAGGCCAGGTCGATGTCGAGGTCCTCGGTCAGCCTCTTCCGCTGGAAATCGGTCATCAGCTGGGCGGAGAGCTCCTCGCAGTCGACGGCCGTCAGCCGGGGATACGCGGTCAGGGGCGTGAGCGTCCCGTGGACGCGGATCATGGGATTGTTGCCGGCCTTGAAGTGAAGGTCCGAGGCGTCCCGTTCAATCGCGATCTTCAGGAATTCATCGATGACCATGAGTTCCTCCTCGAATGTGGTGTTAGATGAAGGTCAGCCAGCGATGGGCGTCTTCCCGCTTCCCGTCGATGACCTCAAAAAAGGCCTTCTGGACCTTTTCGGTCAGAGGTCCCCGCTTGCCGTTCCCGATGACGATCTTGTCGATCGAGCGGATAGGCGTGACCTCGGCGGCGGATCCGGTGAAGAACACCTCGTCGGCGATATAGAGCATCTCCCGGGGGATGGTCTCCTCAACGACGCGAACGCCCATTTCCCGGAAGAGCGTCATGACCGAGTCCCGGGTGATCCCCGGCAGGACGGAGGAAGACAGCGGCGGCGTCAGGACGATCCCGTCGTTGACCAGGAAGAGGTTCTCGCCGCTCCCCTCGCTGATGTGGCCCCGGATGTTGAGGGCGATGCCCTCCTCATAGCCGTCGAGCAGGGCTTCCATCTTGATGAGTTGGGAATTCAGATAGTTGGCGCCGGCCTTGGCCAGGGCCGGGAAAGTGTTCGGGGCCATGCGCCACCAGGAGGAGACGCAGACGTCGACGCCGCTCTCCATGGCCTCCGGGCCGAGGTACTTGCCCCACTCCCAGAGGAGGACGGCGCAGTCGACGGGGTTGGGAAAAGGATTGACGCCGAGCATGTTGTATCCCCGGTAGATGATGGGCCGGATGTAGCAGGATTTGAGCCCGTTGGCTCGGACGGTCTCGATGACGGCACGGTTGAACTCGTCCTGGGAATAGGGGACATCCATCCTGTAGATCTTGCACGAATTGTAGAGCCGTCGGGTGTGGTCCTGGAGCCGGAAGACCGCCGTCCCTTTCGGCGTGTTGTAGGCCCGCAGGCCCTCGAAGAGCGCGCTCCCGTAATGGACGACGTGGGACGCGAGGTGGATCGTCGCGTCCTTCCAAGGGATGAGCTTGCCGTTCCTCCAGACGACCCCGTTTTCAATGAATGGGCTCATCGGCCGCTCCTCTGTTCTCTCCGGTCCACAAAGTTCCCTCGGCCAGGCATGGCCGTTTCCCGCCTGTTCGAGGCCTCATCGTACATCATCCTCCGCGGCGAAGTCAATCGCCTCTCGGGGGGAAATCAGACATTCTCCCCGCAGTGCGGGCAGCTGCGCGACTTGGGCGGGAGCGGCCGGCGGCAGTTCCAGCAGAGGGCGGTCGTCTTCTGCTCCCGGGCCTTGATGCGGAGCATGATGTCGTCGATCTCCGAGGTCTTGGGCGTCTTGCCTTTGAAGAGGGACAGGTCGCGGATGATCTCCGAGGCGCTCTGGTACCTGTCCTCGATTTTCGGCGCCAGGGCCCGCATGATGATGGCGTCGACCTCTTTGGGGATGCGGTTGTTCTTGATCCGCGGCGGGGTGATCTTGCCCTGCTGGGCCTTCTCCAGGATTATGAACGGGTCTGGGTCGAAGATCGGCGGCCGGCCGATGATCATCTCGTAGAAGATGCAGCCCAGGGAATAGAGGTCCGAGGCATAGCTGGCCTTGCCCATGAACTGCTCGGGGGCCATATACGGCGGCGATCCGATCCGCGTCGACGCGTAGGGCACCGCGTTGAGCCAAGCCGAGGTCCCGAAATCGGTGATCTTGGCCGTGCCGTCCTCGGAGACGATGATGTTCGATGGGCGCAGGTCGCGGTGGATGATCTTGGCCTTGTGGGCGTGGTCGACGCCGTAGGAGACCTGCTTAATGAAGTCAAGCGCCTGCTCCGTCCCCAGGATGCGCTCCTTCTCCAGGATCTTCTCCAGGGTCGGACCCTTGACATACTCCATGACCATGAAGAAGACGGTCTTCTCCTTCTCGGCGGCCAGCATCCGGACGATGTTCGGATGGCTAAGGGCAGCCTGGAGCCGCGGCTCCTTGAGGAGCTTGTAGAGCTCGGCGGACTGCTTGTGGGGAACCTTGATGGCGACCTTGATGTCGAGCCAGGTGTCCTTGGCCAGGTAGACGGAGCCGAACCCGCCGCTGCCGAGGGACCGGATGACCTCGTATTTCCCGACCTTCTGTCCTTGAAGGAACATGTCACTCGTTCCAGAAGGGGACGATCATGGCCGCGTCCTTGGCGATGAGGGGGAGGTAAAACGGATTCGCGGTCACGCTCTTCGACGGCTCACTGGAAAATGTTCTTCATCCGATGGATGACGCTCTTGTCGACCGATTCGATGTCCTCGCCGCGGACTTCGGCCAGCTTGGCCAGAAGGGCCTTCTGCTCCTTAGTCAGGCCCTCCGGCGTCCGGACGAGGACCTTGACGAAGAGATCGCCCTTCCGCCGCCCGGTGACGTCCTGGACCCCCTTTCCTTTGAGGCGGATGATCTCGCCCGGCTGGGTCCCGGCCGGGACCTTGAGGATCTCGCTCCCCTCAAGCGTCGGGATCTCGACCCGCGCGCCGAGGGCGGCCTGAGTGAACGAGACTGCGATCTCGCAGGCGAGGTCGTCCCCTTCCCGCACGAAGAAGGGATGCTTGCGGACCCGGGTGACGACGTAGAGGTCGCCGGCCGGCATGGCCTCGTCGCCGGCCTCGCCTTCGCCGACGAGCCTCAGCCGTGACCCATCCGCGACCCCGGCCGGGATACGGACCTTGAGGGCCCGTTTTTCCCTGACGTGGCCTTTCCCCTGGCACGATGCGCACGGCGAGGCGTTGATCTCTCCGCCGCCCTGGCATCGCGGACAGGTCCTGGCCAAGGTGAAAAATCCCTGCTGGTAGCGGACCTGGCCTCTCCCCCCGCATGTCGGACACGACGTCGCCTGGGTCCCGGGCTTCCGTTTCGTGCCCCGGCAGGCCGGACAGGTCTCGGCCCGGTTCAGCTTGATTTCCTTCTCAACGCCGGCGGCGGCCTCCTCGAGGCCGATCTCGACCTCCAAGGCCAGGTCCCGCCCGCGGCTGCGCCGGGCGCTGCTCCGGCCGCGCTCCCGTCCGCCGAAAAAATCACCGAAGCTGAAGCCGAAGAGGTTACCCAGGATGTCTTCGAAGTCCTCGAAGACGGACGAGTCGAAGCCGGAGAAGCCCTGGAAGCCCTCGCCGCGCAGGCCGTCGTGTCCGAAGCGGTCGTAGACGGACCTTTTTTCCCCGTCGGCCAGGACGCTGTAGGCTTCGGCAGCCTCCTTGAACCTCTCCTCGGCCTCCTTGCTGCCCGGATTGCGGTCCGGGTGGTGTCTCAGGGCGAGCTGACGGTAGGCCTTCTTGATGTCCTCGGCCGAGGCGTCGCGCGGCACGCCGAGGATCTGGTAGTAGTCCTTTTTAGCCATTCGGTCCCAGCTTGATCTGCTGCTTGCCGGCCTGCCGTTTCCTCATCTCCTCGACTTCCGCCGGGGAGAGGCCCGAGGACGGCCGGACTTCGACCTTTTGCTCCCGGCCCGTCTCCTTGTCTTTGGCCGAAACCCGGGCCAGCCCGTCGGCGTTGATCTCGAACGTGACATCGATCTGGGGCACGCCGGCCGGGGCCGGCTCGATCCCGACGAGCTCGAAGACGGCCAGGGATTTGTTCATGGAAGCCAGGAAGCCCTCGCCCTGGAGGACATGGATCCGGACACGCCTCTGGTTGTGCTCCACGGTCGTGAAGGCCTTGACCTTGCGCGTCGGGATGGTCGTGTTCCTGTCGATGATCATCTCGTAGCCGTCGTCCTCGGTCTCGATCCCCAGGGCGAACGGTGTGACGTCGAGAAGGAGGACGAGGTCGCGGACCTGGCCGTCCAGGATCCCCGATTGGATGGCCGCGCCCAGGGCCACGATCTCGTCGGGGTTGACCTTCTCCTCCGGCTTCCGGCCGAAGAACGCGGTCACCCGCTCCTTGACTAAGGGCATCCGCGTCTGTCCGCCGACGAGGATGACGTGGTCGATCCTGTCGGGGGTCAGCTTAGCGTCGGCGAGCGCCTGCTCGATGCGCGGGACCGTCCTTTCGACGAGGTCCGCGGTCATCGCCTCGAACGTCTGCCGGCTGAGGTTCTTCCGGATATGCTTCGAGCTGGAGCTGTCGGAGGAGATGAACGGCAGGTTGATCTCCGTCTCCGCGGTGAAGGACAGCTCCCTCTTGGCTTTCTCCGCGGCCTCCTTCACCCGTTGGAGAGCGAGCTTGTCCGCGCCGAGATCGATCTTCGTCTCCGCCCGGAAGCTCGCCGCGAGCCATTCGAGGATGCGGTTGTCGAAGTCCTCGCCGCCGAGGTAGGAATCCCCGTTCGTGGCCAGGACGTTGAAGACGCCGTCGCTGAACTCGAGGATGGTGATGTCGAACGTCCCGCCGCCGAGGTCATAGACGGCGGCCAGGCCGTTTGTCTTGGCGTCGAGCCCGTAGGCCAGCCCGGCCGCGGTCGGCTCGTTGATGACGCGCTGGACGTTGAGCCCGCTGATCGTGGCCGCGTCCTTGGTCGCCTGTCTCTGGGCGTCGTTGAAATGGGCCGGCACCGTGATGACCGCCTCCGTCACGGGCTCGCCGAAAAAGGATTCGGCGCAGGACTTGAGGTAGCTCAGGACCATCGAGGAGATCTCGGGCGGGCTCAGACTTTTATCGCCCAGAAGGACGGCGACGTCGCCGTTGGCGGCCTCTCTCAGCTTGTAGGGCAGTCTGTTCAGGGCCTCCTGGATCTGCGGTGATTTGAACTTCTGCCCGATCAGACGCTTGACCGCGAAGAACGTGTTGGCCGGGTTGGTGACCGCCTGGCGCATGGCCAGGGTCCCGACGAGACGCTCGCCGGAATCCGTGAAGGACACGACGGACGGCGTCGTGGGCAGACCCTCGAGGTTGGGGATGACGAGCGGCCTGCCGCCTTCGAGATAGGCGACGCAGGAGTACGTGGTGCCGAGGTCGATGCCGATGACGTGTCCCATGTCGCTATTGTCCTTTCTTCGGAACGAGGACCTTGACCAGGGTCGGGCGGAGGAGCCTGTCGTGATGCAGGTAGCCCTTCTGGAGCTCTTCCTCGACCTCGGGCTCCTCGACCTTGTCGGATTCCTCCACGGTCATGGCGTGATGGAAGTTCGGGTCGAAGGCCCTTTCCTTCAGGACGATCGGCTGGACGCCGTTCTTGGCCAGCAGGTTCTGGAACATCCTGAGGATGAGCTCGACGCCCTCCCGGAAGGTCTTCCCGTCCGCGTCGGCCGGGGCGCTCTGGAGGGCCCGTTCGAAGTTGTCGGTGACCGCTAGGAGATCGAGCAGGAAACCGCTCATGGCGTACTGTTGGTACTCGTTCTTTTCCCGCTCGAAGCGCTTGCGCAGGTTCTCGATGTCGGCGAGCTTGCGGAGGTGGGTCTCCTTGAGCTCGTCGAGCTCCTTCTTGAGATGCTTCACCTCCGCCTCTTTTTTCTTCAGCTTTTCCTTGAGGTGACGGGCGCCTTCGGCGGCGGCGCCCTTCCCGTCCGGCTCCTTCTTCTCGGGGACCGAAGGCGCCGGCCGCTCCTGGGGCGGTTCCCCGCCGGGCGGCGGAGTTTCGGGGATGAATTCGATCTCGTCGCCGGGCTTGTCTTTTTCGTCCGTCATAGGCTGACCTCTCTGCCGAAGACCGTGATGGCCAAGCTCAGGCTCTTGGCCATTCGGTCGACGAGCGGGATGATTTTCTCGTAGGGGATGCGCTTCGGTCCGATGATGCCCAGGGTGCCGAGGACCTGGTTGCTGTAGCCGTAGTGCGAGAGGACGAGGGAGCAATCCTCGACCTTCGGGAAATTGACCTCCGCGCCGATCAGGACTTTGACCCTGTCCAGGCTGATGAAATCCGAGAGCAGCCTGACCAGCGCCGCCTTCTCCTCGAAGTTCTGGAAGAGCGCCCTCAGCTTGTCCATATCGAAGAGATCGGCCTTGCCGAGGAGGCGGGAGGTGCCCTGGAGGAAGATTCGGCTCTCCCCTTCCTCCTTGTCGATCGAGGCCTTGAACAGGTCGAGCAGCTTGTTCAGCGTGTCCTCGTACTTGATCCTGTGCTTGGGCAGCTCGCGGAGCAGGGCGTCGCGGACGGCGAAGATTGTTTTGCCCCGGAAATTCTGGTTGACGTACTGGGACGCCCGGTCGAGCTCGGCCTGGGTCAGGGGCAGGGACGATTCGAGGGTCTCCGTCAGGACCATGTGGAAGGGCGTCACCAGGATGACCAGGATCCGGCGGTCGGAGATCTTGACGAAGCGCAAGTGCTCGAACGGGAGGCGGAAGATGTGGGGGGAGATGACGAAACCCATGTTGTCCGAGGAGTCGGCCAGGATCCGGCAAGCCTGGGTGAGGAGGGAGTCGAAGTCGGCCGTCCGGTTGGGGAATTCCCCCTGGATCAGGGGGACCCTTTCCTCAGGCAGGGCCTTTTCGGCAATAAGACCGCCGACATAATAACGCAGGCCCTTGTCGGTCGGGACACGGCCGGCGGAGGTGTGCGGCTGGGACAGGAAGCCCATCTCTTCGAGCTTGGCCATGATGTTGCGGAGCGTTGCCGGCGAGGCCGTGATCCGCCGCGTCTGACAGATCGATCCGGAGCTCACCGGACGCCCGTGGCGAACGAAGCTCTCGACGACGAGAATCAGGACCTTCTTGTCCTTGTCGCGAAGTACAGACGTAACCATCCGGATCCTCAGGGCTTTTTATAGCACTAAAGGCGCTCGAGTGTCAAATGACTGAAAGTCAGAGCCCGGCTGTTCAGAATATCCTAATTCCAGCGTATCCAACAACTTGGGCGTAGTCGCCTGTCGTCTCGCCCGAAGTCTGATAACGGACTAGCTCGGCCCCGGACGCGCCCAGGCCAAGAGCCGCGACGAGGGCGGCGGCGGTGGGCTGGAAGCCGCACATCGAGATCCTCTCGGCCGTGACCGTCTCGAAGAGCCCGGCCGGGTCGAGGTCCAGGATCTTGCGGATGGCCAGCGTGTCCTTCTTCTCGGCCGTCTTCTGGCTGACGTAGTGACTCATGTCGGTGCTGGCCACGAGGAGCGTCCCCTTGCCGTAGTCGCGGACCGCTTCGGCCAGGGCCCGGCCGAGCGTCTCGAGCTCGCCGTACCCGGCTTCGTGGGACACGCAGATGGGAACGATGGCCGCATCCTCGCGGAAGTACTGGATGAACGGCAGCTGGACCTCCAGAGAATGCTCCCAGAGATGCGCCTGGTCGTTTTCCTCGACCAGGGCGCAGCCCGCCAAGATCCGGGCGGCCAGGTCCCGTTCGATCGGGCTTTCCCCGAGCGGCGTCTGCCAGCTTCCCCGAACCTGGATGGCGAAAAGAGAGCCGATCTCCCGGTGGCCCGGCCCGAGGATGATGAAGACGGATGGCAGCAGGGTCGAGGAAAAAACCGCGCCGGCGACGGGCCCGGAATAAACGTAGCCGGCGTGAGGGGAGACGACGGCGATGGCCTTCTTCCGGACCGCGGTCGAAACCGTCAATCCGGCGATCGTTTCGCGCAAACGCTCGCAGCTGCCGGGATAAAACCGACCGGCGACGAAGGCTTTCCTTTTCATGGCGGGCTCAGAGGATCCGGCGCTTCTCCTCGAAACGGACGCCGAGCGTTCCCAGCTCCTCGAGGATGGGGCCGTAGATCTCGGGATGGACCGGGACCTGGACGCCGGTCAGGCGGATCTTACCTTCGAGGATGAGGCGGGCGCCGATAGCCGCGGGCAGGCCGACCGTGCGCGACATGGACGAGTCGCCGCCGGGCACGCCGTAATCGATGAGCGTCGAAACGATCCTCTCCTTCCGCCCCGACGCCGTCTGGGCCAGGAACTGGTGCTGAAGGACGATCATGTCCCTCTCCCCCGCCGCGTACTGCAGCTTCTCGATCATCAGGGCGGCCAAGTTGTCCAGGGCCGAACCTCTCTCGGCGGGAAGCGGCCTGTCCTCGAAAAGCCCCAGCCAGTCCATCCTGAAGATGATAGCCGAGCCGGCCTCGAGGCCGAGACGGAAGGCTACGGCGCCCCGGGCGTCCGCGCCAGGCGCCGCCTGGGAGAGCTCCTTCATGAGGCCCAGGAATGTTGAGCCCGAACGGTTTTTCGGGGCGTCATCGAGGAGTCCTAATTCGACCATCTTCCTGAGGGTTTCGCACCAGCCGGGATAGCGGAGCGTCCCCCGCAGGACGGAGAGGGCTTCGGGGATGCCGTAGGTCTCCAGGTAGGAGAGCGAATCCCGGTTGGGATAGCCCTCGAATTCCCCGAGACCGGAGATGGAGATGATCCCGGGTTGGGCGAACAGCTCGGCGGCCGGGATGGATACGACCCGGCCGTCCTTGAGGAACCGGGCGGAGTTCTTGGAGGCGAGAAGGACGCCTCGTGGGCTCCAGGAGAACTTATATCCGAAGGGATTGGTGTTGGCTTCGGGCGCCGGCAGTCCGCCGCAGTAGGAGGTGAAGCCGAGGACGCGCCCGCCGGCGTCGTGGACCTCGCGGATGATGCGCATGGCCTCCATGTGGTCGATCCCCGGGTCGAGGCCGAGCTCGTTCAGGAGGATGACGCCCTTTTCCCGGGCCCGGGCGTCGAGCTCTCTCATCGCCGGGCTCACGTAGGAAGCGGTCACCATATGCTTGCCCTGGTCGACGGCGATAGCGGCGACGACGGGATGGAAGGTGTAAGGGACCATGCTGATGACCAGGTCGGCCCGGCCGATGGCGGCCGCGAGCGCTTCCCTGTTCGCGATGTCGAGCACTTCCGCCTGGCCGCGCGGCCGGCCGGCCACGAGCCTCGCGGCGCGCGCGGCCTCCACGTCGGCGACGACCACGGAAAAGTCCGGCTGGTCGAGAAGATATTTCGTCAGCGGCCCGGCCACCAGGCCGGCGCCGAGGACGAGGACGTTTTTCATGACCTTCTCTCCCGTAACGGCGTCCATCAGCCGATGAATTTAAAGAGATAAGCGTAATCGGGCGTGAGCTCCCCGCGATAGAGGATGACCGCCCGGCGCAGAACGTCCGGCAGGCCGCACTCGGCGAACGGCTTGTCGAAACGGGCCGCGGCGACGGCTGGCACGTGCTCTTTCAGCTTGTTGCTGAAATACGTCGAGGATTCGAGGGGAAGCTCCGCCGGCAGGTTGTAGACGGCCAGGACGGCCGGACCGCGGCCTTCGAACCCCGGCGAGGCCTTGTCTTCGACCGGGTCGTAGACATAAACCGGATTATCCGAGTCTGTGTGCCGGACCGTGCATTCGATGGACCCGTTGATGTCGCAGGTAATGTCTCCCACGACCCGGAGCCTGGGCTGGGCGCCGCCCCCGTAGAGCTTCTTCAGGAAAGGCTTAGTGATGTATTTCGGGAATTTCGGGGTCCAGTAGATCCCGTTGACCACGGCCGTGAGGTAAGGGACCAAATCCTCGGTCACCGGCCGGTATTCATGCGGATTCTTGTAGAAATCCTGGAGGTCGAAGGGCTTTCCGGGGTCTAGGGGCTTGACCATGTCCTCTTCCCGGAAGACGGCCTTGTAGAGGTTCCGGTGCGCTTCCGCCCCGCCTTGGAAGAGCCGCGGGATGTCGGCCGGCCGGACCATCTCTACGGGCAGGATGTCGAAGATCTCCTGGGCGCCCTGCGAGACGTGTCCGTAGCCGAAAAACCCGAAGACGACCGGCCCCAGCCCGCGCGGCAGGCCTTCCTTGATGATTGTCCAGGCCAGCCTCCCGACGGCCTCCTTGGCTTCGACCAGGTTCTGGTAGCGGTGGGTCGGCGACAGGGACGAGAAGGGATTCGCCGTCCCCTCGGCCTCGAGACGCTTGCCGAGGGCCCAGAGCGTGTCGATCATCCCCGCGTGCCCGGCGTAGTTGCCGAAATAGAGGACCCGCCTCCCCTTCTCGTCGGTCATCTTCTCGTAATCGATGACCGTGCAGCCGAGGTCCATCATCCGCTTGAGCATGGGCATGTTCTGGCTCTGGCCCTTGACCGTGTGGGAGAAGAGGAGATAGGTCTTGTTCTTTTCGATGAGCTCGAGGGGGATCTCCTTGAGGGCGAGGACGATGGAGCACGGCGACAGCCCCTCCTCGACCGGGATGCCCGCGAGGCGGTAATCCGCATCGTTGAAGATGCGGATCGCCGACGGCTGGACGCGGAATTCGATCGGGTATCTGTCGCTGAGCTCCCGGGCATGGGACGGGATCAGGGGGACCCGCTTCTCCCACTTGTTGATGTCCTCTCTGCGGATGCCGATCTTGATGTTCATAATGAGTGCCTTTGGGGACGATATGATGGAAAACGATTATGTCACAATCGCTCGCGGCTGGTCAAACCCGCCGCGATGCCTTGAGGAACCTCGGAAATCGTCTCCGTCCGCTGCGGTGATTTTTCACGCCTGCCCGGGCCGGAGTCGATGGGAGGAGTCCGCGTCTCCGTCCCAGGCAGGCTAAATCACCGCTTTATGCTACCTCCGACGATATCCCTCGGTCCCTATTGGCATCGCCAGCGAGGGTTGACGGACAGGGGGCTGAACCGTTAAGATGAGCAGAGATGATCCGGTTTTACAACACCCTGAGCGGCAAGGTCGAGCCGTTCGTCCCGCTCGAGCCCGGGATCGTGAAGCTCTACACCTGCGGGCCGACGGTCTATGATTTCTCCCATATCGGCAACTGGCGGGCCTACGTTTTCGAGGACCTGCTCAAGCGCTTCCTCCTCTTTTCGGGCATCAAGGTCAGCCACGTCATGAACATCACGGACGTCGACGACAAGACGATCAACGGCGCCCACGCCAAAGGCATCAGCCTTGAAGAATACACGCGGCCGTTCATCGAGGCTTTCGAGAAGGACCGCGACACCCTGGGCATCCTGCCCGCCGATCACTATCCCCGGGCGACCGGGCATATCCGGGAGATGGTCGACATCATCAAGCTCCTTCTCGAGAAGGGTTTCGCCTATAGAAAGGACGGGTCGATCTACTTCGCCATCGACAAGTTCCCGGCTTACGGCCGCCTCGCGAAGATCCACCTCGAGGACCTCCGGCCGGGAAGCCGCGGCGATGCCGACGAGTACGAAAAGGAGAACGTCCACGACTTCGCCCTGTGGAAGGCGCCCAAGGAGGGCGAGCCGGTCTGGGAGACCGAGATCGGCCCGGGCCGGCCGGGCTGGCACGTCGAATGCTCGGCCATGAGCTCCAAGTACCTCGGCCGGACGTTCGACATCCACTGCGGCGGCGTTGACAACATCTTCCCCCATCATGAGAACGAGATCGCCCAATCCGAGGCGGCGAACGGCGTAAAATTCGTCAATTACTGGCTCCACTGCCATCACTTGGTCGTCGACGGCGAGAAGATGGCCAAGTCCAAGGGCAATTTCTACACGCTCAGGGACGTCCTGGACCGGGGCTACGATCCGCGAGAGGTCCGGTTCCTCCTTCTCTCCACGCATTACCGGAAAATGCTCAATTTCACGTTCGATGCGCTCGAGCAGGCCCGGGCCGGCCGGAACCGGATCCGGGATTTCTCGTTCGACCTCAGGGACGTCAAGCGCGACGGCCCTGCAAATCCTGAAGTGACTCAACTGATCGAGACGGCCCGCGCCGGCTTAATCGCCGGCCTGGAAGACGACCTCAATATTTCGGAATCCCTGGCCGCGCTTTTCGGACTCATCAAGAGCGCGAATCGCCTCTTGGCCCAGGGTTCGGCGTCTCGAGCCGACGCCGGAAACCTGGCCGATTTCGTGGCGATGATCGACGAGAATATTCTCGGGATCAATCCGACGGATGTCCCCCTGAGGGTCGATCCGGCAAAAATGCGATCGACCGTTTCCGACGTGGCAATTAAAGTGGAGAGCTCCGGCGATCTCGACCTGGAAATCCAAAAGAGAATCGATGCTCGCCAGAAGGCCAGGGCCGAGAAGAACTTCAAGATGGCCGACGAGATCCGCAAGGAGCTCCTCGACAGCGGAATCCTTCTCGAGGACACCAAGGACGGCGTCCGCTGGAAGAAGGTCGGACCCGCAAGGACCTGACCTCCCGAGAGAGCTTGAGGCAAGGCCCGTGACGGACGCCGAGAGATCGAATCAGGCCCTGGGCTTCGCGGGCGAAGAGATCGCCTGTGCCTACCTGCGCCAGAAAAAATACGACATCCTGACCCGGCGCTTCCGCATGTTCCGCGGCGAGATCGATATCATCGCCCGCGACGGCGCGACGCTCGTTTTCGTCGAGGTCAAGACCCGGGCCGACGAGTCCTTCGGCCGGCCCGAGGAATCCGTCACCCCGGGAAAGCAGAGGCAGATCCGGAGGATCGCCCAAGGTTACCTCGTCGAGAACCCCCTCGGCGACGTCGGCTGCCGCTTCGACGTCATTTCCATCCTCTTCCGCGGCGCGGACGATTACCGCCTGGAGCATTTCGTCGACGCTTTCTGAGGCGGCGCGGGCCGGCCCCGGATCGAGGCGCTAAAAGGCGTAGGCGAACCCGAGGCGGAGGTTCCTGCCCGGTTCGACCATGGCCTCGGCATCCGCTCGGGCGACGTAGGACGCGTTGAAAATGTTCCCCAGCATGACATGGAAATTCAGGCCATGCCAGAAATAACCCGCCTTGATGTTGACCAGCTCCGAGGAGGCGACGGCGATCTCCGCCGGTCCGGGATTGTCCTTGGCCAAGTTGAAGGACGCGTTGACCTCGGCCGAGAACCGCCCCTTCCAAAATCTCGTCCCGGTAAAGATGTGGAACGGCGGGATGTCGTTCAAGGGCGCGTCGGAGGCCAGGCTCCGGCCGTGTATGGTCGAGACGTTCCCGAAAACCTTCCAGCCGGGCAGGAGGAAGGCCTCGGCCTCGAACTCGAGCCCCTGCAGGCGGCCCCTTTCGATGTTCCCGTAGGTATAGGTCGAAGGATCCAGCCGGTAGCGCTCGATCATGTCGTCGATCCGGTAGAGGAACGCGTACAAGCCGAGGAAGAAGCGCCGGCCGAGGAGCTTGAGCCCGCCGTCGAGGTTGAGGCTGCTCTCCGGTAGAAGGTCCGGATTTCCGACGATAAAGCCGCGGCCGCTGATTCCGGTGTAGAAGCGCTCGTTGATGCTGGCCAGGCGGTAGGCGCGGGACAGGTTGACGAAAGCCGTGAGGTTTTTCACGAGTTTGTAGGAAACGGCCAGGAAACCGGTCGCCTGATCCTCGTTGGTGACTATAGGCGATTCCTCTCCCAAGGGCAAGGCCTTCATCCGGAGGAAGTCGTAGCGCACGCCCCCCAGAATGTCCAGCCGCTTGATCCCCGAATAATCCGCGGACAGGAAGAACCCGAGGTCGCCCCGGCTGCCGTCGACGTAGGGGAATTCCTCGATGACCTCGGTCACGGCGCCGAGTTCGTCGTAAGACGTATATTCGTTGTAGGCGTCGGCCGTGCCCCTCCCGAAGTAATCGACGCCGCCCGCGAGCCTTAAGGAGAGCGCGATTCTCTTGGCGTAGGACAGCTGGGCGCCGAATTCCGCGCTGTCGGTCTTGGCGTAGGACTCCTTGGTCAGAAAGCCGTCGTAAGTATCGGTCAGAGTTTCGAGGAAGTTGGGATTGACGAAAGCGTGGAAGAGAATTTCCCCGTTCTCCCCGACGTTTTTTTCCTTCCAGTGGAGCTGGAAAAGGTTCTGGTTTTCCCGGGGATACCAGGTCGGCTTGGTCGCTGCCGTAGTGTTCGGCTTGCCGATGTCCGTCCCCCGGGCGCCGAGGAAACCGATGTCGATCTCCCTTTTCTCGGTGCGGTGGGCGATCTTGGCGAGAAGGCTTCCCTGGGTGTATTGGGACTGGAGGACCTTCGTTCCTCCCGGCGCCCGGTATTCTCCGGCGTCGGCGTGCTGGAAGGATAGGGAGAAACCCCAGGACTTGACCGACCCCTCCAACGCGAGGCCGATCCCCTTTTCTCCGTTGACAGCGGCGTATCCCGCCTGGAAACGGCCGTGGATACCGCCGTCGAACCGGGGGCTCCGGGTCATGACATGGATCACCCCTCCGATGGCGTCGGAGCCGTAGAAAACCGCGGAGGCGCTCCTCAGGACTTCGATCCGTTCGATGTCCTCGGGGCTGACAAAGGACGCGTTAGGCCCCGTCCGGCGGTCGCTCTCGAGCCGGGCGCCATCGATGAGGTACAGGACCCTGCGCCGGGCCAGGCCCCTTATCGAGGGGACGAGGGAGAATCCCGCCGAGCCGAGCGCGCCCACGCCCGGGACGTTTTGGAGGGCTTCGGTGATGTTCGGGATCATCTTTTCCGAGAGCGTTTCTCCCGACACGACCGTGCTGGCCGCCGGAACGCTGATCGACGACTCGGGATAGCGCAGGGCCGTGACCACGACTTCCTCTTTCTGCTTGATGAGCGGGACGAGGACGAGCACCACCTTCCGGCCGAGTTCTTTGGGGCCGAGCAGGAATTCGCGCTCGTAGAAGTCGGGATGGATGACCTCGAGATGGAAACGGTCGGCATCCGGAAGGTTGAGGACGAAGCCGCCTTCGGCATCGGTCTCGGCCTTGGCTCCTGTCGGCCGATGGACGACGACGGCCCCGGCGACGGGATTCTGCGCGGCGCTGACGACCTTGCCCCGGATCTCCGCGGCCTGAGCCGAGAGGCCCAGCAAAGCCAATGCGAAGATGAAGATGATGATGGTGGTGGTCCGTTTAGGCATAAAAATCTCCTCTCTTAAAATTAGACCCATAAACGGGCCGAATTCTTCCATGAATTCTGTCTGCTTCCTTGACGGCTGGAGGTTTGAACATCTTAGGTAAGTCAGGTTCCGGGCGTCAAGAGCGGCAGTGGTTCTTGGCTATGACCCGAGAGGCATCGGGGGATGCCAACGCCAGCTCCCGGATGGTCTTGCCTAGGACGGGATGGCGGATCTCGGGGGCGATTTCACTAAAGGGAACGAGAACGAAATTCCGCCGGGCAAACCGCGGATGGGGGATGACCAGGTCCCGATTCTCTAGGACCAAGTCATCCGCGAGAAGGATGTCGATGTCGATCGTCCGCGGGCCTTTTGCGACCGTCGGGACGCGTTTCATGGCGGCTTCGATGGATTTCGCCAGCCGGAGCAATGACGGCGGGTCGAGGGGGGAACGGACCTCGAGGACCTGGTTCAGGAACCAGGGCTGGTCCTTGTCATCGACGGGCTCGGTCTCGTAGATCGACGAAGCCTTGAGGATGCCCGCTCCACCTTCGCCGAGGAGCCGGCGGGCGCGGGTCAGGTTTTTCCCCCTGTTTCCTAGGTTGCTGCCCAGACTCAGGAAATAGATCACATCTCACCTCTCCCCCATCTTAGTCAAATGCGGCAGCCGGTTGCAATTCGGAAGTGGCTTGTTTAGTATTATCCCTCCCGGAACTGACATCCGGGGTGAACCGGGACGGAGCGAGAACATGAGCAAGCTGATCTTCCTCGACAACGGGGCGACGTCATACCCCAAGCCCGAAGAGGTCTACCGTTACATGGACCACTTCTACCGGAACTTCGGTGTCAACCCCGGGCGTTCCGGCTATGACCTGTGCATGGAGGCGGGACTGGTCGTCGAAGAGACCCGAAAGATGCTGACCCAATTCTTCAACGGCACAGATCCTAACCGCCTTTGTTTCGGCTACAACTCGACCGACGCCTTGAACCTCATTATCTCCGGCATGCTCAGGCCCGGAGACCACGCCGTTTCGACGACCGTCGAGCACAATTCGGTCCTCCGGCCGCTCTACCATCTCCGCCGGGAGGGCGTGGACATCGACTTCGTCCCCTTTGACGGTGCCGGTTTCGTCGACCCGGCCGAGATCCGCAAAATGTTCCGGCCCAACACGCGCCTGGTGATCGTCAACCACGCCTCGAACGTCATCGGCACCGTCCAGCCCATCGCCGCAATCGGCAAGCTCTGCCGGGAGGCGGGAATCCCCTTCGCCATCGATGCCTCCCAGTCGGCAGGCAAGGTCCCCATCGACATGGACTCCCAATGCCTGGACGTCGTGGCCTTCACCGGCCACAAGTCCCTTCTCGGCCCGACGGGCATCGGGGGGCTCTGCGTCCGGGAAGGAGTCGAGATCCGTCACACGCGCGCCGGCGGCACGGGCGTGCGCTCGGCCGTCCGGGCCCATCTCGACGAATATCCCTACCGGCTCGAGTACGGGACACCCAACGTCATGGGGATCGCCGGCCTCAAAGCCGGGCTGACCTGGATCCTGGGTAAGGGCGTCGAGAGCATCCACGCCGAGGAGATGAGGCTCGCCCAAATCCTCCTCGACGGACTTCGGGGTATCCCCCGTGTCGTTCTTTATTGCCTGGACAGCCTCGAGAACCACATCGCCGTCCTGGCCTTCAACATCGACGGCATGGACGCGGCCGACGTCGGGACCATGCTGGACGTCGATTTCGGGATCGCCTGCCGGACGGGGCTTCACTGCGCGCCGCTCGTCCACGAGCAGATGGGCACGGACAAGATCCACGGCGCGGTCCGCTTCGGCATCGGGCCGTTCAACACCGAGGAGCATATCCAGGCGGCCGTCGCGGCCGTCGGAAAGATCGCCTCGTTCCGGGCGAAGCGCTGACGTCGGCTCAGACGCAGCCGTCCGGCTTGGGCAGGCCGGCGACCTTGCAGGCGCCCTTGGCCGGTCCCGACGGGAAAAGATCATATATCTTCATCAACGGGAAGCCCGTCGCCTGGCACATCTTCCGGACCATCGGGGCCAGGTTTTTCTCCAGGTAGTAATCGCGGATGAACTTGACGACGGCCCAGTGCTCGGCCGTAAGCCCGTCCAAGCCCTCCTCGGCCTTGGCCAGCAGCCGGGCCGTCTCCTCGGTCCATTCCTCGGGATGGGCCAGGAAGCCCTCCTCGTTGACTTCGATCCGTCGTCCCTCGATTTCGATGTGCGCCATTCCACTCTCTGTTCGCCTCGCCGGGCACGACGGCCCGGAAAGCCTATAAGCGGTGTTTCGTTCTTTCGTTCGTCCCGGGAACGACCAGGGCATTCGACACGAGTTCGAGCACCTGGACGACCCGCATCGGAAGCTTGTAGTGCTTGATGACGTCGTTGAGCCCGTCGACGCAGTTGTGGCACATCGTGCAGACGAGCTCGGCCCCGGTCGCCCGGAGCTGGTCGGCCTTGATTTTTGCGACCTCGAGCCGCAGGGGCCGATATTCGGCCATGGACAGCAGGCCGCCGCCGCCCGTGCAGCAGAAATTCTCCCGGCGGTTGGGGAACATCTCCCGGAAATCGGTGCAGACCCGGCGCAGGACATCCCGCGGCTCTTCGACGAGGTCGCCCGACCGGGCGATGTTGCAGGAGTCGTGGAAGGTCACCGGCTCGGTGTTCCGGGTTCGGTCGACGGCGATCCGGCCATCCTCGAGATAGCGCTTGAGGGTAACGACGACGGACTCCGTCGGCAGCTTCTGGTCGTAGCCGGCCCAGGTATAGCCCTCCCAGCGCGTCGACCGGTAGCCATGCCCGCATTCCGAGATGACAATCCGCTTCGTCCGGAGCCTTTCGGCCGCCTCGTAGACGTTGCGGGCGACGTAGGCCCCGAGCTTGTCGTCCCCGGAGAAAAGCCCGAAATTCGTCTGGTCCCAGCCCCAGTTGGGAAGCGTCCACGATTCGCCGGCCGTGTGGAAGATCTTGGCGGCATGGGCGATCGAGCGGGGGTCGAACTTGATCTCGCGGGGATTGATCGTGTAGAGGATGTCCGCGCCCTGCCGGTCCACTGGGATGTCGATGGCGTCGGTCCCGAGCTCCGTCCGAACCTCATCCCGCATCCATTCGAGCGTCTCCAGGTAGTCCGTCTCCGTCACGGCCATCTGGTTACCCGTCTCCCACTGATCCCGGCTGACGTTGAAGACCCCCTCGGGGACGATGCCGAGCTCGGTCAGGAGCCCCCGGGTGAACCGGACGAGCAGGCCCGTGTCCACGCCCATCGGGCAGTTGTAAGTGCAGCGGCGGCAGGCGCTGCAGCTGCCGAAGACGATGTTTTTCAGGCGGTTGAGGTCCTCGTCGTCGCGCGGCCCGCCGGCCTTGACCCACCACGGGGCGACCCGGCCCGTCCAATCGACGTGGCGCTTGAAGATCTTGCGGATCTGGTCGGCCTTCCAGACGGGCGTCATCGTCGGGTCGTCCGGCCGGGCCAGGAAATAGTGGCAGGACTCGGCGCAAAGACCGCAGTGCACGCAGGCCGTCAGTGACACCGCCAGAGATCGAGTGATACGGCTGCTGAGGAGACCGAGGAACCTCCGGACGTTATCGCCGGGCTCGTAGGTCCGGAGCCGCCCCTCATTGACCGAAGGCAGGCCCTCCTCTTTCGCCCGGACTTGGGTGCGGGGGTCGAGAGGAGCCTCGACGACGCCCGAGGGCGTTGTTTTACGGCGCTTCATGCCTGATTCTCCCCGGCGCGGCGGGCCTCAGGACGCTTTGTTCCCGCCGGAGGAAAGGCGCCGCGATGCCCGAGCGAGCGGCCCAAATAAAACCGGGTGAACGGATAGTAGAGGTAATGGCAGATCTTCGAGAACGGGACATAGACAAGAAAAAAAGCCGTCAGCCCGAAAAAGAGGATGAGCGGCCACTCCGTCCGTTCGGGCTCGTTGGGCACGGCCAGCATGCCCGCGGCGAACCACAGCACGAGGAGGATGAGGGAAAAGTAATCATCGGGAGAGCTGATCTGCCGGAGGACGGGATTGGTCAGGCGCCGCACGAGGCGAAGCAGGCCGACAAGGAAGGCCGCCGCGATGACGATCTGGAACAGGAAAACGACCGCCCGGACCTTGAACAGCCCGGGCGCGTAGGGGATGATGAACGTCGCGGTGATAGCCGTTGCCACCCCCAGGTGGAAGAAGACGAACTGGGCGTAGAGGCCGGGCCGCTTCCGCGTCGACTCCATGGCCCATGGCATGGCCACGTTCATCAAGGAGTAGCCGGCTCCGGCGGAAGCGCGTCCGGCGGCGATGGTCCTCTCTTTCCGGGTCCGGAAGCGGAAAAGCCAGATGAGGCGGGTGGTGTATACGACGGCCAAGAAAACGAGGGCCGCGATCTGAACCTCGTTCTCGAGGATCCTCAAGAGGTCGCTCATGGTTTGGTTCCTCGGTCTCGTCCGCCAGGGGCCGATGTTCTTCCGTGGGGCGTCACCCGGGCGCCGAAAGAGGGCCATTATACCAAAGACCC
>MEYF01000065.1:0-146 GCA_001775755.1 Candidatus Aminicenantes bacterium RBG_19FT_COMBO_65_30 | reverse complement strand
ACCCGCCGGCAGCCGGACCTGCGGACTGATCGGCCGCTTCAGACGGGTTAACCGAGGGGCAGGCTCACCGTAAACGTCGTCCCCTCGCCGAGCCGGCTCTTGACGGACACGGTCCCCTCGTGGGCCAGGACGATATGCTTGACGAT
>MEYF01000064.1:15978-24518 GCA_001775755.1 Candidatus Aminicenantes bacterium RBG_19FT_COMBO_65_30 | reverse complement strand
TCTCCTCGAGGAAGGCCCGGATGGCCGGGTCCTTGAAATACTGGTGGATGATGATACTCTCCAGCTCTTCGACGGAGGGGATGATCCCGGCCTGGGTCCTGCTCAGGTTGAAGGCGATCCCCCTCCGGAGCCTCTCCAGGTTCTTATGCCAGTTGAGAAAGTTGACTTCGATGCGTCCGCCGGCGCCCTTCTTGCAGAAGAACCGGATGCCCTCGAAGCAGAGGAACGTGGCGTAGAAGATCGACCGGGATACGCCGTAGACCTTGGCGTCGGCTTCGAGGATGTCGAACTGCTTCTCGGGCAGGAGATAACGCATCTGCCGGGGGGCCCATTTCACGCCTTCGAATTTGGCCATGGGAGTGCTCCTTCCTTTGGATACAGCGAACTCACTTGACGACCGGTTTCAGGTGCTCGATGAAATACTCGACCCGGGCCTCTCCGGCGTGCGGGTAAGTGATGCCGTGCTGGTTTTCGGGGTACATCATGAGGCTGAACCTCTTGTTCTCCTTGAGCAGGGCCTGGACGAGCTGGATGGTGTTTCCCGGATGGACGTTGTCGTCCACCGTGCCGTGCTGGAGGAAGAGCTTGCCCTTGAGGTTCTTGGCGTAGGTCAAACAGGAACCCTTCTCGTAGCCGTCGGGATTGTCCTGGGGCCGGCGCATGTAGCGCTCGGTGTAGATCGAATCGTAGTTCTTCCAGTCGGTGACGGACGATGCGGCCACCCCGACTTGGAAAACGTCGGGTTCCTTGAGCAGGGCGATACAGGTGAAATAGCCGCCGTATGAGCCCCCCCAGACGCCGACCCGCCTCGCGTCGACATAAGGCCTCCGCCCGAGAGCCTTGACGAAAGCGA
The DNA here is from genome assembly GCA_001775755.1 of Candidatus Aminicenantes bacterium RBG_19FT_COMBO_65_30. GTDB lineage: Bacteria > Acidobacteriota > Aminicenantia > Aminicenantales > Saccharicenantaceae > RBG-16-66-30. The sequence goes on along the minus strand of MEYF01000064.1, from coordinate 23,665 downwards.
CGTGGTCCTCGAGCTCGACTTGCCCGAGCTTCAGATAATGGAGGTTCTGGAAGGCTTTGCCCCGCCCGGAAACGCCGCGGTAGTCGCAGGTCGCCACGAGGAATCCCAGCTGAGCCAGGGCTTGATTGCCGTCGTTCATGTTGTATCTGTTGGAAACGCCCTTGGAGCCCGGTCCGCCGTAGACCGAGAGGATGAGCGGGTACTTGTCGTTGGGGTCGAAGTGGGCCGGAAAGTAGAGGAGCCCGTCGAGGTCGTACTTGCCGGCGGCGGACTTGAACAGGAAGTGCTCGGGCTTGATGAGTTTGAGGTCAACAAACTCCTTGGTCGGAACGGAGGTCGCCAGGACCTTGACCTTTTTCCCGTCGGCCTGGTAGAGCGTCGACTTCGTGGGTTGGTCGAAGCTGGAAAAGACGTCCGTGTAGTAATCGAAACCGGGGGAGAAGCCGACGTTGTGGGAGCCCGGCTCTTGGGTCAGGCGGGCAAACTCGGTACCGTCGAGCTTGACCTTGTAGGCGTGGCTCTCGGTGCCGTTCGCCTCGGAGCCGCCGAAATAGACCCAGCCGCGGGTCTCGTCGACGCCCTGGATGGAGCGGACGGGGAGCTTGGCGCTCGTCAGCTGTTTGACGAGCTTCCCGGTCATGTCGTAGAGGTAGATCTCGCGCCAGCCGCTCCGTTCCGAGGTCCACAGGAATCGCAGGTTGTCCTTGAGAAAGATGAGGTCGGTCTGCTCGTCGATGTAACAGGGGTCCGTATCGGTAAGGAGGAGCCGCGTCTTGCCGGTGGCCGGGTCGGCGGCGAAGACCTCGACCTTGTTCTGAAACCGGTTGAGGCGGTGGTAGGTGAACTCCTTGGCATCGTTCGTCCATTGCCCGCGGTAGAGGTAGACGTCGAGGTCGTCTCCGGTTTCGAGTCGGATGAGCTTCTTCGAAGCCACGTCGGCGATGAACAGCCGGACGATGGGGTTGTTGGCCCCGGGCACGGGATAGCCCTGGAGCTCGTAACGGGGCATCGGGGCGGTGTCATGGACGATCGGATACCTGGCTACTGGGCTCTCATCGAACTGCATGAAGGCGATCTTTTTCGAATCGGGAGACCACCAGAAGGCCTGGTACTGGTTGAGTTCTTCGGGGTAGACCCAATCGGGAAAACCGTTACGGAGGTCTTCCGTGCCGTCCGTCGTCAAGGCCGTTTCGTTGCCGTCCATGTCCTTGATGAACAGGTTATAGTTGCGAGTGAAGGCCCGGTATTTGAGGTCGGGAGAGAGGACATCGCCGTAGACCCGGCGGCGGACGCCAATGATGGGCTTCTCCGGTTCGAACAAAATAAGCTTAGCGGAGGCGAGGTCGTAGATGAAGACCTTGTTGAAGGCCTGGAACTGGATCTTCTTCCCCTCGTCCAGGTACTCGAAGCGGTCGAAAAAGAGCTTGACCTCCTGCCGTCCGGTCGCGGCGTTGACCGCGGCCAAGAGCTTGGCGTCGTCGAAGAGGGGCGTTATTTCGCCGCTGAGGATGCCGACCCGTTTAAAGGTCCCGTCCTCGAAGACGTAGGACGCCTTGCCGTCGGGGGTCCAGGCGAGCGTGGACTGGCCCTCCATTTTGACCAGGGTCCGCCCTTCGCGCCGGAGCTTGTCGTAGAGGGCCTTGCCGACGATCTTGTCCTGGGCCAGGGCCTGCCCGGCGACGAGCGCCACGAGCAGGAGACCGAGGACGGCGGCTATCTTTTGTTGCTTTCTCATGGTTCCTCTCATTGGAAGATTTATCTGTCGACGCTCCGGACGGAGATGATCTCGACGTCCTTTCGGAAGCCCCATTTTAAATTTTCCGGGCCGCGTCTTCAATCTTTTTCGTGCCGGCCGGCCGTTTTCTTTTTCAGGCCGCAAGCCGCCCCAGCGCGCCGAGGAAGAGTTCAACGGTCATGTAATTGTCGTAGTGGGCGAAGCTCGCCCGGCAGATGCCCTCGGGCCGCCCGAGGTGGCGGACGACGGCGGCCGAATAATGATTGCCGTCGGCGATCTGGATCCCCGCGTCCGCCCAAAGTCTTTGTTTGGTCTCCGTCGCCGTGAGGCCGCCGATGTCGAAGGCGAAGGTCGGGACGCGTTCGCCGGAGCGGGCCGGGTCGGAGATGCCGAAACACCGGAAATGACGGGCGTCGAGCCTGCGGAAGCCCTCGAGGACGTGGCGGGTCAGCCCGGATTCGTACTCGGCGATGGAGGCCATGACGAAGCGGAATTTGGAGGCCCTGTCGGAGAAGACGGCCGTCGGACCGGCCGCGAGGTCGGCCAACCAGAGGAGATACTCCAGGGCGGCTTCGAGCGAGGCGAGGGAGGCGTTGTTGAGCATGCCCATTTCGAATTTGCCCGGCAGGACGTCCTTGTTCGTCTCGACGCGATACGGATGCAGTTTTTCAAGGAGTCCGGCTTTCCCCCAGAAGACGCCAAGCATCGGGCCGAAGACCTTGTAGCCGGAGAAGACGAGGAAATCGGCGTCGCTCGCCTGGACGTCGAGGACGCCGTGCGGGGCGTGATGGACGGCGTCGAGCGCGACCAGACAGGCGGGAGACTTTTGCCTGACCGCGGCGACCGTCTCGCGCAGGGGGACGATGGAACCCGTCCCGTTGGAGGCCGAAGTCATGGCGAGCAGGCCCGTCCGGGCGTCGACGAGCGAGAGGAGGTGGTCGACGTCGAGTGCTCCCTCCGCCGTGAGCCGCGCCCGCCGGACCTCGCGGCCGTGCCCCTCGCCCCAGACGGTTTCCCAGGGCGAGACGTTGGCCATATGGTCGATGTCGGTGACGACGAGGTTGGCCGATGGCCCGAGGATGCCGCGCAGGCCGAAGGCCAGGTTGAACAGGGCGGCCGTGGCCGACTGGTGGAAGCTGATCTCGCGGCCGCTCCGGGCATGGAGGAAGTCGGCGACGAGGTCCCGGACGCGGGCCTGCAGCGCGGCCGTCTCGGCTTCTCCGGCGACGACGGCGCCCGGCATGGGGTTGAGCCTTCCCTGGGCGTCGCGGGCGGCCTCGGCGGCCGTGTCGACCGTAAGGCTGCCCGCCCCGGTGTTGAGGTAGACGCGAGGCTCGCCGCGGGAATCCCGGTCGATCATGGGGAATCTGGCCCGGACCTTCGGGTTCAGGGTTTCCAGGGGATGGATCGGATCACGGGTGCTCATGGTCTGTCCCTTTCTCGGACATCACACTTTATTAAAACCTGCCTTAAATTTCAACGTTTATTGACATGTCCGGTCGGGATGAATTACTAATGCCTCGATAGGAGTGCCGCCATGAAAAAATTCCCCACAATAGTCGTCGTGGCTATCGCCGTTATGGGGTGTATCGCCGCGTGCAAAACGGAGCCGGCGACGGAATGGAAGCCCGTCGAGGGCCGGATCATGACCCGCTGGGCCGCCGAGATCAAGCCCGGCCTGGTCCTTCCCGAATACCCGCGGCCGCATATGGCCCGCGAAGAGTGGCTCAGCCTCAACGGGCTCTGGGACTATGCCATCATGGCCCAGGACGCCGGCCGGCCGGAGGCCTGGGACGGGAAGATCCTCGTTCCCTTCGCCGTCGAGTCGGCGCTCTCGGGGGTCGGCAAGCCGGTCGGTGCGAAAAAAGCCCTCTGGTATCGCCGGACTGTCGCAGTTCCCAAGAAATGGCGTGGCGGGCGGGTCCTCCTTCACTTCGGGGCCGTGGACTGGGAGAGCACGGTCTGGGTCAACGACCGCGAGGCCGGCATTCACCGCGGCGGCTACGATCCGTTCACTTATGACATCACCGATGCCCTCGAGCGGGGAACCAAGCAAGAGATCGTTCTGCGCGTCTACGACCCGACCGACGAAGAGAACAGCCCCATCGCGAGGGGAAAGCAGGTCATGCGGCCGCGCGGCATTTTCTATACGGCAGTGACCGGTATCTGGCAAACGGTCTGGCTCGAGCCCGTGCCGGAAGCTTATATCGCGAATTTGAAGACAACCCCGGACGTGGACAGAGGGGCGCTCATGGTTGAGCCTGCGGTCACGGGGAATGCCGAAGGGGCGACCATGGCCGTGACCGTCAGACGGGGCCAAGCCGTCGTCGACGAAGCCGAGGTTCCCGCAGGCGAGGCGGCGGTCTTGAAGATCCTCCAGCCGGAACTCTGGTCGCCCGCGAGCCCCATCCTTTACGACCTCGAGGCTGTCCTCAAGAAGGACGGCAAGGCGCTGGACAAAGTCACGAGCTACGCCGGGATGCGGAAAATCGCCCTGGGCAAAGACGGCCAGGGCTATCTCAGGCTTTTCTTGAACGACAAACCGCTCTTCCAACTCGGGCCCCTCGACCAGGGCTGGTGGCCCGACGGCCTCTACACCGCTCCGACGGACGCCGCCCTGCGCTACGACCTGGAAACGATCAAAGCCCTGGGCATGAACATGCTCCGCAAGCACGTCAAGGTCGAGCCGGCCCGGCTCTATTACTGGTGCGATAAGCTGGGCGTTCTCGTCTGGCAGGACATGCCCAGCGCCCTGTACAAGCGGGAGGCCCACGCCGAGGAAGTCCTGGCACAGAGAGACGCCCAGTTCGAGGGCGAATGGAAGGCCATCTTGGACGCGCTCCATTCGCACCCCTCGATCGTCATGTGGGTGCCTTTCAACGAGGGCTGGGGCCAGTACGACACCGAGCGGATCACCGCTTGGACGAAACAACACGACCCGACCCGCCTAGTCAACAACGCCAGCGGCTGGACCGACAAGGGCGTCGGCGACACGAACGACATCCACAGCTACCCGGGGCCGGCCATGCCGCCCGTCGAAGAGAAGCGGGCCGCCGTCCTCGGTGAATTCGGCGGGCTGGGCCTGCCGATACCCGGGCATCTCTGGCAAGCCGAGGGAAACTGGGGCTACCGCAATTTCGACGACACCCGGGTCTATGAGGCGCGCTACGCTGAGCTCATCAAGAACCTCTATCCGCTCGTGGAAAAAGGCCTGGCCGCTGCGGTTTACACGCAGACCTCGGACTGCGAGACCGAAGTCAACGGCCTCATGACCTACGACCGCGAGGTGGTCAAGCTCGAGCCGGGCAAATTCGCCGCTCTCAACCGGGGTTACCTCCCGCCGCGCTTCGTCGCCGACCAGACGCAATTCGTGGGGCCATCGTTCGTGGTCGAGCTCGCGGCGCGGGAAGGGGCGACGATCCGTTACACGGTCGACGGCTCCGAACCTGGTCCCGATTCGACCGTCTACGAGAGGCCGGTCGTCATCGAGGGGGAAACGACCGTCAAGGCCCGCGCCTTCTGGCCCGACGGTGTCTCGAGCCTGGTCGAAAGCCGGATGTTCAAGCCGGCCGTCCCGCTCGCCGCCTCGGAGGCCGTGCCGGACAAAAAGGGACTCGCCTTCGAGTATTTCGAAGGCCGCTTCGAGAAGCTCCCGGACTTTGCCGCGCTGAAAGCGGCGAGGACCGGCACGGCCGGGCGGCCTGGCCTCGCCGTCGCCAACGACAAGGACGAGTTCGCCCTGAGGTTCCGGGGATTCGTCCGCGTTCCCCGGACCGGCGTCTACGTTTTCTATCTCAGCTCGGACGATGGGTCAAAGCTCTCGGTCGCCGGGAAAGAGATCGTAGCGAACGACGGCGTCCACGGCATGACGGAGGAGAAGGCCGAGATAGCCCTCGAATCGGGCTGGCATGCCTTTGAGATCGTCTATTTCCAGGGCACGGGCGGACTCGGTCTGGAGCTCGCCTGGCGAGGTCCGCAATTCGAGAAGGGCTTGATTTCGGCGAGCGCTTTCGGGCGCTGACGAGGAGGGAGATGCCCATGAGCAACGAAGCTTATGTCATCATCAAGCAGAACGAATACATGCGGAAATTCCGGCGCGCCGGGGCGACGGAGCCTTCACGGGCCAAGCCTCTTGCCGAGTTGGGCATCAAGCCCGATCGGATCTTCCGGAAAATGGAGAACAAGGCCATTTTCCTTCCGGGACGGACTCCTGAAACCTATTACATGGATACGAACGCCGCCGAGGATTTCATCGAGGCCCGGCGGAGGCGGGCCTTCTTCCTGCTCTTCCTCGTTCTCGCCGTGGCCGTCGTCCTCTTTTTCCTCAGCCGGCGGTAGAGGACGCCGATCCGCGCGTGCCGGCGGCCTCAGTAGCCCAGCTTGAGGGACTGGGGAAGAGCGCCTTCGGCGAAGGAGTAGGGGAGACGGGCCAGCCGGAAGTCGTTCCTCTCGAGCAGGATATCCTTGGTCCCTTCTCCCGTGAATAGGAAGAACGTCCCCGTCCCTTCCGCCGCCTGGCAGTCCCGGATGACGGCCCTGTCGACCTGATACAGGAGGACCGCCGGCGCCGATTCCGCCCCGGGCGCCTGGACGGCCCTCACGCCGTCGAGCGTCAAACCTGCGACTTCCTCGAAGGCCAATCCGCTCTTCCATTTCGCCGAGCCGGGTCCCTCCCAGACGATCTCGACGTCCCGCAGCCTCAGGTTCCGGACCTGCTTGAAGACGAGGCCGTGGACGGCCTTGTCGTAGGCCGCGTCCGGGTCATGGGCGACGGCGAGCTTGACGTTCTCGAAGGAGATCCCGTCGAGCCACGAGTCGGGGTGGCCGTTGCAGACGCTCGAGCCGTAGCCGCGGGCGATGACGTTCTGGATCTTGACGTTGCGGATGGCCCCGGCAGGCCGGTCCTTTTCCGGCGGCCAATTGGCGTGGACCTCGCTCCGTTTCTTGATGTTAAAGTGGAAAGGCTCGCCGTCCCCCCACCAGAACCATTCATGACGGATGGTGTCGATGATCAGGTTCGACAAGACGACGTTCTCGACCGCTCCGCCGTCGAAGGTCATGAAGGCGATGCCGCGGTTCGACCCGGTAATGACGCAGTTGTCGATGGTGACGTTGCGGATCCCGCCGATGTTGCCGTCGCAAAACTTGACGGCGCTCGAGGCCGAGCTCAGCCGGCAGTTGGTCACGGTGATGTTCTCGCAGGGCCTGGCCGGCCCGAACCAGTCCATGGAGTAGAAGACGAGGGCGTCGTCGCCTGTCTCGATGGTGCAGTTCGAGATACGGACGTCCTTGCAGCCGTCGGGGTCGATGCCGTCCGCCCAGACGCCGTCCTTGAGACTCGTGCGGATGGTGACGCCGTCGATGACCAGCCGCTCGCAGGCGACGGGGTGGATCGTCCAGGACGGAGAGTCGACGAACGAGACGCCGGCGATCCTGACGTCGGTGCAGCGGACGAGGAGGACCATCTTGCCCGTCCGGTCGGGTTTCGGGAAGGAGCGGAGGAGCGGCAGGCCGAGGGCCTCCATTTCGACCTGGTTCGGGCGGATAAAGTCGTCCTCGTGATCACCCTTCAGGCGCCTGTCGTAGGCGCCTTCGCCGTCAAAAGTGCCGCGGCCCTCGATGGTGACGCCGACGAGGTCCTCGCCGTAGAGGAGGGCGTCCTTGTCGAAGCGCGACTTGTCGTGGAGGGAATAGACGGTGGCGCCGGCCTCGACGTTGAGCCGGACGTGACTGCGGAGGTGGATCGTCCCCGTCGTGTATTGGCCGGGCGGGACGTGGACCGTGCCGCCGCCGGCCGCGGCGCAGACGTCGACGGCCTTCTGGATGGCCTCCTGGGCCAGGTCCTCTTTTATCCCCGTGGCGCCGAAGTCCCTGATATTGAAAACCGTGCCGGGATTCGAGTCCGGCGAGGCCGGCTTGCGGCACCCCGATAGGATCAGAACGCAGAACCCG
>MEYF01000064.1:15748-15963 GCA_001775755.1 Candidatus Aminicenantes bacterium RBG_19FT_COMBO_65_30 | reverse complement strand
ATGAACGCTTTTTTCGGCATGGGATCCTCCCTCGAGCGGGACATTATCACGAGCTTGGGGGAATTATCAACGGCGGCGCGGGACCTCGGGGTCTGACGCTCAACGCTTTTTCATGAGCTCCGCGCAGCGGATGCCGCGCGGATTGAAACATTTATTGCAGGAGATGCACTCGGACTTCGCCGCCAGGCCTTCGCGGAAATGCTTGATGAGGAAGG
>MEYF01000064.1:7931-15734 GCA_001775755.1 Candidatus Aminicenantes bacterium RBG_19FT_COMBO_65_30 | reverse complement strand
GGCCGGCTGAGAGAAACGAGGTCGGCCCGGCCGTCCCGGACGATCTTTTCGGCCACGGCCAGGGTGCGGATGCCGCCGAGCCCGAACACGGGCACGCGGACCGCTTGCTTGATCCGGGCCGCGTTGTCCACGAAATAACCCTCTTCGTCCTCGCCTCGGAGTCCGGCCCAGACCGAGCCCCGGCCGGCTTCGGCCATGCCGCCGCTCGCCTCGATGCCATCGATGCCTTCGGCTTCGAGCTTGAGGGCGACCTGGACGGCGTCCTCGAGGAAGAGTCCGCCCTCCAGGAAATCCGTCGAGTTGAGCTTGACGATGACCGGAAAGTCCCGGCCGCATACGGCCTTGACGCCGCGAAGGATCTCGACGAGGACGCGGGCCCGGTTTTCGATCGGGCCGCCCCAATTGTCGGCGCGGCGGTTGGTGTGGGGGGAAAGGAAGCTCGAAAGAAGGTAGCCGTGGGCGGCGTGAAGTTGGACGCCGTCGAACCCGGCCCGCTTGGCCCGTTCCGCGGCCGCGACGAAATCGGAGATGAGGACGCGGATTTCTTCATCCAAAAGCTCGCGCGGCATGACCTTGGACGCCGGGTCGTAGACGGCTGAAGGGGAGACGGGCACGCAGCCGCAGAGCTTCTCCTTGGTCTGGCGGCCGGCGTGGGCGATCTGAAGAAAAACGCGGGAGGAAAATCCGTGGACGGCCGCGGGGACGCGGGCCAGGCCATCGATGAACCGGTCGTCGAAGACCGCCGTCTGCCTCGGGCTGGCCTTGCCCGAGGGCTGGACGTGGGCGTGGCCGGTGATGATGAGCCCGACTTCGCCTTCGGCCAAATGGCGATAGAGCTCGACGTTGGCGTCCGTGACGTTCCCCTCGTCGTCGGCCATGTAGTCGTGCGTGGCCGAGCGGACGAAACGGTTGGGTATGGTGAGGTGACCGATCTTGACCGGCGTGAAGAGGATGCTCATGGCTCCATTCTAGCCGAATCCGCTTGCGCCCGTTAGTCCTTTCGTTTATTGTTTCCGGTGGAGCGCCCGAAAGAACTGGAGAGACCGCGACATGCCCGTGGCCGAGGTCGAACGAAAGATCCTGGAGACCTTGGACAAGCTCGGGATCGCCTATGTCCGCCACGAGCATCCTCCCGTCGCCACCGTTGAGGAGGCCGAGAAGCACTGGTCGGGCCTCAAGGGCACTCACTGCAAGAACCTTTTCCTGAGGAACTACAAGGGGAATCGTCATTACCTGGTCATCGCCCCCGTCACGAGGGGGATCGACCTCAAGCGACTCAACGCCATGCTCGGGGAGGACAGGCTGAGCTTCGCCTCGCCCGAGCGGCTCGGGCGCTGGCTCGGCGTCGAACCGGGGTCGGTTTCCCCCTTCGGCCTGGTCAACGATGCGACGCATCATGTCCGGGTCGTATGCGACCAAGCGCTCCGGCCGAGCCCCGCGCTGGGTTTCCATCCCAACGTCAACACGGCGACGCTCGAGATCGCGTTCGCCGATTTCGAAAAATTCCTGGCCTCATGCGGCAACACCGTCCGTTGGCTGGAGCTTTAGCTCGATGGAGGTCAGTCGCATGCGTCCCCGATATCTCGCGCCGGCCGGGCTTTTCCTGGCCGTTTTGGCCGCTTCGTCCATCCCGCCCGCCAGGATCCCCGAGCCCAAGGTCGCCTTCGCCCCGTTCGCATACGTCTGCCGGAGGGCGGCCGGCCCGATCAATGTGGACGGCCGTCTCGACGAGGCGGCTTGGACCAACGCCGACTGGACCGAGGTCTTCGGCGACATCGAGGGCGCCTCGAAGCCGGCGCCGCGCTTCAGGACCCGGGCCCAGATGCTTTGGGACGATCGATACTTCTACATAGGGGCCTACCTCGAGGAGCCCCACGTCTGGGCCACGCTCAAAGACAGGGATTCGATCATCTTTCAGGACAACGACTTCGAGGTCTTCATCGACCCCGACGGCGACACCCACAACTACTATGAGCTGGAGATGAACGCCCTGAACACGGTCTGGGACCTCCTTCTCGTCAGACCCTATCGCGACGGCGGGCCGGCCGTCCACTCCTGGGACATCCAGGGCCTCATGACGGGCGTCCACGTCATGGGCACCCTGAACGACCCCTCGGATAGGGACAAGGCCTGGACCGTGGAGATCGCCCTGCCTTTCGCCGTCCTCAAGGAGTGTATCCCGGGCAAGCCCGAGCGTCCCGAGGACGGGGACCAGTGGCGGGTCAATTTCTCCCGGGTCGAATACCAGCTGGACGTCGTCAAGGGGGCCTACGTCAAGGCCAAAAACGCCGGCACGGGCCGGCCCCTGCCCGAGGACAACTGGACCTGGACGCCCCAGGGCGTCGTCAACATCCACTACCCGGAGATGTGGGGCCACGTCCAGTTCTCTACGAAAACGCCCGGCAAGGGCAAGGAGAAGTTCGTACGGCGGCCCGAGGAAAAAGTGAAGTGGGCCCTCCGCAAGGTCTATTACGCCGAGTGGGCGCATTACTACGAAAAGTCGGGCTTTGGGGCCGACGTCGGCGCCTTGGCGCTCAAAGACGAGAACGCACTGCGGATCAAGGGCTGGTCGCACCCGCCGACGATCCAAATAACGCCGAGCCTCTTCGAAGCGGTTTACGCCGCGAAGTCCGGGGAGACCTGGCACATCCGGCAGGACGGTCTCATCTGGAAAGAGACGCCGCCCGAGCCGGCCGCTAAATGAGGGGAACACCATGCCCAAGATCATGAGCTCGGCCGTCCTCACTCTTCTCGTTCTCGGCGGCATCGGCGCGGCGGCCGGACCGACACTCCCCGCGGCCAAACCCGAGGTTGTCGGCATGTCCTCGAAGCGCCTGGCCCTCCTCGACGAGATCGTCGGCGCCGCGGTCGCCCGGCAAGATTTCCCCGGGGCCGTCCTTCTCGTTGCCCGCAAGGGCAGGGTCGTTTACCGCAAAGCCTACGGCTATTCCCAGCGCGTTCCCGAAACTCGGCCGATGACGGCCGACATGATCTTCGACCTGGCTTCCCTCACCAAGCCCGTGGCCACGGCGACATCCGTCATGATCCTGGTCGAACGCGGCCAGCTCCGGCTCTGGGACCGGGTCCAGACCTACGTCCCGGAATTCTCGGCCTGGTACGGCGAGAAAGGTATCGCGGGGGCGGCGGCGCGCCTCTGGCATTTGCTGACCCATACATCGGGTCTGCCGCCCGTCACGGACGCCAAGGAAGCCGGGAAGAAGCTCGGCGACCCCTGTACGACCGCCGACCTCGTCCGGCTTATCGCCGAGATCCCCAAGGAGGCCCCGGTCGGGACGAAGTTCGTCTATAGCGACCTCAACTACATCACCCTGGCTCATATCGTCCAAAAGGTCACGGGCAAGTCGATCGCCGAATTCGCCGCGGAGAATATCTTCAAGCCCCTGGGCATGACCAGGACCTTTTACCGGCCGCCGGAGGCCCTGCTAAGCTCGTGCGTGCCCACCGAGGTCGTCAATGGCGCGCTCCTGCGCGGCGTCGTCCATGACCCGTTGGCCCGCCTGCAGGGCGGCGTCTCGGGAAACGCCGGACTGTTCTCGACGGCCGACGACTTGTCCGTCTTCGCCCAGATGCTTCTCAACCGGGGAGAGGCAGATGGCGGCCGGGTCCTCAGCCCGCTCGCCGTCGAACGCATGACCGAGATCTATCCCAAAGTCGGGGAGTCCGGCCGCGGCCTCGGCTGGGACCTCGACTCGGACTACGCGACCGTCCGGGGCGATCTCTTCGGCCCGGCCTCCTACGGCCATTCCGGCTACACCGGGACCTCGATCTGGATCGACCCGGAAACCCGGACCGCCGTCGTCTTCCTGACCAACCGCGTCCACCCGGACGACAAAGGGGACATCATCGCCTTGCGCAGCAAGGTGGCCAACGTCGTCGCCGCGGCCATCCGGACGAAATAAGGGTTTTGACACGGCCCGGCCCCTGTGCTAAGGTTTGGGCGAGGTTCCAGGGGCATGCAGGTCCCGGTCGAGCGCGAAATATACATCCGGGCTTCCCGTTCGTTCGCCGTCCTCACCGAAGCCATACAGATATTCCGGAGCTACCTCGATCCCACGACCGCGCCCTCGGCCCCCGAGTACTACCGCGCCCGGAACTTCTTCAAGGAAGGCAAGGCCTTCTACGACCAGACCGTCCAGGATGCCAAGAAGCTCCTCGGCCCGATCCCGATCTACGCCGCCAAGGAGTTCGAGGCCTGGCGGTCCCAGGCCCTCATCGAGAAGAAGATCGTCGTCCGGGGCCAGACGCCGGAAGAACTGCGCGCCGAGCTCACGAGCGACGATTTCATCCAGACCATCATGAGGCCCGAGGAGGTCGACGCCTACCTCCAGGCCCATTACGAAGCCCAGAAAACGGGCAAGAGGAAGCTGGCCAACATCAAGATCCGCATGGCCCTCGACAAGATCGCGACGCTCGTGGCCGAGGGTCAAGAGCTCCAGAAAACGGCCCAGCGCAAACAGCAGGGCCTGCCGATCTGAGCCGTCTTAGCGGATGACGGCCTTGTCCCGCCAATACCTGAGCTTTCCCGCTCCGCCCCGGTCGGGTTTCGCGTCGTAGCCCAATCCGAAATTGCCCTCGCCGGCCTCGACGAGCGTCTTTCCGCCGTAAAGCGCCCTGGTCAGATTGACGATCGTATAGTCGAGGGAACCGGCGCGGGCCGAGGCGAAAATGAAATCGCCGTCCGTCTCGATGGCGCCGAGCTTGATCCGCCCGGCGTCGTAGGCGTAGCGTGGACGGCGGTAGTCGCGGCTCATGTCCATGCGCAGGTCGTTCTTGACGCCGACGACGATGTCACCGTCCGCGGCCTTGATGGCGACGCCGATGGCGCCGCGGCCGGGCTCAGCGGGGAGAACGGCGACGCGGTCGAGCCAGCCTTCGGGGTCCTCCTGCGCCCCGTGGGGCACGAGGACGGTGACGAATGCGGCCGTCTCGCCGAGCTCGAAATGCTGGGCCCAGGACTGGTGGATGAGCCATTCGTCCTGATAGTGGCGTTTCTCCGCCTCGACGCCTTCCATCCGCGCTTCCGCCGACGGGAACAGGATGAGCAGGCGCTTGTCCTGGGGCAGGACGGCCGTCTGGATCTGGTCGTAGCCCGTGTCGTACCAGTGGTCGCCGCGGCCGAAGATCTTCCGGGTGTGCCAGAGCGCGCCCAGCGTGAAATAGTCCTCGCGCAGGGCCTTGAAGATGTCGAAGACGACGTAGCACTCCGGGTCCTTGACGTAGACCACGATCCGGTCCGACTGGTAACCCCAGCCGTCGTCGACGACGCGCGTCCGGCTGTAATCGAAATCGTCGAAGGACAGGAAGTCGACCTTCCGCGTCCGGACCGGGCGGTAGGAACCGGCGTTGCGCATGAACTCGAGCATGGACTGGCCGGGGACGGCGTCGCGGACGCTGTAGCGGGACTCGCCCTCCTTCTGGCCCCAGAAAATCTTCTCCGGCCGGACGCAAAGGCGGTTGTGGAAATAGTCCTGGCGGTAGGCGCCGTAGGGCCCCGAGGGCATGTAATCGCGATAGCCGCCGTCGTGGAGGAGGACCGAACCCCCCGACATCAGCAGGACGAGGCTGTTCTCGTCGGCGTGGCCGTGGGTCATCTTCTCTTCCTCGACCGGGATGGTGTCCCGGAGGTAGTCGCGGAAGTTCAGGCCGCCGTCGCCCTCGTCCCGGTAGTTGAGGAGGAGGTAGCTCGAGAGGGGAGACCAGCCGTTGCGGAAGACGATCTTTTTCCCTTGGACGTCCTCCATCACCTCCATGGACGGGGCGGTGGGCACGGCGGCCTTGACCTCGTCGGTTCCCCAACGGTAGCAGTCGAGGAGCATGGTGCCCAGGCCGGAGCTCGTCGGCTTCCCGAAATCGACGAACTTGGCCGCGATCGTCTCGGCCGCCCACTTGAGTCCGGGGTCCTTGAGGGCCGCCGCGGCGGCCTCGAAATAGACCAGGAAGTGCGTCCAGTTGGACGTCCAGTGGGCGTCGCCGAGGTCGGGGACGACGCCGGCCGGACACATCAGGCTCAAATAATACTGGGCGTAATAATACATCTCCGGGGTGGCGAACATGTCTTTGATCTTGTTCAGGGCGTCGGCGTAGCCCAGGAGGGAGTAGAGCCAGACGCCGTTGTAGATCGTGGCGTCCTCGATCTGCCAGTTCCCCCAGTTGTCGTCGCCGAGGGCCCGTCTCTGCATCTCCCACTTGGGCCTGTCCGGATGCTTCGGCAGGGCCCGGACGGCCCAAGCCAGGCATTCGGCCCGGAGCGCGGAGCGGTTCATCGGTCCCCATTCCTGGGTCCGGAGGAGGTAGCGCATGCTGCCGGCGATGACGTCCGCGGCCTTCTTGTCTTCGGCGGGGGAGAGGCGCCCGAGCCGGCTCAGGGTATCGTAGGTCCGGATGTAGCGCATGGCCGTGAAGAAGTCGGGCAGGGCCGGCACCCCGTCGGCGTAGTCGGGTCTAAGCTTGATCGACGATTCGGGGTAGGCGGAGCGGTGATCTCCGTAAGTCAGGAGAACGTCTTTGGCCCGGCCGGCGTATTCGGGTTTCCTTTCTTTTTCGTAGAGGTAAGAATAGATCACGGCCATTTCCAGAAGTCCGCCCGGCGCGCGGTAGCCGAAGACGTTGAGAGGGTCGAAAGTCTTTTTCCACTGGGCGAGGAGCTCGTCGGCATGGGCGTAGGTCCAATCCGCCGATGCCCGGGCGTAGGCCAGGTACCGGTCGCGCGATCCCCCCTGAAGCGAGGGCGCCAGGAGGGGAAGAAGGAAGAGGCCGGCGGCGGCGAGGGCCAGCGGACGGGATGCACGGAGCAGGATCTTTTTCATGGGCGTCCTCCTGATGGGTTTCGAGTTTTTTTTATCACACTTCCCGGGCCGAATCAAAATCGGCGGCCGCCGGAGAATTCCGGGCCGGCCCTGTGCTATAATGATACGCAATATGGAGGACGGGGCGGCTCGAGCTCTCTTCCCGGTCGCGCTTCTCGCCGGCTTACTTTTGATCTGCGGCGCCGCCTCGGCCCAGCTCGTCCTCGGCCAGTACGAGGACGAAGCCCCGCTCGGGACCTGGAATATCTTCGGCGCTCCTTCGGCCCCCGCCGTCGGCCTTGGCGGCGTCCAGTTCGCGCGGGCTTGGGACAGCTCGGTTTCCCTGACGAACCCCGCCCTTCTCCTGACCTTGCCGCGGCTTTCGGCGTTTGTTTCGGCGTCTTACGCGGTGACCACGCTCTTCAAGTATTCGCTGGTCAACACCGGCGTCGTCGCGTCGAGCGGGAACCTGGCGGCCGGCATCCTGGGCCTCGATTGCGGAGGGTTGTCCTTCCGCAGCGGGAAATGGGCCTTGGGGGTAGCCGTAGCCGTCCCCGAGAGCTACGGTCGGCCCAAGATCGTCGTCGGGTCTTCGGACGGCGTTTGGAGCGACCGGCTGACCCTGGACCAGACCGGATACCTCCGTATCTTTCACGCCGGGATCGCCCGGCGCCTGCCGGCGGGATTGTCGCTTGGCCTGGGGATTAACTATGCGACGGGGACGATGGCCCGGACGATCATCGAACAGACGTCCGACCCCCAGCGCGTCGTGACCATCACGGACGACAAGCGGGAGAGCTATCGCGGCATCTTCCTCAACGGCGGGCTCGCCTGGGAGGTTTCCGGGCGCCTGACCGCGGCCTTGGTTTTCCGTTCGCCATACGTCAAGAAAGCGAAAGGCCGAAGCGTCCTTCGTTACGAGGTTCCGGCGGGGGAAACGGACATTCTGATCGACGCCGAATCGACGAACGAATACCGTCAGCCGTGGGTCGTCGGG
>MEYF01000064.1:4813-7913 GCA_001775755.1 Candidatus Aminicenantes bacterium RBG_19FT_COMBO_65_30 | reverse complement strand
CTCACGGAGGCCTGGAGCGTTGCCGCCGATATGGCCTATTTCGGCTGGTCGCGCTACGAGGTCACGTACTTCGACGAGCCGCTCGAAAGGCCGTTCCGGAATGTCGTCAAAACCGGGGCCGGCGTCGAGTATTTGGCGCCCTCCCGGATATGCGGTAAGGCCGCGCACATCCCCTTCCGCGTGGGAGTCTCGCTCGACCCGCAGCCGATGACCGCGCCCCGCTCGTCCTATCCGGCGCTCACCTTCGGCACGGGCCTGCGGCTCCCGGCCCTGGCCATCGACCTCTCAAGCTTCATCGGAAGGGAGAAAGGGTCGGGCGATTCCCTCAAGTCCGCGAAGATCGTCCTGACCGTCCGCTATATTTTCGACGAGTGATCGAGATGCCCGCGAGGTGCCCATGCGCATGCTGAAACTGCAGGCTCTGCTCCTGGCCGTTGTCATCGCGGCCTTCCCCGCCCTTCTGCCGGCCGACGATCATGGTCAGGTCGTGAGCGTCGCGAAAACGGACTTCGCCGCCGCGGGTCTCGGCCGGAAGGGCCTGGACCTGCTCATGGAAAAGCACGGCCGGGTCTACATCGTCGCTTCCCCCGGCGAGATGGCCGCGCTCGCCGCCCGGCGGATCGCGTATACCGTCGAGACGACCCGCTTTCTCCCGACGGGTCAACAGGGATCATCCGCGGGCGGCGGCATCAACGGGGCCTATCACAGCACGCTCGAGGTCGAAACGGAGCTGCGGACCCTCGAGCGGGACCACCCCGGGCTGGCCAAGGTGACGGAGGTCGGGGAGAGCCTCGAAAAGAGAAAGATCTACGCCCTGAAGATCAGCGATAACGCCTCTCAGGACGAGAACGAACCGGCCGTCCTTTTCATGGGCTGTCACCACGCCCGGGAATGGATCTCGGTCGAGGTCCCGTTCCTGTTCGGGAAATATCTGCTCGAAAATTACGACCTCAACCAGGACGTCCGGGATCTGGTCGACGGGAGCGAGATTTGGATCGTCCCGATCGTCAATCCGGACGGCCTCGAGTACAGCATCCACGTCTACCGCTACTGGCGGAAGAACAGACGGGCCAACACGGACGGGACCTATGGGGTGGACATCAACAGGAATTACGGCTATCGCTGGGGGTATGACAACGCCGGGTCCAGCGGCCTTCCGGGGTCGGAGGTCTACCGGGGAACCGGTCCCTTCTCGGAGCCCGAGACGGCTGCCGTCCGGGGGCTTTTCATGGCCCGGGACTTCCGGGCCATGGTCTCGTTCCACAGTTACTCCCAGACGATCCTGTTCCCCTGGGGCTACACTGTCGATCCGGCTCCGCTCGAGGCCGAGCTCAACGCCGTCGCCGGGACCATGTCCGGGTTGATCGCCGCCGTTCGCGGCACGGCTTACAGCTACGGTCAGGCCTCGCGACTGCTCTACACGACCAACGGCGACACGGCGGACTGGACCCACAGCATCGCCGGGGCTCCCTCGTTCACGATCGAGCTCCCGCCCGTGGATATCGACCACGGCGGGTTCTTCAACGACGAGGCGGCGATCGGGGCCATCTTCGAGGAGAACCTGCCGGCCATGCTCTACCTCGCGCGGTACGCCGTCGATCATCCCCTGCCGCGGCGCAAGCGGACGCCCGTCCGGGAAGACCGTTCGGCAGCGCCCGTCATCGGAAGCGGCAAGATCGTCAAATAGTCCCGGGACGGCGATTGCGCGTCACCTCAGGGGTATGAGAGAATGAAGGCGGATCACCCGCAAGGAGGCAGCATGGCCCTCAAGATCGGAAGACGCGATTTCTTCAAAAAAAGCGCCCAGGCCGGACTGACTCTGGCTTTGGGGAGCAAACTCGCGGCGGCGGAGGCCGCGCCGGCGGCGTCCGGACGCGCCGCCAAGGCGGCGGACGTGGCCGTGGGCATCGGCGAGGACTACGGACAGGCCGCGGCCAAGGCCGTGGAATTGCTGGGCGGCATCAAGACGTTCGTGCCCAAGGGCGCCAGGGTCGCGCTCCTGCCCAACGTCCAGAGCCGCCACCCGGGTTCGTTCACAAAGCCCGAGGTCCTGAAGGCCGTCATCCGTCTCTGCAAGATAGCCGGGGCGAGGGAAATCAACTGCCTGAGCTGGCAGACGATGAAGCAGTGGGAAGACACCGGGCTCAAGGCCGTCATCGATGAGGAGGGCGCCGGGCTCAAGCTCTTCGAAAAGGACGAATCGCTCTTCAAGGCCGTGCCCGTCCCCGGCGGGCAGGCCCTCAAGGAAGCCCGCGTCCTGGCCGATCTCTTCAGCCACGACCTCCTCATCAACATGCCCATCACCAAGGACCACGCCGGCAACAAGTTCACCGGGACGATGAAGAACCTCATGGGCCTGAACTCGCCGGTGAACAACCGGACGTTCCACCGGCCGAACTGGAAGACGGACCCGAACGACGTGGCCCATCTCGAGCAGTCGATCGTCGACCTGAACAAGGCCGTGAAACCGGCCCTCAACATCGTCGACGCCACCGAGTTCATCACGACGAACGGTCCATTCGGGCCGGGCGAGCTCATCAAGCCGCAAAAGGTCGTGGCCGGGACGGACCGCGTCGCCGTGGACGCCTATTGCGCCGCGCTCTGGGGCCTGCAGGCGGAGGATATCATCCAGATCAAGCGTGCCGCGGAACAGGGGCTCGGCGAGATCGACCCGGCCAAGATCGTCGTCAGAGAAGCGCGAGTTTAGCGGGCTCCGGACGCCGGACGGGGAGGTCGGGAAGATGGCTGAAGCCAGGGGATTTCACGCCGTTATGCTTTTGGCCGGCCTTTTCATCGCCGGCGCGTGGGCGGCATCGGGGCTCGCCGGAGAGGGGCCGCTCCGGGCCTATCTTCCAACGGGCAACGCCGCCCCGGGCTGGGCCAGGGATGGCGAACCGCTGGAATACGAGGGGGAGGACCTCTACATCTATATCGACGGCGGCGCGGAGATCTATCAGGAATACGGCTTCCGGCGGGTCATCCTCCAGGACTACAAGAACGCCGCGGGCAAGGCCGTCTCGCTCGAGATCTTCGAGATGGAGACGCCGGCGGCCGCCTACGGCATCTTCACCTTCAAGAGGTCGGGGAGCGGAAAAGGGAT
>MEYF01000064.1:0-4726 GCA_001775755.1 Candidatus Aminicenantes bacterium RBG_19FT_COMBO_65_30 | reverse complement strand
GGCCCCGGAAACGATCGACGGCCTTTTGGCGGTCGGCGGGATCGTGGATTCGAGGATCCGGGACGATGGAGAGGCGCCGGGCCTCGTCGCCGCCCTGCCGGAGAAGGGCCTTCGGCCGGGGAGCGTAAGATATCTCAAGGGCCTCATCGGGCTCAATAACGTCTACCCCTTCTACACGGCGCACGGCCTGGCTTTCACGGAAGCGGTCAAGGGTATATACGAGAGCGGAGCGACCCTGATCGTGCTGGATTACGGCGCGGCCGGGGCCCGGGCCGCGGCCTGGCTCGAACTGCGCGCCTATCTCGAGCGTTCGGACAGGTTCAAGCGGGCCGGCGGAGAGCAGGCCGGCGTCTTCATCTTCCATGACGGCAAAGGCCGGCACGTCGCCTTCGCTGAGTCGGGGCCTCGCCTGGTCGTCGGCGTCAGCCCTGACGCGGCCGCGTCTCTCGAGATCGTCAACCGGGCCCGCTGACCCTCGCGGCCCCGACTTCTTGGGTTCTTACTGAAGGACCTGCTTGACGATGTCGACGAGCCCCAGGGCGTATTCGATCTCGGTCAGGGGGATCTTCTTGGCCTGGGCGAGCTTGGTGAACCGGCCGTCCTTGTTGCTGTCCTTGGTCACGACGATGTAATCGGCGAGCGGGGCCACGGCGTCGATCATCCGCTCGTTGTCGCTCCCGGCCGGGCCGCGCTTCGACTCGCCGCCGATGTGGACGGCCATGACGAAGATCTTCTTCTGCTTGCAGTATTCGATGACCTTCCGGAGTCGCGTCTCCTCGCCGTCAAGGGTCAGGCCCGACGCCCCCATGCCCTTCAGGCTGGCGCCGATGGCGAAGATGACGGTTTTGAACGGGGTCCCCTTCGGGTACTTCGAGAGATCCGTATGGGATTCGGCATAAAATCCGGTATCGGCCGATTTGCGGTCGCCGAGCCCGACGCCGTCGGCCACCATCTCCGGGGTCGGGACGTCGCAGTAATCGTAGGCGATGGCCGCTTCGTCGAGGACGATGTTGAGGGTCGTCACGTCGGTGCTCTGGCCGGCCGATGTCGTCAGCACGGGCAGGCCGGCCTTGGGGATGGCCTGTCCGGCGACGAGCCAGGATAGGCCGAGGACCGCGCTTGCGGCCAGTCCCAGTACGATTTTCCTTTTCATGATCGGACTCCTTCAGCGGGCGGCCGCCTACTTCTTGTCAGGCTCCATCAGGATGTCGAAGGCCCGGACGGCCTTCTTCCACCATTCCGGGATCGCCGGCTTGGCCCGATCGTAGTTCCGCTTTTCCGTGTCGTAGAGGTAGAGACGGTTATACTTGACGAGGAGGTCGTCGCCGAGCTTCCACCAGGCGTCGACGACCGTCGAAGCATTGTTGAGGCAGAATCCCGTCAAAAACTTCGCCGCCTCGGCCGGCTTCTTTTTGTAGAGGGCCAGGGCCTGCCGGTCGATCTCGGGGATGCGGGCGATGAGCTCCCCCTCGTATATCGCCTGGGCCGCCTGGACGTCCTTGATCGCCTCGGAATAGACGACCTGGACGTGAAAGTCCGTGTAATCGAAAGCCCAACGCGCCGAATCCCGGCTGAAGGTCCAGTGGTCGCCCACGGCGAAGGATTGCGGGAGTTCCGTCACGCCGGCGTAAAACGGCATGTAGCACGCCGTGTCCTGTGAGCCGAACGATATCCAGACGATGCCGCCGACCGCGTCGGGATATCCGGCCCGGCATTGCGTGACCGTCGTGTATTCCGCCCGGCCGTCGTCGATGACCCGCGGCTGGCGGCGATTGAAATAATTCGGATTTTTAAAGGGGCCGCCCCTGATCCCTTTGAGCGGGTCGAACGGAGTGCCATAGCTCCGGTCCCGGGTCATGTTCATGACGTCCTGGACGGAGAGCTTCTTGTCTGGCTTGACGGAGAAGGGGAAGTCCATGTTCGGCGTCTCAAGCTTGAACTTCTGCGAGGGCGCGGCCAGGTCGAAGAATCGCCACATCCTCTGGATCCCGCCGTTGGTGCTCGCCGCGCTGCCCTCCTGCGGGGAATAGGCCCGCTTCCAATTGAAGGGCTTGCCGCTCTTCGGGTCGTAAAAGCCCATGTCGACGGCCAGCGATACCGCGTTCGGCGAGGCCATGAAGAAGTCCTTGTTGGCGAGGTCGATCTCGCCGATGCGCGACTCGTTGGGGCAGACGCTGACGTGGTCGTCGGGCATGCGCTCGGCGCACCAGACGGCGCCAGGCTTGCCGCTCTCCGGCGTCCACAGCGGCCCCACGGGCATGATCTCGAAAATCCAGACTTCCTTGGGGTCGGAGAGGGCCAGCATCTCGCCGTCGTCATGGAAGCCATAGCCGTATTTCTCGGCCAGGGAGCCGATGACCTGGATGGCTTCGCGGGCCGTCGCCGCCCTCTCCATGGCCAGAAGCGTCAGCATGGTCAGGTCGAGCTTGGCCGCCGGCGTCGGATTCTCCATCCTGCGCTGGCAGCCGATGGTCGATTCGGCGATAGCCACCTGCTTGTCGTTCATATAGCCGAACCCGCCGTGGTGATAGGCGTAGGTATGGGCAACCTCGGGGATCTCGAGCCCGGCGAAGTCCTTCTTGTAGAGGTCCCACTTGAGGCCTTCCGACGGCGGCCAGGTCTTGTACTGCGAGACGTGGTAGATCTTGCGGGTCGAGCCGGCCTTGTGGTCCGCGGCCGCGACGTGACGCCACGTCCAGTCGCAGATGCCGCAGTCGCAGGTGTGCGTCGTCATCGTCGAACCGTCCGTTGAGGCGTCCTTGCCGACCATGATGACCGTGCAGGCTTCGGCGGCGAGGTCGAGGTCGTCGGAGCCGGCCCGGGCCTGGCCCCCGGCCGTGGATACGAGGCCGGCCAGGACGACGGCCAGGACGAGCGTCCCGCCGGCGGCGATGAGGCGTTTTCTGTTCATGATGCCCTCCTTGTTCTTTTTAATGTCGTTATTTCTTTTCCGGTTCCGTCAGGACGTCGAAGGCCTTGACGGCCTTGTTCCACCACTCCGGGTTGGCTGTCGGGATGCGGCCGCTCGACCGCTTCTCGGCATTGTAGAGGCCCAGGTGGTTGTATTTTATCCAAATATCGTCGCCGAGCTTCCACCAAGCGCTGACGACGTTGGCGGCGTTGTTGAGACAATATCCGGTGACGTACTTGACCGCTTCTTTGGGACTCCTCTTGTAAAGATCCCCGGCCAGCGCGTCGATCTCGGCGACGCGGCCGAGGGCCCCGTCCTCCCATGTCTTCCGGGCCGATTTGACGTCCTCGATGGCGGCATTGTAGGCGACCTGGGTGTGGAAATCAACGTAGTCGAAAGCCCAGCGGGCCGAGTCGCGGTTGAGGACGTAATGGTCGCCGATCGAGAACGACTTGGGGATCTCGGTCGTCCCGGCATAGAACGGGATGTAGCAGGAGGTGTCCTGCGCTCCCAGGGCGACCCAGACGATGCCGCCGATCGGATCGGGCAGCCAGGAGCGGCACTGGGTCAGGGTGGTGTATTCGACGTTGGGGACGCTGATAAGCCGCGTCCCCTTGTAGTAGTTGGGATTCTTGAACGGGCCGCCGCGGAGGCCGCGGACGGGATCGAAGACCGTGCCCTGCGACTTGTCGCGGGTCAGGGCCATGACGTCCCGGGCGGAGAGCTTGGCATCGGGCTTGACGGAGAAGGGGAAGTCCATGTTGGCCGTCTCGGCGCGGAACTTCTGTGCGGGCGCGACGAGGTCGAAGAAGCGCCACATCCGGGAGCGGCGGCCTTCCGAGCTGACGGCGCTCCCATCGGCGGGGGAATAAGCTTTCTTCCAGTTGAAGGGCTTGCCGCTATTGGGGTCGTAGAGCCCGGCTTCGATTGCGAACGTCATGACGTGATCGGAGGCCATGAAAAAGTCGGATTTGGCCAGGTCCATTTCGCCGATGCGCGACTCGTTGGGGCAGACGGAGACGTGGTCGTCGGGGACCCGCTGGGCCGCCCAGACCGCGCCGGGCTTGCCGCTCTTCGGCGTCCACAGCGGCCCGACGGGCATGATCTCGAAGACCCAGATCTCCTTCGGATCGGAGACGGCCAGCATCTCGCCGCCGTCGTGGTAACCGTAGCCGTACTTCTCGGCGAGCGAGCCCATGAGCTTGATGGCCTCGCGGGCCGTCCGGCAGCGCTCCATGGCCAGGAGCGTCAGCATGGTGATGTTCGTGGCCGGGGTCGGCGTGGGGTTGCTGAGCTTGCGGACGTTGTTGATGCTCGACTCGGCGATGGCCAGCTGCTGATCGTTCATGTAGCCGAAGACGGCATGATGGTAGCCGTAGGTGTGAGGGACCTGGGGGATCTCGACGCCGGCCGGGTCCTTGAGGACCATGGCCCACTTGCCTCCCTGGGCAGGCGGCCAGGTCCGGATCTGGTCGATGTGGTAGAGCTGCCTCTTCTCGGCCGGCTTGTGGTCGGCGGCCGGGACGTGGCGCCAGGTGAAGTCGCAGACGCCGCAGTCGGCGGCGTGCGTGCTCATGACCGAACCGTCGGTCGACGCCCCGCGGCCGATCATGATGACGGTGCAGGCCTCGGAGGCCGGGTCGAGGCCGGGCCCCGAAGCCGGGCGGTCGCGGAGGTCGAGGGTCAGGCCGCCGGCGCAGGCGAGAACGGCGGCGACGGCCAGGACGCCGGGGATCGCTTTCTTGCTGAACATCTCGAACACCTCCCGGGGCGGCCCGCAGCGACGGCCCCGCTCAATTGACGACGACGGCGCCG
>MEYF01000063.1 GCA_001775755.1 Candidatus Aminicenantes bacterium RBG_19FT_COMBO_65_30 | reverse complement strand
TCGGACTGGATGGTGACGACGCGGCCGAAGTTGAAGGCCAGGAAGATGCCGCCCATGAAGCCCACCTTGGACTTCAGGGTCGCCAGGGGATCCTGGGCGTCGAGGCCCGTCGGCTTGGCCATGTTGCCGCCGGCCTTGAAGCCGAACTGGATGTCCGCTGCGGCCGGCTGGGGCAGGACCAGGAGCCCGGCGAAGGCCGCGATCAGAAGAACCGTCAGAAGTCTTTTCATGGTGTCTCCTCGTAAATACGGATGTCCGGACGCGTCGCGCGCGTCCTCGTATCAGTGTGCAGGCGGGGGGCTTCCGTAGCAATCCCCGCGGGGGAGGATTCGATAGGGGCCCTCGCCCCCCCTCGGGGGGTGAGAGAACAACGGATCTCTCATCCTCGGTCCGGGGAAGATCCCGGTCCCCGGACGTTGCCCTTGGGGTGCGCCCGGGCAAAAAAAATAAAGCGCCTCCGCCCGGCGGAAGCGCCTTTGCCGTTTCCGACAAAAAGCCGCTTAGAAGGCAATGCCGATGGTCGCGGCCCAGACCCCGTTCTTGATATCGGGCTCGATCGTCCCATGCAACGTGTCGTAGACCTTCTGCAAGCCCAGGCTGTAGCGGACGTCGATCATGAAGTTCCGCCCCAGGTTCACGCCGGCCCCGAAAATGGCGCCGTAGTCGTTGTTTTTAAGAAGGGCGTCGGTCAACGGAACGCCGTCCCGTTCGAGCTTCTCGCTGAGCTTGAAGCCCACGGACGGTCCGGCGAAGATGAAGGGCTGGATGACCGGCAGGGGGAGCTTCAACTTCAGGAGCAGGGGGATCTCGATATAGTCGGCATAGAGCTTGTCGGTGTAGGCGTCGTCCAGGGCCGTGTAATTCGCCCCCTTCATCGTGTAGAGGATTTCGGGCTGGATGGTCAAAACGCTGCCGAAGTTGATCGCCAGGAAGATGCCGCCCGTGAAACCCACCCTGGATTTCAGGGTGGCCGTGGGATCGTCGGCGTCGGCGCGGGTCGGCTTGGCGATGTTGCCCCCGGCCTTGAGGCCGAACTGGACGCCGGCGGCGGCCGGCTGGGGCAGGACCAGGAGCCCGGCGAAGGCCGCGATCACGAGTGCCGTTATCAGTCTTTTCATATTGCCTCCTCATTCATATCCATTCTGGCAGGCCGGGGCTGTTTTTGCAAACACCCTAAGGGAGGATTGCCCGGGGGATAATCGTGCCCCCCGAGGGGGGAGGAAGAGGCCTGTTTCTCATCGCCCGGCCGGGGGCTGCCGGACGTGGCGCGCTAAAGGCCGATCAGCTTGAATTTTGCCTTTTCCTTGAGTCCCTTGATGTGGTCCTCGACCACCGTCCCCTCTTTCCCTTGCTTGAGCCGCGACTCGAGCTCGCCGCGGAGTTCCTCGAAGGGCCGGGTTTCCCTCTTGCGGTCGACTATCTTGATGATATGATAGCCGTAGGTCGTCTCGACGACGCCGCTCATCTCGCCCACGGGGACGGAGAAGGAGGCGTCCTCGAACGGTTTGACCATCTGGCCGCGGGGGAAGTCCTCGTAGAGGCCGCCGTTGTCCTTGGATCCGGGATCTTCGGAATATTGCTTGGCCAGCTCGGCGAAGTCCTCGCCGGCCTTGGCCTTGGCCAGAATGTCCTCGATTTTCTTCCGGGCCTCGGCCTTTTCGAGGTCGGTCTTGCCTTGGGTCAGAATGAGGATGTGGCGCACGGACGCGGTCTTGTCTCCGGCCGTCTCGTCCAGGTAGGCTTGGCGCAGGTCTTCCTCCGTGATCTTGGCCCCGGCCTCGACGATCCCCTCGAGGTATTTGTTGATGACCAGGGTCTCCTCGACGCTCTTCTTGACGTGGTCGATCGAGATCTCGGCGCCCTTCAAGGCCTCCAGGAAGGCCTGCTCGCTGCCGGCCCGGGCGTATTCGGATTGCATGGCCTTGTCGAATTCCTCGGCCGGGACGACCGTCTTGGCCGCGGCCGCCGCGGCGAGGAGGAGCTTGCGCTCGGCGATCTGGGTCGCGCCCTGCTCGATGATGTTCTTCAGCTGCCCGGCGTCGGCGCTCTTGAGCTGATCGGTCCGGGTGCCCAGGTTGTTCCGGACGGCCTGGATGACCTCGGCGGCCGTGACGGCCAATCCCTTGGCCTCGACGATCACGGTCGTCTTGTCCGGGTCGAGGGCGGGCATGACCGCGGCCAGGTCCTTGGCCAGCGCGTAGGCCGGGGTGCCCTCCTTGAGGGTGGCTTTCTCGGCTTTCGGGGCGCACCCGGAGAGGAGCAGCGCCGGGATCAGGGCTAGAACGAAGGCGTTTTTCATGCGATTCTCCTTGGATTCTCGGGAAACATCCCGTTAGTTAACCACAGATGCCCGGGCAACGCAAAGGAATTCTCGGGCGCGTGGGGCCTCAGCCGGGGACGACGCGGTGGACCTTCTTCTTGCCGGCCTTGAGGAGCATGCCGCCGTCGGGGCCAAGGTCCTTGATGGAGAGGAGGCGCTCGATGGAGTCGATGCGCTCGTCGTTGACATAGAGACCGCCCTGCTCGATCATCCTCTTGGCCTCGCGGCGCGAGGGCGTCAGGCCGACTTCGGTGAAGAGCCCGGCCGGGCTGATGCCCGCCTCGAGCCGGGACCGCGGGATGGCAGTAGTAGGAAGCACCGTGATATCACCCATGACGTCCGTTTTTCCGCTCGCTGTGGTCTCTCCGCCGCCGGGGATGACAACCGTACCATGGCCGCCCTTTCGGCCAGATGCCCTTAACGAACCACCGCCGAAAGCCGCGGCCGCCGCTTTCCGGGCGTTCTCGGCTTCCACCTCACCGTGGGTGATCTTGGTCGCCTCGAACGCCAGGATCCGCTTGGCCTCGTTGATCTCGCTCGCCTTGAGTGTTTCCAGGCGCCGGACTTCGTCGAGCGGCAGGAGGGTGAAGATCTTCAGAAAGCGGCCGACGTCCCGGTCGTCGCAGTCGACCCAATACTGGTAGAAATCGTAGGGGCTGAAGCAATCGGCGTCGAGCCAAACGGCGCCCTGGCCGGTCTTGCCCATCTTGGCCCCCGACGCCGCGGTCAGGAGTGGGAAGGTCAGGGCCTCGGCCGCTCCGCTCTCGACCCGGCGGATGAGGTCGACCCCGGCCAGGATGTTGCCCCACTGGTCGTCGCCGCCCATCTGCAGGGTACAGCCGTATTTCCGGAAAAGGGTCAGATAATCGTAGGCCTGGAGGAGCTGGTAGTTGAACTCGATGAACGACAGGCCCTTCTCGAGCCGGAGCTTGTAGGCCTCGGCGGCCAGCATCCGGTTGACGCTGAAGTGCCGGCCGATGTCGCGCAGGAAGGCGACGTAGTTGAGGGGCAGGAGCCAGTCGGCGTTGTCCACGGCGATGGCGTTCGTCCCGTCGAAGCGGAGGTAGCGGGCGAGCTGGATGAGGATGGCCTGGCCCTGGGTCCGGATGGTCGTTTCGTCGAGCATCTGGCGCATCTCGGACTTGCCGCTCGGGTCGCCGACCATGGTCGTCCCGCCGCCGACGACGGCGATGGCCCGGTGGCCGGCCCGCCGGAGGTGGACCATGGCCATGATCGGCACGAGGCTCCCGGCGTGGAGGCTCGAGGCCGTGCTGTCGAAGCCCACGTAAAACGTGATGGGTTCCCCCCCCGAGCATCTTCCGCACGGCGGTTTCGTCCGAGACCTGGGCGATGAAGCCGCGTTCTTTGAGCTCGTCGTACACGTTGCCGCTCATGGCTTTCCCTCGAGGGCTTTATACCACGGGAAGGACGCCTAGTCCAATCCCCTCTTCTTCAGGAGCGGCTCGATCTTCGGCTCGCGGCCGCGGAAGCGCTTGTAGAGGACCATGGGGTCTTCCGTGCCGCCGCGCTCGAGGATGTTCCGCCGGAACGATTCGGCCGTGGCCCGGTCAAAAAGGCTCGTCTCCTTGAAGGCCTCGAAAGCGTCCGAGTCCAGGACGGCGGCCCAGATGTAGCTGTAGTAGCCGGCCGAGTAGCCGCCGCTGAAGATGTGTACGAAATAGGGGCTCAGGTAGCGGCTGACGATCTCGGGGATGAGCCCGATCTTGGCCATGGCGTCGGCGTCGAACTTGACCGTCTCCATCTCCTTGGCTTCGGCCAGCGTGTGCCAGTCCATGTCCAGGAACGAGGCGGCCAGGTATTCGACCGTCTCGAAGCCCTGGTTGAAGAACTTGCTCTTCTGCATCTTGTCCAAGAGCGCGTCCGGGATGGGTTCGCCGGTTTTGTAATGCCTGGCGTACATCTTGAGGACTTCGGGGTCGGCGGCCCAGTTCTCCATGATCTGGGAGCCGAGCTCGACGAAGTCGCGGGGCACGTTCGTGCCCGAGAGGCTCTCGTATTTGCAGCGGGTCAGGATGCCGTGGAGGGCGTGGCCGAACTCGTGGAAAAGGGTCAAGGCCTCTTCGTAGCTGATGAGCGCCGGCTGGTCCGCCGTGGGCTTGGAGAAGTTGCCGTTGTTGGAGATGACCGGTCGGATATCCTGCCCGTCCCGGATCGACTGCCCGCGGAAATTGTCCATCCAGGCCCCGCCCTCCTTGGACGCCCGCGGGAAATAGTCGACGTAGAGGACGGCCAGATGGGAGCCGTCGGCGTCCCTGACCTCGAACACGCGGACGTCCTCGTGATACTTGGGGATGTCGGTCCGCTCGGTGAAAGTGAGGCCGTAGAGCTTGCCGGCGACCATGAAGGCGCCGTCGCGGACGCTCTCGAGCTGGAAGTAGGGCCGGAGGGCCGTGTCGTCGAGGTCGTACTTGGCTTTCTTGACCTTTTCGGCGTAATACCACCAATCCCAGGGCTCGAGCTTGAGGCCGCCGCCTTCCTCGCGGACCATTTCCTGCATGTCGGCCGCCTCGGCCTTGGCCCGGACGAGGGCGGGTTCCCAGAGCTTTCCCAGGAAATCGTAGACCGTCCGGGAGGTCTTGGCCATGTTCTTCTCGAGGACGTAGTCGGCGTGCGTCTTGTAGCCGAGGAGACCGGCGCGCTCGACGCGCAGGCGGGCCACCTTGGAGGCCAGGGCCCGGTTGTCGAGCTCGTTCCCGTTCGCGCCGCGGTTGATATAGGCCTTGAACATCTTCTCCCGGAGCTCGCGCTTCTCGGAATATTGGAGGAAGGGAATGAGGCTCGGCTTGTGGAGGGTGAAGACCCATTTTCCCGGCTTGCCGCGCTCATTCGCGGCGTCGGCCGCGCCGGCCTTGACGGCGGCCGGGAGCCCGGCCAGGTCGGCTTCGGTGTCGATGACGAGCTCGAAGGCGTTGTTTTCCTTGAGGACGTTCTCGTTGAACTTGACCGACAGGACGGACAGCTCCTCGTTGACCCGGCGCAGGCGGGCCTGCGTGTCCGCGGGGAGGCCGGCGCCGCCGCGGACGAAGTCCTTATAGGTTTCGTCGAGCAGGCGGGCCTCTTCCGGGGACAGGGTCAGCCGGTCCTTGTCGTCATAGACCGCCTTGATCCGGGCGAAGAGGGCCGCGTCCATGGCGATGTCGTCGCCGTGCTTAGCCAGCTTGGGCGCCAGATCCTGGTCGATCTTCTGGAGCTCCTCGTTCGTGTGCGAGGATTTCAGGTTGTTGAATACGCCGGCCACTTTGTTGAGGAGGGCTCCGCTCCTCTCCAGGGCCTCGACCGTGTTGGCGAAGGTCGGCGCGTCGACGCTCGCGGTGATGGAAGCGATCTCCTTTTTCTGTTCGGCCATGCCCCGCTCGAAGGCCGGCATGTAATGCTCGGGCTTGATCAGGTCGAACGGCGGGACGCCGAACGGCGTGGCGAAATCGGAGAAGAAGGGATTGTCCATGACCGTTGTCTCCTCGGCCTTCTTGCCGCAGGCCGCGCCAACGAGGATCGAGAGGCAGATAACCAGTATCGCTTTTTTCATCGGATGTCACCCCTTGTGGGAAAGAGAATGGCGGCCGGAGCCGCTCCTATGATGCATGGGAGGAAGTCAAGGTACCACAGGGGGCGGACGGAAGTCAAAAACCCCTAGGGCGGGACTTAACGCCGCTATTTCTTGAGCGTCAGCTCGATGACGTCCGAATTCCCTTCGGGATCGAACCAAGCGCCGTTGAGGGTTTCGTTCTCGAGGGTCAGCTCGATCTTGATCAGCTGGGATTCCATGCCCTGGGCCAGGTCGATCTCGAAGGTGAGCTTGCCGTCCTTGAAGACGATCTCCTTGAGAGGCGATTCGGGGACCATGCCGGTCGTATCGCTGAGCTTCCCGGTGTATCCGGCCTCGCCCTTGTCGATGACGAGCGTGATGTCCACCCGGCTGCCGTCGCCGACGACGGCATAGCCGATCCACGTGCCGATGACGTCGGGCTTCTTCTGGGCGAAAAGTCCGGCGCCCAGGATGAGGAGGGCCAGCGCGGTCGCCACCAGGATGAGCAGGGTCTTTTTCATGATCGGGCTCCTTTCAGGCTCAGAGGGAGGATCAAATATACCAAAAACAGGCAATGCCTGTCCATATTCATACAGACGCATCGGCGCGCCGTTTGGTTCCCCGGTTCACAAAAATCCTCTTGCCGGAGACCGATAGGTCCAAGCGCTGGGGTAGAGGCGACGTCTTGACGCCCGGCGACGACTCCGCTAGATTGGTGAGGCCGGGAGGCCCGCCCATGAGCCGAAAGCCGCAGGACCGACGGACGTTCATCAAGACGATGGCCGGGGGCGCGGTCGCCTTGAGGTCGTCGCTCTCCGGGCTGCTCGGCGCCGGACAGGCGGCCCCGACGCGGCTCGAGAAGGACGGCATGTCCTATCGCCGCCTCGGCCGGACGGACCTTCTCCTGTCCGAGATCTCGCTCGGCAGCAGTCCCCTGCCCGACCCGGACCTGCTCCGGGCCATCGTCGATCGCGGCGTCAACTACATCGACACCTCCCACAACTACGAGAACGGCAACGCCGAGCGGCGGATCGGCCGTCTGCTCCAGGACGTCGGCCGGGACAAGGTCCGCGTCGCCACGAAGTTTCACGTCGCGCCCCGGGACACGCCGGCGTCCATCATGGCTTCGGTCCACGGCAGCCTCCGGCGCCTGGACGTCGAGACGATCGACGTCCTGATGATCCACGGCGCGGAGACGGCCGGCGTCCTCGTCGACGAACGAGTCCTCGAGGCTTATGAAAAGTTGAAACGGGAAGGCGCCTATCGCTTCCGGGGACTGTCCTGCCACGCCAACCACGACGAGGTCGTCCGCAAGGCGGTCGACTGCGGGCTCTACGACATGGTCCAGGTCGGCTACAACGTCTTCGACATCCAGGAGTCCACCCGTGAGGTCGAAACCTATCCGGACTATCTCGGCGCGAGCGGCATCCGGGACCTTCTCGAGCTGGCCCATTCCCGCGGCGTGGGCGTCATCGCCATGAAGACGCTCAAGGTCGGCGGCCGGCGCCAGGACCTCGAAAAATACAGGACCGGCGCCGTCTCCCTGTATCAGGCCATGTTGAAGTGGGTTCTCGACGACGAACGGGTCACGTCGGCCGTGACCGAGATCCTCAACCGGCGGCAGATGGAGGAGGACTTGGGGGCGGCCGGGGCGAAGCTCGCCGCCGCCGAGAGGACGGCCCTCGTCCGCTACGTCGGCGAAAACGGGACCGACTACTGCCACGGCTGCGCCCGGTGCCGCCGGGCCTGCCCGGCGGGCGTCGCCACGACGGCCATCCTCCGCGCCCTCGCCTACCACGAAAGCTACGGCAAGACCGGCCGGGCCCGGGATTCCTATGCGTCCCTCGGAAGCGGGGAGAACGCCTCGGCCTGCCGCGATTGCGGGGCGTGTGAAAAGGCCTGCCCTTACGGCGTCGCGGTGCGGTCCAGGGTCAGGGAAGCCGGGCGCATCCTGGCCTGAAAAAAGTCCTCCGTTATCAGATCTGCCAGGCGTAGCCGAGCTTCAGGAAGAAAGTCCGGTCGGTCCGGGTGATGCCGATGCGGTCCGGGCCGAGCCAGCTGTCGAAGACGCCTCCCATCGCGTTGTCCGAATAGCCCAGGAAGAGGACCGTCCGCGGGTTGAGCTTGTAGGAGAACAGGAACTGGGTGAAAAGCCCTTTGGCCCGGGAATCGATCGGGAAGGCGTACATGGCCGGATTCTGCCGGACGTCGCGGTATTGGACGATGGCCCGGACGAAGGACTTGACGGTGAAGTTCCAGACGAGCTTGACCTGGCTCAGGTTGGCCGTATAGATCGTGTCGCCGCCAATCGAGAGCCGTTCGTAGTTGTGGCCGGCGACGAGGTTGAGGTGGCGGAACAGACTGAACGAGGCGTTCGGCCCGACGGCGAAGATGGAGGCCAGGCGGGAACCGGCGTAGTCGATGCCCTGGCCGGCCATGCCCTGGAGGCCGACCTCCGAGCCGCTGAAGGGCCGGATACGGAAGGCGAGTGTGCCGTAGGCCGTGTCGAAATAGCGCCCGTCGTAATAGGTCCTGAGGAAATTACCGTGGACGTTGAGCTGAGTCTCGAGGTTGCCCTGGTATAGCAACCCCAGGGTCAGGCCGCGGTCCGTCAGGGTGCCTTCGTGGTCGTAGACGACCTCGCCCGCCGCGCCGAGGCGGATGAGGTTGAACCAGCCCTTCGGCTTGCCCCAGATCTGGCGAAAGACCATGGCATCGCCGCGACGGGTGTCGACGCGGGGCACAAACCCATAGTCGGCGCGGAACCCCGGGGAGAGATCCTCGTAGGTCGTCTGGACGATCCAGTTTCGGGAGAAGTGCTGGAACTGGAGGTTGACGGCGTTTCCGCCGAAGCGGTTCTCGTTCTGGCCGTAGCTGAGCGCGACGGGCGCCGGGTAATCGGTTTCCGAATGGAGGAACTGGAAGACGATGGAGTTCTTCTGGTCGAGACGAAAGAATCCGTCCGCGCCGGCGACGTGGTTGGAGTAATCGCTGCCGGCCCGGCCCGTATAGAGGATGCCGAGCGTCGACATCCGGCCGACGTCCTGGCGCAGACGGAAGACGCCGCCGTAGGCGTTCTGGTCGAGGGAGCCCTGCATCGAACCCTGGTTCGAGGGGA
>MEYF01000062.1 GCA_001775755.1 Candidatus Aminicenantes bacterium RBG_19FT_COMBO_65_30 | reverse complement strand
GGGTCCTATAAAATCAATATGCATTGAAATCCTCAGTCGCACGCCTGATCGTCCCCATCCTGGCGTGTCTCTCCGTCCTCCTCGCGGCGGCGCCCCAGGACGACCCGCGGGCCGAGATCGTCAACCTCCGCCGCTACACGCACGCGAATTTCACCCGCATCGTCCTCGACATCGGCAAGCTCCGCGAGTATATCCCCGGCGAGCTCAGGGATCCCGGCCGGATCTATGTCGACGTCCTCCAGGCCAAGCTCAATCCCATCCTCCAGGGCCAGTCCTACCCCATCAAGGCGGAATACATCAGCCAGATCCGGATCTCCCAGAAAACGTCTTCGACGGTCAGGGTCGTCGTCGACGTCGAGTTCTCCAGGATCCAATCCTACCGGGTCTATCACCTCCTCGACCCTTTCCGCCTGGTCGTCGATATCTATCCCTACGATACGACGCCCGGTTCGCCTCAGCCGCCGGCCGACAAGGCCCAGCCGCCCGTCAAACCGCCCGCAACGCCCCCCGATCCGAACATCAAGGGG
The DNA here is from genome assembly GCA_001775755.1 of Candidatus Aminicenantes bacterium RBG_19FT_COMBO_65_30. Taxonomy (GTDB): domain Bacteria; phylum Acidobacteriota; class Aminicenantia; order Aminicenantales; family Saccharicenantaceae; genus RBG-16-66-30. The sequence goes on along the minus strand of MEYF01000062.1, from coordinate 24,438 downwards.
ACGTCCATGGCCCGCCAGCTCGGCCTGGGCGTCCGGACGGTCGTCATCGACCCCGGGCACGGCGGGCCGAGGCCGGGCACGATCGGCAAGAGCGGGCTCCAGGAAAAAGAAGTCAACCTGGCCGTCGCCCTCGCCCTCCAGAAGCTGCTCAAGGAAAAGGCGGGCCTTGAGGCCGTCCTGACCCGCGAGTCGGACGTCGACGTGCCCCTTGAGAACCGGACGGTCATCGCCAACCAGAAGCGGGCCGACCTGTTCGTGTCCATCCACGCCAACGCCCATCGGGACAGGAAGCGCGGCGGCGTCGAGACGTTTTACCTGAACATCAGCCCCGACCCCTCGGTCATCGAGCTGGCCGCCGCCGAGAACGCCACGTCGTCCAAGAACATCGGGGAGATGAAGACGATCCTTCAGAAGATCGTCCAAAACAGCAAGATCCAGGAGTCGCGGGACCTGGCCGAAAGGATCCAGAGGAATCTGGTAAAATCGTTGTCGCGGGACCTGCCCGGGATCAAGAGCCTGGGCGTCAAGGGCGGGCCTTTCTGGGTCCTCATCGGCGGCGAGATGCCCTCCGTGCTGGTGGAGATCTCCCACCTCAGCAACGCCAAGGAGGAGGCCAAGCTCAAGACCAAGAAATACCGCGAGCTGGCCGCCCAGGGCATCTACGACGGGATCATGGAGTACATAGGATCCTTCGGGAAAGGATGGAGACCATGAAGAGACGCGATTTCATCAGGGACGTGGCCGCCGCCGGCCTGGCCCTTCGCTTCGGACAAGGCCCGCTCGCCGGCCAAACGCCGGCTCCCGCCGGGCTTCCCCTCCTCGCCGCGGTCGAGGGCGAATCCCCGGCGGCCATCACCAGGGAAGCGATCGCCATGCTCGGCGGCATGAAGAAGTTCATCGGCCGGGGCGACAAGGTCGTCATCAAGCCGAACATCGGTTGGGACCGGACCCCGGAGATGGCCGCCTGCACCAATCCTGAAGTGGTCAAGGCCCTCGTCGAGCTCGTCCTCGATGCCGGGGCGAAGAAGGCCGTCGTCATCGACAACACGACCAACCAGGCCAAGCGCTGCTACGTCCGCTCGGGCATCCAGGAAGCCGTGAAGCAGGCCGGGGGCGACATGCTCTTCGTCGACGACTACCGGGTCAAGAAGACGGCCCTCAAGGGCGTTTGGATCAAGGAATGGGAGGTCGTCCTCGACGTTGTCGAAGCCGATAAGCTCATCAACGTCCCCATCGCCAAGCACCATTCGCTCTGCCGCCTGACCCTGGGCATGAAGAACTGGCTCGGCGCGACCGGCGGGGCCCGCAACCAGTTCCACCAGGAGCTCGACAAGGCCGTGGTCGACCTGGCCGCGTTCTTCAAGCCCCAGCTGACCGTCCTCGACGCCTACCGCATCCTCGTCCGCAACGGGCCGCAGGGCGGGCGGGTGTCGGACACCGAGCTCGTCAAGACCGTCGTCGCCGGGACGGACCCCGTCGCCGTGGACGCCATGGGCGCCACGTTCTTCAAGGTCACGCCGCGCGAACTTCCCTACCTCGGTTTCGCCCGGGAGCGGGGCCTCGGGGAATTTGAACTGGAGAAGGTCCGCCTTGAAAAGAAAAAAATCTAGGAAACACCGCGTCCTCGAGCTCCTGCGGATCGCCAGCCAGACGGCGTTCTTCGGGCTCTTTCTCTTCCTCCTCCTCGGCGCCCACTACACGGGCGAGGACTACATCGGCTCCACGGTCCAGCGCTTCTTCCACTTCGACCCCTTCCTCGCCCTGATCACCATCGTTTCGGCCCGCCTCGTCTACGCCTACTTCGCCTTCGCTCTCATCACGGTCGTCGCGACCATCCTCTTCGGCCGCGTCTTCTGCGGCTGGGTCTGCCCCCTCGGCGCCGTCCACCAGTTCTCCTCCTTCGTTTTAAAGAAAACGAAGTTCCTCAAGCCGCCCCGGGAAGAAAGAGCGAGCCTGGCCTGGAAGTACTACATCCTGATCATCGTCCTGGCCGGCGCGCTATTCGGGCTGGACCTAGCCGGCTATCTCGACCCCTTTTCGTTCCTGACCCGGTCCTTCTCCGTGGCCGTGCTTCCCTCGTTGGCCCACGCCCTCTCCAGCCTGAACGGGGTTTTCTACGGACTCGGCGCAACCGGCCTGGCCCGGTCGATCTCCCAGGCCCTCGAGAACTGGACCATCAACGTCACCTTTGTCCAGGGCTTCTCCGTCGGCCTTCTCTTCCTCGGCGCGGTCGCCCTCAACGCCCGCAAAGAGAGGTTCTGGTGCCGCTATCTCTGCCCGACGGGCGCCCTGCTCGGCCTCCTTAGCCGCTGGAACCTGTTCAAGCTCCGGATCGACGAGGAGAAGTGCATCAAGTGCGGCCTCTGCACCCAGCACTGCGAAACGCAAGCCCAGCCCTACCCGAACGAGAAGTGGAAAAGCGGCGAATGCGTCTACTGCCAGAACTGCGCTTCGATCTGTCCGACCGGCGCCATCCGCTTCCCGTTCTCCGGACGGCCCGAGAAAGTGACCAACGTGTCGAACGTCGACCTCTCGCGGCGCAAACTCATCCTGACCACCCTGCTGGGTATCGTCGCGGTGCCCTTCTTCCGGCTGACGCCTTCCCACAAGCGGGCCTCTCTCAAGCTCATCCGGCCGCCCGGCGCCCTCCCCGAGGACAAGTTCCTGGCGAAGTGCGTCAAGTGCGGCCAGTGCATGCGGGCCTGCCCGACGGGCGGGCTCCAGCCCGTCCTGACCGAGGCCGGGCCCGAGGGGATCTACACTCCGATGCTCGTTCCCAAAGTCGGCTACTGCGAGTACTACTGCTCGCTCTGCACCCAGGTCTGCCCGACGGGGGCGATCAAGAAGCTGACCATCGAGGAGAAGAACAAGCTCAAGATAGGTACGGCCTGGGTCAACAAGAGCCGCTGCATCCCCTACGTCCTGGGCAAGCCCTGCATCGTCTGCGAGGAGCACTGTCCCGTTTCGCCCAAGGCCATCAAGTGGATCGAGGTCGAGACGAAGCTCCCCGACGGCACGGTCGCCGTCCAGAAGGCCCCGGTCATCGACATCGAGCTCTGCACCGGTTGCGGGATCTGCGAGAACAAGTGCCCGGTCATGGACGATCCGGCCATCTTCGTCACGAGCGTCGGCGAGACGCGCTCGGCAAAGAACCGGCTTCTCCTCGACATTACGAAGGAGACGGCTGCCGATCCCTATAAATAGGTTCTTCTCCCATTATTGGGGATGCGAAGCGATAGTTGGCGTTAGATATCGCCCTGAAGACCCCCGTAGCGGAGGGGGCCCCGTCGCCGGGCGACGGGGGAACCGCCGGGACTGGTTCCCGGGGGGGCCGGGGGGCTAAGGGCGATATCTATCGCCAGACTACCCCTCAGAGCGTCGCCCAACACGGGAGAAGAACCTTTAGATAGGGATTATTCCGCCAGGGCTTTTTTCAGCTCGTCCTTGAGCCGCGGCACGACTTCGAAGAGGTCGCCGACGATGCCGTAGTCGGCGGCCTTGAAGATCGGCGCCTCGACGTCCTTGTTGACGGCCACGATGACTTTGGAGGACGACATCCCCGCCAGGTGCTGGATAGCCCCGGAAATTCCCACCGCCAGGTATAGGTTGGGCGAAACGGTCTTGCCCGTCTGCCCGACCTGGTGCTGATGGCCGATCCAGCCGGAATCGACGGCCGAACGCGAGGCGCCCACTGCGGCGCGCGGAAAGACGGCGGCCAGGTCCCGGAGAAGGGCGAAAGCCTCTGGGCCCTTGAGACCGCGACCGCCCGAGACGACGACGTCGGCTTCGGTGACGTCGATCTCCCCGCTCTCCTCTTTGATGACCTCGGCGACGCGGCCCTTGACCGCCCCGCTGGGGAGCGGAACGTCCTTCCTGACGACCTCTCCGGCGGCGGGGGCGGCCTCGCCGAGCGGGAAGATGTTCGGCCGCAGGGTCGCCAGCTTGGGCGTCGACTTCAGGGTGAATGAGAGGAAGGCCTTGCCCGCATAGATGGGACGGGTGAATTCTAGCTCGCCGTTCCTGACGGCGACCTTCGTGCAATCCGACGCCAGGGCCACGCCGAGCCGGGCCGCCACCCGCGGGGCGAGGTCCTTGCCCATGGCCGTGGCCGCGAAAAAGAGAGCGCCGGGTTTGACGTCCCCGACGAATCCGGCCAGGGCCAGCGCGTAGGCCTGGGAGGAATAGTCCGCCAGGGCCTGGCTCTCGAGAGCGTAGACCTTGGCCGCTCCCAGGGCGAAGGCGGCCGGGGCCAGTCCCGCCACGGACGCGCCGACCAGAACGGCGGCCGTTTCGGCGCCCATCTCTTCGGCCCGCCGCTTTGCCTCGGACAGCGCTTCGAGCGAGCTCTTCTTGATCTTCCCGTCCCGTGCTTCCATGAATACGGCGATCATCGTCCCTCTCCTTAATTTATATGACCTTGGCCTCGCCGCGCAGGAGGCGGACGAGCTCGCGGGACGTTTCAGCCGGGTCGCCCTGCAGGATCTTGCCGGCCTGCCTCTGGGGCGGCACGTCGAGTCCGGTGATCTCGACCCGCGAAGCGAGATCGTCCGGCCCCAGACCGAGCTCCTCGAGCGTGATGACCGGAACGTCCTTCTTCTTGGCGGCCATGATGCCCTTGAGCGTCTCGTAGCGGGGCTCGTTCAGGCCCTTCTGGGCGGTGACCACGGCGGGCAGCGGCAGGACGACCTTCTCGGTCCCCCCTTCGATCTCCCGGTAGGCCGTGGCGGAGGCGCCCTCGACCTCGAACTTGGTCACGACGGTCGCCTGGCCGAGGCCCAGGAGCTCGGCGACCATGGCCGGCACCTGGCTGTTGTCCGCGCCGACCGATTGCTTACCGAAGAGAAGGAGGTCGGCCCCGGGGAACTTCCGCTCCACGGTCCGGGCGATGATGCGGGCCGTCCTCAGCCCGTCGTACGTCTCCGGAGACGCATCCTTGACCAGGAAGGCCTCGTCCGCGCCCATGGCCAGGCACTTGCGGAGGACGGCGCCGGCCTCGTCCCGTCCGACGGAGACGACGCGGACCGTCCCTCCCTTCGCCTCCCGGAGTCGCAGGGCCTCCTCGACGGCGTATTCGTCGTAGGGGCTGACGACGAAGTTCAGTCCGTCCTCGGCGATCGTCTTTGTTTCGTGCTGAACGCGGATGCGGGATTCCGTGTCGGGAACCCGCTTGACGAAGACGAGAATGTTCATTGGTCTCTCCTCAACAAGGCCGGCGCGTCCGGCGCCGTTCTTTTAGCGGCCCGAGCCGGCTCACGGCCGCTCGAACCTCTTGAAGACGAGCGCGCCGTTGGTCCCGCCGAAGCCGAAGGAATTGCTGAGCGCGTGGCCGATCTCGGCCTTCCGGGCGGCATTCGGGACATAGTCCAGGTCGCACTCCGGATCGGGGAATTCGTAGTTGATGGTCGGCGGCATGATCTGGTAGAAGAGGCACAGCGCCGTGACCCCGGCCTCGAGCCCGCCGGCCGCGCCCAGGAGATGCCCGGTCATGGATTTCGTCGAGTTGACGGCCAGGCGCGCCGCCTGCTCTCCGAAGACCTGCTTGATGGCCATGGTCTCGGTCTTGTCGTTGAAGGGCGTCGACGTGCCGTGGGCGTTGATGTACTGGATGTCCTCCGGCCGCACACCGGCGTCCTCGATGGCCCGGCGCATGACCCGGGCCGCCCCGTCGCCGTCCGGCGCCGGAGCCGCGACGTGGTAGGCGTCGCTCGTCAATCCGTAGCCGACGACCTCGCCGTAGATCCGGGCCTCCCGCCGCAGCGCCCGGCCGAGCTCCTCGAGGATGAGAACGCCCGCCCCTTCGCCCATGACGAAGCCGTCCCGCCGCGCATCGAACGGCCGCGAGGCCTTCGCCGGCGCGTCGTTGCGCTCCGACAGAGCCTTGATCGCCGTGAACCCGGCCAGGCTGAGAGGCGTCAGCGGCGCTTCGGCCCCGCCGGCGATCATGATGTCGGCCTCGCCCCGGGCGATCATCCGGAACGAGTCGCCGATGGCGTGGGTTCCGGTGGAGCAGGCCGTCGCGTTGGCGCAGTTGGGCCCCTTGGCGCCGTAGCGGATGGACACCTGGCCCGAGGCCTCGTTGATGATCGTCTGGACGAGGAAGAACGGGGAGACGCGGTCGGGGCCTTTTTCCAGGAGCACCTTGTGGTTCTCCTCGATGGAGCCGAGCCCGCCGATCCCCGAGCCGATATACGTCCCGGCCCGGTCCGATTGGAGGTCGGCGGCGGGGACCCCCGAATCGTCGACGGCCAGGACCGCCGCGGCCATGGCGAAGCGGATGAAGGGGTCCATCTTGCGGACTTCCTTGCGGTCGATGAACAGGAGCGGGTCGAAGTCCTTGACCTCGCCGCCGAAGCGGGTCGCGTAGCGGGAAACGTCGAAGCGGGTCAGCGTGGCGATGCCGCTCTCGCCGCGGAGGAGGGCCTGCCAGGTTTTGTCGGTGCCGACGCCGAGGGGGGAAACGAGCCCGATGCCCGTGACGACGACCCGGCGTTCGGGAAAGCTATCCCTGCTCATGGATCGAACGATCCGAGGCCCAGCGCGGCCGGCGGGATTATTTCGCGTGCTCCACGATATAGTCGATGGCCTTGCCGACCGTGGTCAGCTTTTCGGCCTGGTCGTCGGGAATATCCAGCCCGAACTCGTCTTCCAGGGCCATGACCAGCTCGACGGTATCCAGAGAGTCGGCGCCGAGATCATCGATGAAGGACGCGTCTTCCGTGACCTGCTCCTCGCTGATGCTCAGCTTGTCCGAAACGATCGCCCTGACCTTCTTGAGCAGTTCGTCTCTTTGCATGGTGTCCTCCTTGCGAAATTGTTATAGATGATGGCGTACCGCTTACATATACATGCCGCCGTTCACGCTGACCACCTGGCCCGTGATATAGGAGGCGTCGTCGGAGAGTAGGAATTTTACCGCAGATGCCACGTCTTTGGGAAGCCCGAATTTTTTCAGGGGGATGATCTCGAGATAGGCCTTCTTGACCTCCTCGGGGAGGACGTCCGTCATGGCCGTCGCGATGAATCCCGGCGCGACCGCGTTGACGGTGATGCCCCGGGCGCCGACTTCGCGGGCCAGGGACCGGGCGAAGGCGATGACGCCGGCCTTGGAGGCCGCGTAGTTGGCCTGGCCGGCGTTGCCCATGAGACCGGCGACCGAGGCGATGTTGACGATCCGGCCGTATTTCGCCGCGATCATGGTCCGGATGACGGCCTTGGAGAAGTTGAAGGTCCCCTTGAGGTTGACCCGGAGGACGGCGTCCCAGTCCTCCTCCTTCATGCGCATGAGGAGGCCGTCGCGGGTGATGCCGGCGTTGTTGACCAGGTGGTCGATCCGGCCGTGCGCGGCGGCCACGGCGGCCACGGCGCGCTCGACGGCGGTCGTGTCGGCGACGTCGACATGCCGGGCCTCGGCCTTGCCGCCGGCGTCGGCGATCGACCGGACCACGGCCTCGAGCTTGTCCGCCTGGACGTCGACAAGGACGACGGCCGCCCCCTCGGCAGCGAGGTCGCAGGCGATGGCCTCGCCGATCCCCTGGGAGGCGCCGGTGACGATCGACACCCGTCCTTCGAAGCGTCTCATGCGTTGACTCCTTTGAGGGCGTGCTCGTAGCGCAGGATCTCCGCCTGGATCTTCTCCAGGACGCGGTTCCCGACGAACTCCCGGGCCCGGAGGATGGCGTTGCGGACGGCGGTCGGGTTCGACCGGCCGTGCCCGATGATGCAGACGCCGTCGACGCCGAGGAGCTGGGCGCCGCCGTATTCGGAGTAATCCACCTTCTTGTAGATCTTTTTCAGGTGCCGCTTCATGAGGAGGTAGCCGAGCTTGGCGAAGATGTTCTTGGTGATCTCGTGGCGGGCCATGGACAGGACGCTCTGGACGACCCCCTCGGAGACCTTGAGGGCCACGTTCCCGGTGAATCCGTCGCTGACAACGACGTCGGCGGCGCCGGAGAACAGATCCTCCCCCTCGACGTTGCCGATGAAGCGCAGGGGCGCCGCCTGAAGCCTGTCGAAGGCCTCGCGCACGAGGTCGTTGCCCTTGCCCTTCTCCTCGCCGATGCTCATCAGGCCGATCCGGGGGTCCTTCAGTCCGACGACGGCCTCCATGAAGACCTTGCCCATGAGCGCGAATTGGACGAGGTTGTGGGGCTGGCAGTTAGCGTTGGCCCCGACGTCGAGGAGCAAGGTCTGCCCCTCGACCCCGGGAACGAGGAGGGCCAGGGCCGGCCGGTCCACGCCCTTGAGCGCGCCCAGGACGCTGCGGGAGATGTAGACGACCGCCCCGGTGTTGCCCATGCTGACGAAGGCGTCGGCCCGCCCGTCCTTGACGAGCTGGGCCCCGACGCGGATCGAGGAGGCCTTCTTTTTCCGGAAGGCGAGGAGACTCTCGCCCATGCCGATCGCTTCCGGCGCGTTGATGAAGGTCGTTCGCGATTTCGGACCGCCGGTCCGGTCGGCCTCCCGGCGGATGGCGCTCTCGAGGCCGACGAGGAGAATGTCGACGCCGAAGTCCTCGGCCGCGCGCATGGCGCCCGGCACCGTGGCTTTGGGGCCGAAATCTCCCCCCATCGCGTCGACGGCGATTCTCATGGACGGGATCCGGGTCAGTCTTCGGTCCCTTCCGTCACCTGCCGTCCCTTGTAGTGCCCGCACTCCGGGCAGGCCCGGTGCGGCAGCTTGGGGTTGCCGCACTTGGGGCAGACGGAGAAGGTGGGAAGGGTGAGCCCGTCGTGTGCCCGGCGTTTCCCCTTTCTCGCCGGCGAATGTCGTCTCTTTGGATTAGGCATTTAACTCTTGTCTCTCACGTAGAATTTGAGCTTGTTCCAACGGGGATCGGATTCTTTCACGAGGCAGGAACACTTGGCGTCCCGGATGATCTCGCCGCAGACGGCGCAAATGCCCTCGCAGCCCGGCGCGCACAGGGGTTTCGCCGGGAAGGTCAGGTTCAGCTGCTCGAGGACGACGGCCCGCAAATCGATCTGCCGGCCGCTATAGTACATCTGGTCGATTTTCTCGTCGGACAGCTCCTCGGACAGGGCATCTAGCTCCTCGGGAAGATAGACGAGGTCGAACCGGCTGGCCACGGGGAACTCGAACGGGGTCAGGCAGCGCGAGCAGACGAAGCTCAGCCGGGCCGTGACCTCGCCCTGGACGAAGATCTCCTCGCCGACGAGGTGGACAGCGACCTCGGCGTGGGCCGGTTCGAGGAAGACGGCGTTCTCCTCGACCAGATCCAGGCTCAGGAACTCGAAATCCCTGGATAGGCGGAGGCCTTCCTTCGGCAGGCGGTCGATATCGATAAGCATCATCGTGTCCAATTGCGCATTCTCGAAAAATTTCAACTTATTATACCAAGTGGGCCCGGGTTGTCAAATGGACAGGAGCCGCCCAAAAAGGGCTGCGGCCCCGAAATCGGGCTTGAACCGCGGGGGCGGACGAGTATAATGAGGGCGGATCCATGCCCATGGGCGGATACAACACCCGGGTTGATTACAGGGGTGACGCCTATATCGTCCAGACTCAGGACAAGGGACTCGGCGCCCGGTACATCGAATCGCTGATCTATAAGTCGGGCCGCCTGCTGGCCTCCAAACGGGCCTCCTACTCGGCCTTCCTCGACTCCCCCGACGTCACGGAGCGGGTCGAACGGATGATGGAGGAGCAGCACAAGGCGATCCTCGGGCAGATCGTCGAAGGCAGGTACGACTGAGTCAGAAACGGCTCTTCCTCATCGACGGGAGTTCCCTCCTCTACCGCTCCTATTACGCCGTTCAGAAGCTGGCCAATTCGAGCGGCTTCCCGACGGGCGCCATCTACGGCTTCCTCAGCTCCCTGCGAAAGCTCCTCGCCGAGGAAAAGCCCGATTACCTGGGCGTCGTCTTCGACGTCAAGGGCCCGACCGTCCGCCACGAGGAGTACGGCGCCTACAAGGCCCACCGCAAGCCGATGCCCGACGATCTGGCCCTCCAGATCCCCGTCCTCAAGGATGTGCTCCGGGCCCTGCGCGTGGCCACGGCCGAGTTCCCCAAGTACGAGGCCGACGACGCCATGGCCTCGCTCGCCGCGCGGGCGGCGACCCGGGACATCCGGACGGTCATCGTCACCACGGACAAGGACCTGCTCCAGGTCGTCGACGCGAGGACATCCGTCTGGAACCCGTCCAAGGAGATGACCATCGACACGGCCAACGTCAAGGAGGTCTTTGGCGCTGAGGCCGGGGCGGTCGTCGACGTCCTCGCCCTCTGGGGCGACCCGACGGACAACGTCCCCGGCGTCCCCGGCATCGGCGAGAAGACGGCCAAGGCCCTCATCCAGGAATTCGGCTCGCTCGACAACCTCCTCGGCCAGCTCGAACAGGTCAAGAACCCCCGCGTCCGGGAGAAGATCGCCCAGAACCGCGAGCTCCTTGAGCTCAGCCGGCGCCTCGTCACCGTCACCCGCGACCTGCCCATCGAGCTCGACCTCGACCGCTACACCGTCCAGGAGCCGGACGAAAAGGAGACGATCCGTCTCTTCGGGGAACTCGAGTTCTCCTCCCTCCTCCCGGAGTTCCTGAAGGCGCCGCGGCCGGCCGCGAAGAGCTTCCGGACGATTTGCGACGAGGCTGAGCTCCGGGCTCTGGCCGCCCGGATCGCCGAGGCCGGCGAAGTGGCCCTGGACACCGAGACGGACAGCCCCGCCCCTACCCGGGCCCGCCTCGTCGGACTGTCCTTTTCCCTCGTCCCGGGCGAAGCCTATTACGTTCCCGTCGGGCACGATTACCTCGGCGCCCCGGCCCAGATCCCAAAGAAGCGCGCCCTGGCGGTCCTCCGCTCCGTCCTGGAAGACCCCGCGATCCAAAAGACCGGCCAGAACATCAAGTACGACCTGATCGTCCTCGAGCGGGAGGGCGTTCGCCTGGCCGGGGTGGCCCGGGACACGATGGTCCTGTCCTACCTCCTCGAGCCCAACTGGGGCAAGCACGGCCTCGAGAGGCTCGGCCTCCACTACCTCCGGGAAACCAAGACCCCCTATGTGGAGATCGTCGGCCGGGGCAAGAATGAGCTGACCATGGACAAGGTCGCGGTCGAGCGGGCCGCGCCCTACGCCTGCCAGGATGCCGCTCTGGCCCAGGCGCTCGGTGTCATCCTCTGGGACAAGGTCCGGGCGAGGAAGCTCGACCGCCTCTACGAGGAAATGGAGCGGCCCCTGATCGGGCTTCTGGCCCGGATGGAGATCGTCGGGGTTCGGGTCGATCCCGCGATCCTCCGGTCGATGTCCAAGGAGCTCGAGGGCGAGATCGGGCGTCTCGAGAAGGAGATCCACGACCTCGCGGACTGTGCCTTCAACATCAACTCGCCCCGCCAGCTCGCCGACGTCCTCTTCCACAAGCTGGGCCTGCAGCCCTCTCGCCGGACCAAGGTTACCAAGGGGTTTTCGACCTCCCTCGACATCCTCGAGGATCTGGCCGAGGCCCACCCGCTGGTCCGCCATGTCCTCGACTATCGGCAGATGGCCAAGCTCAAATCCACCTATGCCGACGCCCTGCCCGCGCTCATCAATCCCGAAACGGGCCGCATCCACACCTCTTATAATCAAACCGTCGCGTCCACGGGCCGTCTTTCGTCGAGCGAGCCGAACCTCCAGAACATCCCCGCCCGGGGGCCGTGGGGGGCGCGCTTCCGCCGGGCCTTCGTCCCGGACGGGGGGCACGTCCTTCTCGCCGCCGACTACTCCCAGATCGAGCTTCGGGTCCTGGCTCACCTCTCGGAGGACAAGGCCCTTCTCGCCACATTCCTGGAGGGCCGCGACGTCCACGAGGAGACCGCCCGGCTCGTCTTCGGGAACGCGCCGGAAAAAGACGCCCGGCGGCGGGCTAAGATCATCAATTTCAGCATCATCTACGGGACCTCGGCTTTTTCCCTGGCTCGGGAGCTGGGGACCTCGGCCGGGGAAGCCCAGAAGTTCATCGACCGCTACTTCGCCGAGCGCCCGCAGGTCCGGGAGTACCTGGACAGGATCGTCGAGGAGGCCCGCGAGCGGGGCTATTCCGAGACGATCTTTGGCCGGCAGCGGCAGGTCCCGGAGCTCCGCGCCCCGGACAAGGCCCTCCAGCAGGCCGGCCGCCGCATCGCTCTCAATAACCCCATCCAGGGCTCGGCGGCCGACATCATCAAGGTGGCCATGCTCCGGGCCGCCCGGGCCCTCGAAGACCGGAAGCTCCGGACGCGCATGATCCTCCAGGTCCACGACGAGCTCGTTTTCGAGGTCCCCGAAGGCGAGGCGGCGGCGGTCGAGCCGCTGGTCCGCGAGGCGATGGAGGGCGCGGCCGAGCTCGCGGTCCCCCTCAAGGTCCGCCTGGGCTTCGGCCCGAATTGGGCCGACGCGAAATAAAAAAAAGGCTAGAGCATCTTGTAGAAGGCCCGGTATTTCTTGTAGATCGTCCCGCCCATGCGCTCCATCTCGGCCCGGACCTTGACGTTGGCCTCCATCTCGTGATGGGTGTCCATCATCTCGTAGCCGGCCTTGTGGGCGGATATGAGTGTCTTGACGCCCATGAGGACGTCGAGGCCCTGGCCTCGGTATTGTTCCTTGACGGCCCCGAGCATGAGGTCGAGCTGTTTGGTCTTCTTGGCCGCCCGAAGGACATGGATGAAACCGAAAGGGAGCAGGCGGCCGCGAGCCCTGCGGATGCCCTCCGTCATATCCGGCATGGCGATGATGAAGGCCACGACCTCGTCGTCCTTCTTGACGGCCTTGACGAAGCGCGGGTCGATGACCGGGAGGTAGCGCTTGGCCAGGTCGTCCATCTCCTCCTCCTCGAGGGGGGCGAAGCCGTAGATGTTGCCGGCCATGTAGCACTCGTTCATGAGCGACAGGATGGGACGGATCCAGGGTTTGAGGTCCTTCTTCTTGCGGAACTCGATGATCTCGTAGGTGCCGCGCTTCATGGCCCGCTCGTAGATCTTTTTATAGAATTCCGGCAGCTCCTTGGGGACGTCGAGCTTGTAGACGAACCAGTCGTTGTCTTTGGCGTAGCCTTCCTCCTCGAGGAACCGCGGCATCCATTCGAAATTGTAGTAGGTGGCGATGGTCGCCCGGTGCTCGAAGCCCTCGATGAGGAAGCCCTCGGGGTCCTGGTCGGAAAAGCCGTAGGGGCCGACGATCTTGGTCATGCCCTTGGCCCGGGCCCAGTCTTCGACATGGCGGAGGATGGCCTGGAGGACTTCCTTGTCCTCGTAGATGTCCAGGTAGCCGAAACGGGCCGTCCTTTCGTTCCGGTGCTCGTTGAAGCGGTGGTTGACGATGCCCATGGCCCGCCCGACGGGGCGGCCGTCCTTCCAGGCGACGAGGAGCGTCGTGTCGCAATAGCCGAACGCCTTGTTCTTCTTCTTGTCGAAGTACTTCCAGTCGTCCATGTAGATGGGGTGAACCCAGTTCTCGTGGCCGGCGTGGATCTTCTCCGGAAGGTAGATGAACGTCTTCAGGTCCCGGCGGGAAAGAACCTCGCGGATCTCAATGGGCATGGCGTTTCCTCTTCTCTGCGGATTCGTCCTTTTATCCTACATTCCAGGCGAAAATGCAACGGAAATCTCGCTCTGGAAAAGCTTGTTTAAAAGCGGCGGACGGCATGTGGAAATTCTTGACAACCCCCCGGTCCATCACTATACTTGGCCTTCATTTTAAGGAAGGCAACCTGTCCAAATGAATGCCGAAACAACCGTCCTCCTAACGATCCTCGTCCCCATCGTCGGCTCGTTCGCGACCCCCCTGGCCGGCCTCCTCGCCAGGCGCGTCCGGTCGGTCTGGGCCATCCTGGTGAGCGCCGTGACGGCCGTCTTGCCACTGACCCTGATGCCCCTCGCTCTCCAAGGGGGGGGGCTTGTCGTGCGCAAGAGCCTGGTCATGGGCTTCGATTTCATTCTGGTCATCGACCCGCTGTCGATCTTCATGGCCGCCGTGTCGTCCTTCGTCGGCTGTCTCATCGTCGTCTATTCCGTCGGCTACATCCGCCACGAAGAGAACCAGAACGAGTATTACCTGATGGTCCTGCTCTTCATCGGGGCCATGATGGGCCTGGTCTTCTCCGGGAACCTTATCTTCATCTACCTCTTCTGGGAGATCATCGCCATCAGCTGCTGGCGGCTCATCGGCTTCTATAGGGAACCGGCTCACGTCCGCAAGGCCGACAAGGCCTTCCTGGTGACCTTTTTCGGCGCCGTGATCATGCTCCTCGGCTTCATCCAGATCTATGGCGTCACCAACACCTTCGACATCACGGCCATGCGCGGCACCCTCGTCCCGGGGACGGCCGTCCTGCTCATCCTCTTCGGCATGTTCTCGAAATCGGCCACGGTCCCGCTCCACACCTGGCTGCCGGACGCCGGCGTCGCGCCGTCGACCGTCACAGCCCTGCTCCACGCCGCCGTCCTGGTCAAGATCGGCGTCTACGCCTTCGCCCGCCTGTTCCTCTACACCTTCCGCCTGCCCGAGGGCTGGCAGCAGGCCATCCCCATCCTGGTCGTCGTCTCCAGCCTCGTCGCCGCCGGCGCGGCCGCGGTGGAGAACGACTTCAAGAGGATCCTGGCCTACTCGACCGTCAGCCAGATCGGCTACATCTTCCTGGGCTTCAGCGTGGCCAACGCCGCCGGAATCTCGGGCTCGCTTCTCTTCATCCTCATGCACGGGCTGGCCAAGGCCGGGCTCTTCCTCTGCGCCGGGATCGTCATCCACGCCGTCCACACCAAGGACATCCGGGAGATGGGCGGTCTCATCAAGACCATGCCCGTCACGGCCGTATCCTTCCTCGTCTGCGCCTTCTCCGTCATCGGCATCCCGCCCTTCGGCGGCTTCTTCTCGAAATTCCTGGTCATCCTGGGCACCGTGCAGGCCGGCCGGGTCTGGCTCGCCGCCGCGGCCCTCTTCACCGCCGTCCTGACGATGTACTACCTGTTCAAGGTCTTCAGCCTGGTGTTCCTTGGCGAGGCCAAGCACCCGGCCCCCGAAAAAACGAAATCCATGGTCTTTGTCGTCGCCGTCCTGGCCGTTCTCAGCCTGGCGGCCGGCCTCTTCGTCGCCTACCCGATGAAGCTCGTCAACATCGCGACGACCGAGATGAGTTGGTGGCTCCGATGACGCCCAAAATGCTTCTTCTCCCGATCCTCCTGCCGGCCGTCCTGGCCGTCCTCTTCCTCGTTCTTCCGCGGACGCTCCGCCTCGTCCGGGACGCCCTGGCCTTGGCCGGCGCGGCGGTCCTCCTGTACTACGGCTTCGTCTTCTTCTCCCTGAAGACGCTCGAGCTCAGCGTTCCCTGGCTCGGCCTGGGCATCGATTTTGAGCTCCGCCTCTACCACTTCTCGAGCTTCATCCTGCTCGCCCTGGCCGGGTTCCTCATCCTGATCATTCTCTACGCCACGGTCAAGATGAAGGACGCGCCGAGGGCCGGAGAATTCTTCGCCTACGTCTTCCTGACCGCCGCCTTCGCCAACGGGGCGGCCCTCGCCAACAACTTCGTCCCCCTCGTCTTCTTCTGGGAAGGCCTGCTCGTCACCCTCTACGGCCTGATCACGATCGGCGGCCGGCCGACTTCCGGCCGGACCGCGGTCAAGGCCCTCCTGATCAGCGGCTTCTGCGATTTCTCGATGATCCTGGGCATCGGGCTGCTCTGGACCATAAGCGGCACACTGACGATGTCCGAGATCTCCGTCGAGCCGACGGGCATCGCCGCCGTGGCCTTCGTACTGATGATGGTCGGGGCCGCCGGCAAGGCCGGGGCCATGCCCTTCCACACCTGGATCCCCGACGCCGCCGTCGACGCCCCGGTGACCTTCATGGCCTTCCTGCCGGCCGCCTTCGAGAAGCTCCTGGGTATCTACCTCCTGGCCCGCATCTCCCTCGACTTCTTCAAGCTCAAGCCGGGGAGCGGCCTCGCCATCCTGCTCATGATCGTCGGCGCGGTGACCATCGTCCTGGCCGTCCTCATGGCCCTCGTCCAGAAGGACCTCAAGCGGCTCCTCTCCTACCACGCCGTCAGCCAGGTCGGCTACATGATCCTCGGCATCGGCACGGCCGTCCCGTTCGGCATCGCCGGCGGCATTTTCCACATGATCAACCACGCCATGTACAAGAGCGGCCTCTTCCTGAGCGCCGGCTCGGTCGAGCACCGCACGGGCACGACGGAGCTCAAGAAGCTCGGCGGCCTGCGGAAGGAGATGCCCCTGACGGCCTTCGGCTTCACCGTCTGCGCCCTGGCCATCTCCGGCGTCTGGCCGCTCAACGGCTTCGTGTCCAAGGAGATGGTCTTCCACGGCGCCCTCGAGACCGGCTATACCGTCTTCGCCGTCGCGGCCTGGATCGGGGCCATCTTCACCTTCGCCTCGTTCCTCAAGGCCGGGCACTCCGTGTTCTTCGGCGATCGGACGCGCGAGGTCCCGGCGGTCAAGGAGAGCCCGCCGGGGATCGTCATCCCCATCCTCGCGCTGGCCGCCCTCTGCATCCTGTTCGGCGTCTACAACAAGCTTCCCCTGACCCTTCTCATCCAGCCGATCCTCGAAGGCCACGTCGAGGCCGGGGCTCCCCTCGATTTCACCAGCCATGCCCTCGACATCTTCAACCCGGTCGCCCTTATTTCGATCGGCTGTCTCGTCCTGGCCTTCCTGCTCCACCGTCACGGCTTCCTGAAGTCCGGCCGCAAGCCCTTCCTGGCGTCCGAACCCGTCCACAACCTCCCTGTCGTCCACAAGCTCTACGACCTGGCCGAGCGCCGCGTGTTCGATCCCTACGAGCAGGGCGTCAAGGTCCTCCAGGGCCTCTCCGCGGTCCTGTTCAAGGCGGTCGACCGGCCCATCGATTTCATCTTCGAGAAGGTCGTTACCGTCACCGGCGAGAAATTCACCGGGATCCTGAAGAAGGCCCATAACGGGCACTACGCGAACTACCTGGCCTGGTGCCTGGCCGGCCTAGTAATCATAGCGGGCGTCATCAGCCTGCTCGCGAAATGAGGAGGAGCGTTGATCATACTCTTCGTTGTCCTACCGCTCGTCGTAGCCGGAATTCTCCCTCTCCTCGGCAAGGTCTCCCGGCGCGTCGTCCCTGACCTGCTGGCCAACGCCACTCTTCTCTTTCTGTTCGTCTACGCCGCGGTCGCCGGACGGCCCCTCATCGCGGGCGGGCCCGTCCTCCAGCAGCTCTCCTGGCTCGGCGAGGCCGTCAACATCCGGCTGGCCCTGGACGGATTCAGCCTGTTCATGCTCCTGGCCGTCTCCCTCGTGGGTCTGGCCGTCTGCCTTTTCTCCGTCGACTACATGGAGCGCTACGGGGCCAAGGCCAATTACTACGCCCTGCTCCTGATCATGATCGCCGGGATGAACGGGCTCATCTTGGCCACGGATCTCTTCGCGGTCTACCTCTTCCTCGAGGTGGCCGCCGTCGCCTCCTACGCGCTCGTCGCGTTCGGGCTCGGCCACGACGAGCTCGAAGCCGCGTTCAAGTATTTGATGCTTTCGGTGGTCGCCTCGGCCTTCATCCTGGCCAGCATCGCCGTCGTCTTCGGGATGACCGGAAGCCTCGACTTCGCCGCCGTGGCCTCCGCCCTCAAGGAGCTCAACGCCGGCGCCGTCGTCGGCGTCGCCTCCGCATTCTTCCTCGTGGGCTTCGGGCTGAAGGCGGCCCTCATCCCCTTCCACGCCTGGCTTCCGGACGCTCACCCTTCGGCCCCGGCGCCCATCTCGGCCGTCCTGTCCGGCCTCCTGATCAAGGTCTCCGGCGTCTACGCCATGACCCGAATTTTCCTCAACGTCTTCGGCCTTACCCCGGCCCTGTCCATGGTCCTGATGTCCCTCGGCGCGCTGTCCATGGTCGTCGCCGCCTTCCTCGCCCTGGGCCAGAAGGACATGAAGCGGATGCTGGCCTATTCCTCGATCAGCCAGGTCGGCTATATCGTCCTGGGCATCGGCATCGGGACGCCCCTGGGCATCGCCGGCGGCCTCTTCCATCTCTTCAACCACGCCCTGGCCAAGGGGCTCCTGTTCTTGACCAGCGGCTCCGTCCAGCAGGCGACCGGCACCCGGAACCTCGACGAGATGGGCGGTCTGGCCAAGCGCATGCCGGTCACGGCCGCCACGAACCTCGTCGGGGCCCTGTCGATCGCCGGCGTCCCGCCGCTCAACGGGTTCTGGTCGAAGCTCATCATCATCATCGCGCTCATCCAGGCCGGGCACCCCGTGTTCGCCCTGATCGCCGTCTTGGCCTCGGTCCTGACCCTGTGGTACTACCTCCTCATGCAGCGGAAGGCCTTCTTCGGCAAGCTCAACGAGAAGTGGGCCGCCGTCAAGGAGGCGCCGTTCTGGATGACGGCCGCGACCGTCCTCCTGGCCCTCCTCTGCGTGGGGATCGGCATCCTCTTCTCGTCGACCGTCACGACCTGGATCCAGCCCGCCGCCGACGTGCTCGCGGACGGGGTCCACGCCGTGATCGGATCGTGGGGATTTTAAACGATGATCGTGCAAACAGCTCTCCTCGTCGGCTTGGTCCTCTTCTCGGTCCTGGCCATCGTCCTCCGGGACCTCCTCAAATCGGCCATTTCGCTGGCCGTGGCCAGCCTCCTCCTGGGCATCATCTTCTTCCGGATGAACGCCCCCTACGCCGGCGTCTTCGAGATCTCCGTCGTCGCCGGGCTGATCACGGTCCTGTTCATCCTGACCATCGCCCTGACCGGGGCCGGCGACGAGGTCCGGGAGTCCCGGCTCGTCAACTGGGTCTTCCCGCTCGTCTTCGTCGCCTTCATCGTCATCGACGCCCTGGTCATGAAAGGCCTGCTCGGGAAGATCCCGGCCCTCGCCTCGGGGGGGGAGACGGGCTCCTTCGGCGACGTCCTCTGGAAAGGGAGGACGTTCGACCTCGTCGGGCAGATCGCGGTCATCTTGGCCGGCGTCTTCTCCGTCCTGGCCCTATTCCGCAAGAGGGACAAACATGACTGACACCTGGTATCTCTACCTGTTTTTCTCGGCCGCGCTCGTCTTCGCCGGGCTCCTCGGCCTTCTGGCCAGGCGGAACCTGATCAAGCTCTTTATCGCGATCGAGGTCATCGCCAAAGGCATCAGCCTCCTCCTCCTCGGGACCGGGTTCGCCAAGGACAACGTCCTCACGGCCCAGGCCCTGGTCGTCACCTTCATTGTCGTCGAGGTCAGCCTCGTGGCCACGGCCCTGGCCCTGATCATCAACATCTACCGCCAGACGAAGAGCCTGGACGTCCGCAAACTGGCCAAGCTGAAAGGGTAAGCCATGAAGGGAATCGGTTTTCTCCTCTCCCCGCCCGTCGCCTTCTTCTTTTTCCTCGGGGCGGCCTTCGCCCTCTACGGCCTGGGAAAGAAAATGGGGCCCCGGCTGACCAAGGTCGGCGGCAAACTCACGACCTATGCCTGCGGCGAGGATATCCCGGGCGTCAAGATCCAGTTCGGCTACCGCCTCTTCTTCTTCATCGCCCTGTTCTTCACGATGATGCATGTGGCCGCCTTGGTCATCGCCACCGTGCCCTCGGGCAAGATCATCTTTTTCGCCGTCTTCTACCTGCTCATGATCTTCTTGTCCATCATGGCCCTGGTCACAAGGAGTTAACATGCTCAAGAAGCTCACGCGCTGGTCCAGGATCAAGTCGCCCTGGATCCTGCACCTCAACTCCGGCGCCTGCAACGCCTGCGACATCGAGATCGTCGCCGCGCTGACGCCGCGGTTCGACGTCGAGCGCTTCGGGATCCTGCTCAAGGCGACGCCGCGCCACGCCGACGTCATCGTCGCCAGCGGCCCGGTCACCCGCCAGATGAGGGACAGGATCATCCGTATCTACGAGCAGGTCCCCGATCCCAAGTTCGTCATCGCCGTGGGCGCCTGCGCCATGTCCGGGTGCGTCTACCGCGGCGCGTACAACATCATGGGAGGCATAGACCAAGTCATCCCGGTCAACATGTACGTCCCCGGCTGCCCGGCTCGCCCCGACGCCATCATCGACGGCGTCGTCAAGCTCCTGGGGAAACTCTAGGCTTCGAGGAAATGCCATGACCGACGCCGAACTCATAGAAAAACTGAAATCGGATCTGGGGGACACGGTCGAGGAGATCTCCAACCCGGCCCGCCGCCGTCTCTTCCTGAAGGTCGCCCCGCAACGCCTCCTCGCCGTCACCACGCGCCTCCGTGACGCGTACGGGGTCGTCTTTCTCTCCACGATCAGCGGCGTGGACAACGGCGAGATGTTCGAAATCCTTTACCATTTCTCCACGCCCGAAACGGACTACAATATCCGGACCGAGATCCCTAAGGCCAACCCCCACATCGACAGCATCACGCCCGCCATCCCGGGCGCCGTCTTGTACGAGCGCGAGCTCCAGGACATGTTTGGCATCGTCGTCGACGGCATCCCGGACGCCCGGCCCCTGGTCCTGCCCGACGACTGGCCGGCCGGGAACTTCCCGCTGCGCAAGGACTGGAAGCACGAGCGCCCCCAGGAAGTCATCCCCGGAGGAAAGTCATGAGTTTCCAGATTCCCATCGGCCCCCAGCACCCGGCCCTCAAGGAGCCCATCAGCCTAAGGATGACCGTCGAGGGCGAGGTCATCACCGGCGTCGACATCCGCCTCGGCTACAACCACCGCGGCCTGGAGAAGCTGGCCGAGGACAGGAACTGGACCCAGAACATCTACCTCGTGGAGCGCATCTGCGGCATTTGCTCCCACTCCCACGCCACCTGCTACGTCCAGGGCGTCGAGAAGCTCATGGAGCTCGCCCCCCCCAAGCGAGGCCTGTATATCCGCTACCTCGTCTCCGAGCTCGAGCGGATCCACAGCCACCTTCTCTGGCTCGGCGTCGCCGGCCACGAGGCCGGGTTCGATTCCTTCTTCATGTACGTCTGGCGCGACCGCGAGGTCGTCATGGACCTCCTCGAGCTCATCACCGGCAACCGCGTCCACTACGCCATCAACACGCTCGGCGGGGTCCGCCGCGACCTCGACGCCGGGCAGATCGCCAAGATCCGCGACGGCCTCGTGGTTCTGAGGAAGCGCAGCGAATACTATTTTCACATCGGCGCCAACGAGCCGAGCTTCGTCGCCCGGATCGCCGGCGTCGGCTATCTCTCCAAGGAAAAGGCGGTCGCCCTCTGCGCCGTCGGCCCGACGGCCCGGGCCTCGGGCTGGGCCCGGGACGTCCGCAAGGAGGATCCGTACGCCGTCTACGACGAGGTCGATTTCGACGTCGCCACGGCGGACTCATGCGACGTCCTCGGCCGGGTCGTCGTCCGGGTCAAGGAGCTTCTCGAATCCTACAAGATCTGCGAGCAGATCCTGGATAAGCTGCCGCCGGGGGACATCGCCGTCAAAGCCCCGCGCAAGGCCAAGCCGGGCGAGGTCGTCAGCCGCTACGAAGCGCCCCGCGGCGAGAATATTCACTACATCAAGTCCAACGGGACGGACAAGCCCGAGCGGCTCAAGGTCCGGGCTCCCACCCTGGGCAACTACCCGGCCACGGTGGAGATGCTCCGGAAAGGCTTCATCGCCGACATCCCTCTCATCTTCGCCGCCATCGACCCCTGCATCTGCTGCGCCGAGAGGTCCGTGACCCTGATCGACGCCGGGAGCGGCGAGGAGTCGGTCGCCCGCATGAGCGACCTACGCCGGCGGGCGATCGTCCGGCACGAGAACGCCCCCCTGAAAAGGAACGCGGTATGGCCGTTGTGAGAACACTTCTGTACTTGGTCGTCTACCCTGGACTTCTCTTCCTGTTCCTCTATTCGACCTTCTGCGAGTGGTTCGACCGCAAGGTCTATGCCCGGTTCCAGAACCGGATGGGACCGACCCACACGGGCCGGTTCGGCCTCCTCCAGCCCATCGCCGACTTCGTCAAGCTCCTGTCCAAGGAGGACGTCGTGCCCGAGGCCGCGGACAAGCGCCTCTTCGCCGTTCTGCCGATCATCGGCCTGGCCGTCGTTTCGACGGCGGGGCTGCTGCTCCCCGTCTGGAACTTCGACCTGGCCAACCCGGGCTGGACGTCGTTTTCGGGCGACATCATCGTCATGCTCTATCTTCTCAGCCTGCCGACCCTCATCCTTTTCCTGGCCGCCTGGTCGTCGACCAACCTCTTCTCCACGATCGGCGGCGCCCGCGTTCTGACGATGCTCTTCGGCTACGAGGTGCCGCTCTTCCTGGCCGTCCTCAGCCCGGCCATCCTGGCCAACTCCTGGCGCCTGGCCGAGATCGCGGCCTTCTACCAGAGGAAGCCCCTCCTCCTCTTGCCGAACCTGCTCGCCTTCATCATCGCCCTCATCGCCGTCCAGGCCAAGCTCGAGCGGACGCCGTTCGACATCCCCCACGCCGAGACCGAGATCGTCGGCGGCACGTTCACGGAGTACTCGGGGAAAAAGCTGGCCCTCTTCCGCTTGACCTTCGACATCGAGCTGGTCGTCTCGAGCGGCCTTCTCGCGGCCGTCTTCCTGGGCGGCTTTCCCGGCGGGGCCGTTGTCGGCTTCATCCACTTTGTCGTCAAAACGCTCTTCGTCATCTTCCTCCTGTGCCTGCTCCGGGCGCTGACCTCGCGCATCCGCGTCGACCAGGTCATATCCTTCGCCTGGAAGTACCTGGCCCCCCTGGCCGTGCTCCAGCTCCTGGCCATCATCCTCCTGAAGGGATTCTTGCCATGAAAATAGCGGTCTTCCTCCCCGAGCTCCTGCGCCATCTCTTCAAAAAGCCGGCCACCGTCGATTATCCCTTCAAGAAGCTCGAGGTCCCCAAGGACTTCCGCGGCACGCCCTATCTCAATCCGGAGATGTGCATCGCCTGCCGGGCCTGCGAGCGGGATTGCCCGGCCGAGGCCATCGAGATCTCCTCGGTCAACGAGGCCGAGAAGCGCTTCCGGATGGTCATCCACAACGACCGCTGCATCCACTGCGCCCAGTGCGTCGATTCGTGTCCGACAACCCCCAAGGCGATGCAGATGGACAGCCTCTTCGAGATCGCCTGCGACGACCGCCACAAGCTGAAGACCGACTGGGTCTATGTCCGGGCCGTGCTCAAGCCCAAAGCGGCGGCCCCGGCCGCGGCGCCCCAGGCCGCAGAACCGAAAACCTGAGCCCTTGGACCGGCCGGCGGCGGACATCCCCCGGCCTGTTACCGCCGGGACTTGCGGGCTGGCCTGGGAATCCATAGAATCAAGTCATGGGAACGTGGAGCCGCGTCCTTCGCCGGGAGGCCGGGCGGTCCGCCCGGGTCGCCGTCATCGGCGTCGGGAACATGGCCCGGGGCGATGACGCCGCCGGGGCGCTCGTCGCTCGGGCGCTCCTGGCCGGGCGCGCCTCCCTTCCAAAAAAAGCTCTTGTCGTCGACGCCGGCGAGGTCCCCGAGAATTTCACCGGGGTCGTCCGGGCGTTCTCGCCCGATCTGGCCGTCGTCATCGACGCCGCCAGGGGCGGCCGGCCGCCCGGCACGGTCTTCCTCATCGATCCCGCCGACATCGCGGACGAGGACCTGTCCACGCACCGGATCCCCCTCCCCCGGCTCGCCCGCTACATCCGGGAAACGATGGACTGCCGGGTCCTGCTGGTGGGGATAGAGCCCGCCTCGCTCGAACGCGGGGCGGAAGGGAACGTGTCCCCGGACGTCGGCCGGGCCGTCCGGAGGATCGCGGAAGTCATGCTCCGGGCCATCGGCGCGGAATAGGCGCCGGTTCCGGCCGGATCAGATCTTCATCGGCATCAGGACGTAGATGTTGGTGATGCCTTCCTCGGCCTCCGGCTTGAGGAGGACGGCGCTGTTCTCGTCCTTGATCTCGAAGACGACGCGCTCGGACCCGACCGCCGTGAGGAAATCGAGGAGGTACTGGGCGTTGAAACCGATCTCCAAGTCCTGCCCTTTGTAATCGACCGCCAGCCGGTCGCGCGCCTCGCCGATCTCGGGATTGGAGGAGAAGAGGCGCATGCGGTTCTTCTCGATGGTGAACTTTATCCCCTTGGACCGCTCGGCCGATAGCAGCGAGACGCGGCGGATGGCGTTGGCCAGCTCTTCGCGGGATATGACCAAACGTCCGGGGTTGTCCTTGGGAATGACCGCCTGGTAGTTGGGGAACTTGCTTTCGATGATCCGCGAGATGAGAGTCCTCGGCCCGGCCTTGAAGAAGAGGTTGTTCTCGTCGAGGTCGAAGGCGATCGTTTCGTCCTCGAATTTCCGGATCTCGTTCAGGGTCTTCTTGGCCACGATGACGCTGATGTCCTTGTCGAGCTTCAGCCCGTCCTGGGCCTTTTTTGTGTAAGAGAGCCGATGCCCGTCCGTGCTGACGAGTTCGATCTGGCGGTTCTTTAGGCCGAGTAGCGCGCCGTTGAGATAATAGCGCTGTTCCTGGGTGATGGCGTAGAAAACCCGGTCGATCATGTCCTTGAAATCCTGAAGACCCAGATCGACCCCCTTCTCGAACTTTCCGTCCG
>MEYF01000061.1 GCA_001775755.1 Candidatus Aminicenantes bacterium RBG_19FT_COMBO_65_30 | reverse complement strand
CGTCGAAAGGTCCATCTCGATGAGGCCGAGGGCGCCCTTTTCGGCGGCCGTCTTGACCTTCTTCTCGAAGTTCCACTCGTTTTTCGCCTCGTTGCCGAGGGAGGCCGGCAGGTCGGGCAGGACCAGGGCGATCTTGCCCTTGACGTCGATCACCGCGTAGTCGTCCCAGCCGTCTTTCTCAGAGTCGACGCCGTAGCCGGCGAAGACGAGACCGCCCCTGACCGTGCCCGATCCCGTTCCGGAGACGGGCATGAAGTCGCGGCCGCGGCCGGCGAAATAGACCCGCCGCGCCGGAGAGACGACCTCGAGCCGGATGGGCTGTTCGAAATTCGACCAAACCTTGAACGGGACCTCCTGGAACCAGGTGCCGTTATCGCCGCCCGGTTTGAGGCCGGCCTTCTGCATCTCGGCGGCCACGTACTCGGCGGCGCGGCGGCATTCGGGCGTTCCCGATTTCCGGCCTTTGAGTTCGTCCGAGGCCAGAACCTTGACGTGGGCGAGGGCCTTTTCGCCGTCGGGCTTGAACCGGGGGACGGCGCGCTCGGCGGCGCTCGAGGCGGACAGGGCGACGGGAGAGACGAGGATGGCGAGGGAGAGGAAGAAGAGCGCGCCGAAGAAGAGGGCGGCGCCGGCGAAGAGCCTGACGCCTCGCTTCTTGAACTCGCGGGCGATGAGCACGGCCACTTCGTGGTCCTGGCCGAGGAGGGCCCGGTCCGCCTTTTCGACGACGACGAGTTCGTAGTCGCTCATGGCTTTCTCTTCCTCTTTCTCAGCCCGCCGAGGACTTCTTCGAAGGACCGTGGGACGGGCGCCTCGACGGTCACGCGCTCGCCCGAGGGCAGGGCGAATTCGACCTCGAGGGCGTGGAGCATGAGGCGGGGGATGCGCTCCTGACGCGCCCGGTTGCCATAGCGGAGATCGCCGAGGATGGGATGGCCGATGTGGTAGAGGTGGACGCGGATCTGGTGGCGCCGACCCGTCGCCGGCTGGACGCGGACGAGGGTCGCCCCCTCGAGCCTTTCGGCGAGCTTCCATTCCGTCGAGGAGGGCTTGCCGCGCTTCGGGTCGACGCCCATCCGTCCTGAGCCGAACTCGCGGAGCGGGGCGCTGATCCGGCCATGGTTCGCCGCGACGGCGCCGTCGACGAGGGCCTGATAGATCTTGCGGACCTCGCGGCGGTCGAACTCGCCGTTGAGATGGCGGTGGGCCACGGCGTTCTTGGCGAAGACGATGACGCCGCTCGCGCCCCGGTCGAGGCGGTGGACGGGGTAGAGCTTGCCGGGGAAGAGGTCCTTGAGAAGCTCGGGCAGGCCGCCCTTTCCCGCCTCGGCGACCGAGACGACACCCTCGGGCTTGTCCACGGCCAGGTAGTCGTCGTTTTCGAAGAGGACCCGGATCGGTGGCCCGGTCATTTTTTCTTGAATGGCTTCCTTTCGAGTCTCTGGCGGGCCTGCTCGCGCTCCTCCATCGTCTCGGGGATGAGGTCGGGCTCGGGCTCCATGGTCAGGATGCTTTCCAGGGTCTCCCGGGCTTTCTCGATCTTGCCGAGGGAAATGTAAGTGTCGGCAAGGTAGAGGAGGTTGAGGCCGACGCGCGGACCGTATTCGACCGCTTTGAGGAGGTGTTCGAGGGATTTCTTCTCGCTGCCGCCGGCGAAGCCGGGCACCTCGTGGTAGACGCGGCCCAGGACGCGGTCGGCGCCGCCCCGGTCGTAGGCGGGGTCGATCTCGAGGACCCGCCGCATGGTCTCTTTGATGGGCTTGACCAAAGCCAGGCTCTTGAGGACGCCCTTGGCCTCGCCGTAGACCCCCCAGCAGACGCCGAGCCAGAAATGCCCGTCGGGCTTGTCGGGGCCGAGCTCGACGGCCTTCTTGGCGTGGTCGACGCCCTGCAGGAAGATCTGCCTCTTTGCGGTCTTGTCGGCGGTGTGGTCGCCGATCCAGTATTTCACCCGGGCCAGGCGCCAGTTCGCGCCGAAAGCGTCCTCGCCGGCGGACAGGGCCTCCTCGTACTTAGCCTGGGCTTCCTTGGGTTTGGCCGGCTCGGCGCGCTGGGCGAAAAGGGCGTCGCCTTGTTGGATCAGGCTTTCGAGTTCCTGGGCTTGGGCGAAGAAGGCCAGGACGAGGGCGATCAAGAGCGGCAAGAAGGTTTTTTTCAGGGTCATCGTGTTTGTACCTCTCGGGGGAGATTTATAACATAAAACGGCGCAGACGGACAATTAACCCTTCCCGCCCCTTCTTCAGCGCTGGTCGGCAATGGCGACTTCGTAGGTCTCCCGGACGAGGCCGTGGCGGAAGAACCCTAGGAACTTGACTAGCTGGGTTTGGAAAAAACGATTCTCCTCCGTGGCTAACATGTCGGCCTCGGTCTCCCAGAGAGTGAGCGGCACGCATTCGCCGAGCTTGCGGTCGACCAGGAAATAGGCGCCCCGGTAGCCGGCCTGCCCTCGGCAGTTCGGGACGATGTCCTCGGAGAAAAGCCGGGCGGCTTCGTCGATCCGTTCGGGCTTGACCTGCATTCTCAGCATACGCGCGTGCATGGTTCATTCCCTTTCTTGAGGATCATTCCCTCTGTTGAGCCTATGGTAAAGCGATTTTCGCCGGGAGTCAACCAGGAAGGGGTCAAATCTTAATTCTTATACTTTTCGCGGGATGCCGTCTGTAGGCTGCCATGAGGGCGCGGCTAAAAAGTATAAGAATTAAGGTTTGACCCCCTCTTTAGTGGCGGCGTAATCCTCGGGCACGTCCAGGTCGCGGAGGATGTTCGCGTCCTCGACCTCGACCTCATGGATGTCCTCTGGATGGGCGCGCATGAGTTGGCGCAGGCCGTCCGCCGGATCGAGCGCGAGGACCTCATCCCGGTACTTCAAGTCGACGAGGACGGGGTGGCCGCGCCGGCCGTGGAAGGCCGGGATGACCATGCCCTTGCGGCTTTCGCCGTAAGCCTCGACGAGCGCGTCGACGACACGCGCGGGCAGGAACGGCTGGTCGCCGAGCATGACGACGGCGGCCTCGGCCTCCGCCGGCAGGGCCTTGAACCCGGCTTGGACGGACGAAAGCATGCCCATGGCGAAGTTCTCGTTGACGGCGAAATCGACGCCGCTCGGCTCGAGCTTTTTTCGGACGGCGTCACCGTCCGCGCCCAGCACGGCCAGCACGCGGCCGACGCGCGAGGCCAGGGCGGTCCGGACGACGGCCTCGACGACCGTCGTCTCTCCGAAGGGGAGGAGGAGCTTTTGCGTTCCCATCCGCCGGGACTCGCCCGCGGCCAGGATGACGGCCCAGATCACGGCCGGCCCTTCTCCTTCAGATCGGACCGGACGAGGACGAGCTCGGCGGCGATGCTGACGGCGATCTCCTCGACCGTCTTCGACCCGATCTCGATCCCGATCGGCGCGTGGACCTTGGCCCACTCTTCCGCCGTGGCCCAGCCGCTCTCCAGGAACTCGCAGTGAATGATCTCGATCTTCCCCCTGCTCCCGATCATGCCGATATAAGCCGCGGGCCGGCCGAGGGCGGCCCGCAGGGCCTCGGCGTCTTTCCGATGGCCCCGGGTGACGATGACGAAATAGTTATCGGGAGAATCCTCGACCTTCCGGACCGATTCGCCGATCTCTCCGACGACGATCTCGTCCGCTTCGGGAACGTTCCCGGCGTTGGCGAACTCGGCCCGGTCGTCGATGACCGTGACGCTGAAATCGAGAAGTTTTCCCAGCCGGGCGACCGCCCGTCCGACGTGTCCGGCCCCGGCGACAATGAGCCTCGGCAGGGGCAGGACGGGCTCGACGAATGTCATCCGCTCTCCGCCCCCGACGAGACGGGGCCGGCCGCTCTCGAGGACGCCGTCGAGGACGTCCGGGCCGACATCCGTCAAGACCGGATCGCCGGGGAGCGCCCGGCTG
This sequence comes from Candidatus Aminicenantes bacterium RBG_19FT_COMBO_65_30, assembly GCA_001775755.1. GTDB lineage: Bacteria > Acidobacteriota > Aminicenantia > Aminicenantales > Saccharicenantaceae > RBG-16-66-30. The sequence goes on along the minus strand of MEYF01000061.1, from coordinate 5,402 downwards.
CCGGCCGGAAGCCAGCCGCGTTCGACGGAGACGAAGTCCCTTTGTCCGGCGAAGATCCGGGTGACGAGGACGCCCGGACGCCGCTTCCGGAAGCCGTCGAGCGCGCTCTCGAAAACGCCCCGTTCCCCGCCGGCGTTCGGGTCGATAAGGACCTTGGCCGAACCGCCGCAGATCGCCCCCTCGGCGTCCGCCGGGTCGGCGTCAAGCCTGAAGGATGCCAACCGCGCCTTCCCATCGCGCAGCGTTTCCTTGGCGATCGCTTCGACCCGCGCCTCGAGAAAACCGCCGCCGACCGTCCCGGCCTCGAGCCCGGCCGCTGAAAATATGGCGGACGCCCCCGGAACCTGGGGTGTCGAACCCTCGGTATCGACGATCGTCGCCAGGACAAGCCCCTTCCCCGCGGCCAGGGTCTCGATGAGCTTGGGGAAGCTGTATTTCATGCCGCGGCGGCCATGACTGCTTCTTTGAGCGCGGCGAAGACGAGGTCGGCCTTGAAGCCGTTTTCGCGCATCGGCGACGCATCCTTCAGCGCCGCTTCGGCGGCCTGCCGGACGAGCGCCTCCGATACGGGCTTGCCGCGCAGCGCGTCTTCCGCTTTTCTTAGCCGCCACGGTGTCGGCGCGACGCCGCCCATGACTACGGCGATCTCCGCGAACGCGCCGTCATTGACGACGCCGGCGACGGCCGCCGAAACGAGGGCGAAGTCCCAGGTGCCGCGCTCCTTGAGCTTGACGTAGGCCGCCCTCTGCCCGGCTTTGGGCGCCGGGACGCGGACATCCTTGAGGAACTGGCCTTTCGCCAGGACGTTCTCGCGCGTCACGTCGACTTCGGGCGGAGCATAGAACTGCTCGAGCGCGACGACCTTGTCCCCCTTGGCCGTCCCGATGGTCGCCTTGGCGCCGAGCGAGATCAGGGCCGGAGCCAGGTCCGAGGGGCAGACGATGAAGCAGCCGCTGCCGCCGAAGATCGCATGGTACTTGTTCCGCCCCTGGAAGGCGAAGCAGTTGAAACCGCCCTTTTTCCGGCACACGACCTGGGGGTCGCGGTAATACCAGCAACGCGGCCGCTGGCAGAGGTTGCCGCCGACCGTGCCCACGTTCCGGAGCTGAGGCGTTGCCAGCGACAGCGCCGCCTCCTTCAAGCTCGGATAATCCCTGGCCACGACGGCGTCCTCGGCCAGCTCGACGACCCTGGTCATGACGCCGACGCGCAGTCCGTCCTTCTCCGGCGTGATCCCGGCCAGCCCGGCGACGGTCCGGAGGTCGACGACCAACCCCGCCGTCGCGACCCCGCTCTTGAGTTCGTCGATGAGGTCCGTGCCGCCGGCCATCATCGCGACCGGCTCCTCTGATTCGGCGAGGAGGGCCGCCAGCTCGTCCATGGTCCGCGGCTCCGCGATCTTGAATTCTCTCATGACCCGGCCTCCTTTCTCTTGAGAGCCTCGAGGACGCGTTTGGGCGTCATGGGGATCTCGCGAACGTGGACGCCGATCGCGTTGTAGACGGCGTTGGCGATGGCCGCCGAGCTCGGCACGCGCGCCGGCTCGCCCAAACCCTTCACGCCCAAGTTGTTGATCCGCGGGTCGAAGACGTCGACGAAAATGGGTGTGATCTCGGGGATGTCGAGAGAGGTCGCGATCTTGTAGTCGCGCAGGTTCGGATTGACGACGTTCCCGGTGGCGTCGTCCATGATCCGCTCCTCGAAGAGGCCGGCGCTCAGGCCCTGGGTGACGCCCCCGACGACCTGGCTCTCGGCCGTGAGCTTGTTGACGATCCGGCCGCTGTCCTGGGCGGCGACGTACTTGAGGACGCGGACACGCCCGGTCTCGACGTTCACTTCGACCTCGGCGAAGTGGGCGCCGAAGGTGTTGAAGGCGTACTGGTCCCGGGGCATGCCGGACCGCTCGCCGTGGAAGGGCGTCTCCCGGCGGAGGTCGCGGTAGACCTCGGCGAAGGGGACCGACTTGGCCGGGTCGCCCTTCGAAGAGAACGTTCTGTCCGCCATGACGACATCGCCGGCATCGACCTCGAGCCGGGCCGCCGCGAGAGCCTTGAGCCGCTCCACTGCCTTGAGGGCCGCGTCGCGCACGGCCGGGGCCACGGACGGCGTCGTCAGGCTGCCGCCGGACGAGGGCGCCCAGGGATAGTCGGAATTGCCTATCTTGATCGTGATATCGTTCGGTTCGAGACCGAGCGTCTCGGCCGCGACGACGGCCATGTGGGTCCGCGTCCCGGTGCCGAGGTCCTGCGTGCCGCAGACGACCTCGACCGACGCGTCCGGGTAGAGGACGACGTCGGCCAGCGTCCCGGGGACGCCGGCGCCGAACCAGATGCTCGTGGCGACGCCGATGCCGCGCCGTATCGTGCCGGAACCGTTGCCCTCGCCGGGCCTGCGGTTCCGCCGCTCCCAGCCGATGGCCTTGGCCCCGAGCTCGTAGCACTTGTCGAGCCCCTTGGTCGAGTAGGGAAGGCCCGTGTCGCCCAGGTTCTTCGTCGAGTAGTTCTTCTTGCGAAGCTCGAGCGGATCCATGTCCAGGGCCGCGGCCAGCTCGTCCATCAAGCTTTCGAGCCCGAACGCGCCCTGGGTGTGTCCGGGCGCCCGCATCGCCCGCGAGCCGCCCACGTTGGTATAGACCGTGTGTTCCTCGACCTTGCAGTTGGGGCACTTGTAGACGTCGACGACGGGTTCGGCGACGTCGTCGCCCGCCCCGACCCCGCCCGACGCGTAATTCAGGAGCGAGAAGGCGACGAGGGTCCCGTCCTTCTTCGCGCCGACCTTGTAGGTCTGGTGCGACGAGGGCCGGTAGCCGACGCACACGGCGTTGTCCCGCCGCGCGTTCAGGACCTTGACGGGCCGTCCGATTTCGCGGGCCAGGTTCGCGGCGACGACCGTTTGTTCGTTGAGGCCGAGCTTGCTGCCGAAGCCGCCGCCCATGTAGTTCTTGATGACCGTGACGTTGGCCGCCGGGACCTTGAGGGCCCGGGCCAGGCCGTCGCGGACGCCGTGGACGTTCTGCGTCGAATCGTAGACGACGAGGTGATCGCCCTCCCACGAGGCGACGCTGCCGTGCGTCTCGGTCGGGTGGTGGACCTCGAAACCCGTTCGGTAGGTCCTCTCGACGACGACGTCGGCTTCGGCGAAGCCCTTCTCGATGTCGCCCCGGACGTACTCGTTGATCTTCTCGACGTTGGGCTTGTCGTCGCGAACTTGCGGGGCGCTCGCCTCACGGGCCCTTTCCCAATCGACGACGTAAGGCAGGGTCTTGTATTCGACCTTGATCAGGGCCAACGCTTTTTCGGCCGTTCTCTCGTCGACCGCGGCCACGGCCGCCACCTGCTGGCCGGCGTAGCGGACCTTGCCCTCGGCGAGCTTGAGGGCGGCATGGACCCCGGGCAGGGCCAGGGCCGGAGCGAGGTCGATTGAGACGACCTCGGCCGCAGCGTGTGGCGAGCGCAGGATCTTGCCGATGAGCATGCCCCGGAGCTTGATGTCCTGGGTGTATTTGGCCCGGCCGGTGACGATCTCCCGCCCGTCGATGCGGCGCGTCGGCTTGCCGATATACTTGTATTCAGGGGCCTTGGCCTCCGGCAGCGCCGCGGCCGGCTTAGAGGGCACGGCCTGGGCCGGGCGCGGCGCCCTCGTCGCTTGCCCGCGGGCTTCTTCCATGTAGAGACTGCTGCCGTCGCCGATGTCCGTGAAATCTTTCTTTTGCATCTCAGGCCCCCCTCAGCTTTTTCGCGGCGGCGTCGACGGCCCCGTAGATCTTGGCGTAGTTGCCGCAGCGGCAGAGGTTCCCGGAGAGTGCCTGCTTGATCTCGTCGAGGGACGGGGCCGGGTTCTTCTCTAGGAAAGCGGAGGTCGTCATGAGGAAGCCAGGAGTGCAGAAACCGCACTGATAGCCGTCCTTTTCGATGAAGGCCTCCTGGACCGGGTGGAGCTTGTCGCCCGCGGCCAGGCCTTCGACCGTCTTCACCGCCTTGCCGTCGGCGCGGATGGCGAGATACATGCAGGCGTAAACCGGCGCTCCGTCGAGGAGGACGGTACAGCCGCCGCACTCGCCCCGGTCGCAGACTCTCTTGGCGCCGGTGAGGTCGAGCTTGTCGCGCAGGACGTCGAGGAGCGTTTCGTTGGCCTCGACGGCGAGGCCGACCTTCTGGCCGTTGACGGTCAGGGCGATCGTCTTCTTGTCGTAGACGGGGACGCGGCCTTTCTTGGTCGGGATCGTCTGGCCGAGAAGCGGCGGCAGAACGGCCGTGCCCAGGGCGCCCGTGCCCATGCCCTTGATGAAATCCCGGCGGCTGACGCCGCCCGGACTTTTCTTGGCCGGCTTTTTCTCCATGGTCATCTCCGCCGGAGCGGCCGGATTAGAGGAGCCTCAGCAGGGCCAGGGCGCCGAGCGACAAGGCCACGGCCGCGGGGGAGGCCCAGCGCAATCGCCAGGCGCGGCCTTCGAGCGCGGCGATCGCCGCGCCCGCCCTCATGCCCAGCGGAACGGTGAGGGCCGACAAGGCCACGGCGATGGGCGCGTAATAGAGGGAGAGGGGATAGGACGTGCCGGTGACGCACGGAGCGACACCGGTCGCGTATTTGACCAGCGGAAAAAGGTTGACCGCGACGAGCGCCGCCAGGCCGCCCGAAAGCCCTTGTCCGACGGCTTTCCCGGCGAGGGACTTGCTGACGACGCTGACGATGAGCGCGAAGGCCGCGCCCTCCATGGCGATGGCGAAGATGGGATTGCCGATGGCGCCGTGGAGAACGGGCAGGCCGAGGAGCAGGGCGTCGAAGAGCTTGAAGCTCGAGGCGACGGCGACCATCAGGGCGGCCGTCATGACCCGGGGCGAGACCGCCCAGGCCGCGGCCAGGAAGAAGAGGGCCGCGCCCGTCATCACCGAGCCGGAGACGGTCGAAGCGCACTGGCGCAGGTACATGCCGAGCGCCGCTTCGGAGAGTCCCCAGAGGCTGCCCAGGACGAGGACCGGGCCCCAGTTCGATTTTTGCGGGATTTGAGACATCGTTCCCTCCGGATTCCGGATTTTGGGGGAGATACGCCCTTCAATATACGGAGTTCGACGGGCCGCGTCAATCCGAGGTTTTGCGCCCTTTTTCTTCGTCCCTGTCGCGAAAATATTTGAGGACCAGGCCCGTGCAGATGAAGGTCGCGATGATGAGGAAGAAGATGACGAAGAATCCCAACCGGAGGATCCCCCATTCGAGGCTGGCGTTTTCTTCTCCATGGAAGATATCCGTCAGCGCGGCGAATGAGAGGAACAGGACGACCAGCCCAAGGATTCCCAGCGTCAAACAAACCGTCGCCCAAATTCTGAGTCTTTTCATGATCCTCTCCTAATTACATCGCAGCCGGCGTTTTCTCCGCGACCGGGCCCTTGGCCCAAAGCCGGTTG
>MEYF01000060.1 GCA_001775755.1 Candidatus Aminicenantes bacterium RBG_19FT_COMBO_65_30 | reverse complement strand
GCTTTTTTGTCTCATAGCGTCCTCGCTTAGGATGGTATGCATTCTTTTTAATGCTTTTTAATGTCCTTGTCAAGAGCCATAGCGGCGAAATATACTCGAATGGAAGAAATACTGATGAGAACAACGAAAATGCCCGTCGCGGCCGTACTCGCATCTGCGATTCTCCTGGCCGCGGCCTGTTCGGGAGGGAACGACGCCCAGCCCGGCGACAGCGCCCTCTCCCCCGTCGCCGAAGACAAGCCCGCCATCATGCGGGCCGTGGACGGGATCCCAGGCTGGATCAGGAACGGCGATGTTGAGACCTATACGAAGGACGGCCTCTACGGCTACATCGACGGCGGGGCCGAGATCGTCTTCCAATACGGCTTCCGCGAGCTCGCGGTCTTCAAATTCAAGCCGGCAGCGGCCGCAGCAGCGCTGAAGGAGGTCGTCCTCGAGGTCTATTGGATGGCGTCGGGCGAGGCGGCCTTCGGCTTCTACTCGACCAAGCTCGAGGGCGAGGAGGAGGGCTGGCCGGGCATCAAGCCGGATCACTGGGTCGGCGCCGGCCAGGGCGGGCTCGTCAAGGGCGAATATCTAGTCAATCTGTTGGCCCCGGAATGCACCAAAGAGGAGATCGGCGGATTCGCGGCCGCGGTCGAATTGAAGGTCCCGGCGCCGCGGACGGAGCGGCCGAAGGGGATGAATTGGCTCCCCGCCGAGGGGATGATGCGGGGGAGCTGGCGCTACATCAAGGGCCAGCTCGCGGCCCAGAACGAGTCGCCTTTCCTCGAGCAGGCTTTTTGGGGCTTCGGGGCCGCCGGGGACGCCGACGCCACCGCGGCCTACTCGGCCAAATACGGCGTCGCTCCCGCCGTGTCGAAGCTCGTCATCGTCAAGCTCGACAGGTCGCCTGCGGCCGGATCTCTCGAGGATAGCGTCCTGGTTGTGTTCAAGGAGTATCTCAAGGACGTCCGGTGGGAAGCTGAAACGCTCGAAGGCCAAAACGACGCCGGCCGTTGGTTCCTGTTCAAGAGGACGGGGGCCATCGCCGTCCTCGTCCTTGGCGATCCCGACCGCGACGCAGCCCGCGCCCGCCTTAGCCGGGCACTCGCTCAGGCCCTCGGCATGGCCGCAGCATCCCCTTAGGCCCGCTCGCCCGAAAAGCGGGGGCGCCGCGACGACATCGAGATCACGACCTAACGGGCGCTGAAAGGGCCCTCAAACCCGCCGCGGTTCGAAGACGGGACGCCGGATGGGTCCGCGGGCTAACGGTTGGAGTCTTCGGGGACGGCGTCGGAGAGCCGGACGAGGCCGGCATGATTCCCGGCCTTTTCGATCAGCTTTTCATCGGCAGTCATCAGAGACAATCCCCGGATGTCGGCGAGCGCGATGAAACAGCCGTCGTAAACGGTCATGCGGTAACGAAAGGCAAGAAGGCGTCATCCCGGAGAACGAGCGCTGTCGCGTAAAAAGGAAAAATGGATGGCTGAGGTCGCGACGCGCTAAGGGCAGGCCGCCGAGATGGGCCTCACGCACGCGGTCAAGACAACGTGGGCTTTGATCTGAAGCGGGACCGCGGCATGCGTTCCCGGATACGCCGCGTTCGAATTTTGGGCCGGCAACGCTTTGGGGCTATAATCGGTTATTTGAAGGAGGAGAAAAGCGCATGAAAACGAGAACCGTCCTGATGTTGGCCGCATTCGTCCTGGCCGCGGCGCTCGTCGCCGGCCAGAAGATCGAGACCGTGAATGGAGTCCGGATGGTCCACAACTCCGGGCCCGGCGCCTGGGGCACGACGCCCAAGGTGGCGCTCGAGCCCGTCCGCGTCCTGGGCGACGTCGACACTCCGGACGAGAACCTGGCATTCTACATGCCTTCGGCGATCGTCGTCGATGGAGGCGGCAACCTCTACGTCCTTGACACCGGCAACCACCGCGTTCAGAAATTCGGCCCGGACGGGAAATATCTGGCAACTTACGGCCGCCAGGGCCAGGGGCCGGGCGAGTTTTACTACCCGGCCTGGCTCGCCGTCGATGCCAAGGGTTTCTTCTACGTCTCCGACCCCAACAACCAGCGGATCCAGGTCCTTACGCCCGACGGCAAGGACCACAAGACGATCAAGGGTCTCGAGCAGGGCGCGGGCCCCGTCTTTCTGGGCAAGCCCGGAGAGCTCGTCACGGGCGCGCCGCGGATGCGCTTCATCATGAATCCGGACGAGAAGAAGCCCGCGACCCTCCCGAAGCTGGTCAAGGTCCTCGACGGCGAGGGCAAGATCCTCCGGGAGTTCGGCGAGCCCCTCGACTTCGACGACGAGCTCCTCAATAACGGGGGGAACGAGGTCATCCTGACGGTCGACGGCGCCGGCCAGTCTTATCTCGTCTTCCCGGTCCAGAACCGGATCGAGAAGTACGCGGCCGACGGCCGGCTCCTTTGGCGCGCCGACCGCGAGCTGCCCTTCTCGATGGAGATCAAGGGCAAAGGGGAGATCAAGAGGCAGGGCGGCGGGGTGTCCGTCCGGATGCCCCAGATGAACCGCTGCGCCAGCGGCGTCGCCGTCGACGGCGGGGGACGGATCTGGGTCGTGGGCATGACCCGCCAGCTCAAGAAAGAGGAGCAGGTCGGGACCGCGGTCAGCATGACCATGAGCTCGGGCGGCGGCCGGACGATCGGCTATAAGGTCCAGGGGGACACGGAGCTCCGGACAACCGATGCCTACAAGCTCGAGGTCTTCGACGCCGGGGGCGCGCTTCTCGGCTCTCTGCCGCTCGACTTCTTCGTCGACGGCATCTTCATCTACGGCGACCGGCTCTTCCTCATGGATAAGTACCGCGGCACCCAATTCCGCGAATACAGGATCAAGGGCTGAGCCCGGCATGACCCGACCGCTTGACTCAGGGGGGCGGGTCGTCTCTAATGGAGGCATCCCTATGAAGGAGTCCCGCACATGATCAACAAGAAAAAGGCGACCATCCTGATTGCGGCCCTGGTTGTCCTGGCCATGACCGCGATGATCATCCTCTTCAAGGGCCAAGCCGCGGCTGAGGCCCGGCAGGTTGTGCCGGCCCAACCAGCCCAGCCGGCGCAGCCGGCGGCAAGGCCCGAGGCCCGGCCCACGCCGGCGATCGTCGGCCAGCCCATGCCCGACTTCACCCTCCCCGTCTACCAGGGCGGGAAGCTGACCCTCTCGTCGCTCCGCGGCAAGAACGTCCTCATCCTCTTCCCGCGCGGCTACGCGGCCGAGAACTACTGGTGCACGATTTGCAACTACCGCTACGTCGAGCTGGCCGAGCTCGAGAAGGCCCAAAAGATCCAAGAGAAATACAACGTCGAGATCCTGGTCGTCTTCCCCTACACCCACGACATCGTCAAGGTCTGGCTCGAAGCCTTGCCCGGGCAGCTCGAAACGATCAACAACACGAAGAACCCGGCCGATCCTTCCAAGCTCGACGAGAACGCCAAGCGCCGCATGGACCGCTGGCGCCAGATCTTTCCGGCCGAATATTCGCTTCAGAAAGGCGAGATCCTGGCCCCCTTCCCCATCCTCGTCGACGGCGAGCGGACGCTCTCCAAGAAGCTCGATCTCTTCCGGACGGAGTGGACCGGCAGCAAGGTCGACCAGAACATTCCCGGCGTATACATCGTCGACGCCGACGGGGTGCTCCAGTTCAAATACCTCGGCCAGACGACCGTCGACCGGCCGGGCTACGACTACCTCCTGAAAGTCCTCGAGGTCATCAACTCGGCCAGGTAGCCCGCACGCCAAAGAAGAGGACCTGCGATCCCTGAATTTTCAACCTCCTCCGCCGACTAAACGGGTGGAGGAACCGATGAGAAAGACCGCCTTAGCCGTAATGGTCGTTCTCTGCCTCACGACCATGTCCGGCTTCGCCGGCGATCGACCCCGGGTCGGCCCTCCCCCGCTCCGGTTCGAGGCCCTCACCCTCCAACCGAGCCCTAAACACGTCTGGGTCCCCGGCTACTGGAAATGGGCCGGCGTCAATTACGCCTGGATCGAAGGCCGCTGGATCAAGACGAAGCCGAACAGGGCCTGGGCCCCGGGCATCTGGGCGCAGGTGGGCAACCACTGGGTCTGGAAACCCGGCAAGTGGACGAAGATCGGGACCGGCGAGCCGAAGGCCGCCAAGAAGAAAAAGAAATAGGGCCCGCCGTCCTCCCCTCCGTCCTTGACATCCGTGCCACCCCGGTCCTATAGTCGCTGCGGAGTGGACTCGCGCTCCGGAAACGATGCCCCCGACATCCCGGCCCGAAGCCGTCGCCGTTTTCAGGGATAGGATCACCGATGAGATCTGCCGCGCTTTCGGGCTCTCCCCCGCCGGCGCGCCGCGCCGTCTGTTGGGCCCGTTGTTCAGGTATCCCGCCGGACGCTTCGCCCGTATCATCGCTCATGCGGACGATGAAATCAGGTCTTCGGGACTGAACGGCGGCGCCCGCAGCATCCTGGCCGATCTGACGCTCGAGCCGGCCATCCGCGGCGCGAAAAGCATCCCTCGGGACGGCCCCCTTCTCATCGCCTCCAACCACCCCGGAGCATACGATTCCCTGGCCATCATGTCGGCCGTGCCCAGGAAGGACCTCAAGGTGGTCATTTCCGACGTCGGATTCACCCGGGCCTTCGCCGCCGCCCGCGAGTATTACATCTACGCGCCGCGGGACACCGCCGGGCGCATGAAGGCCCTGCGGGCTTCGATCGCCCATCTCGCGGGCGGGGGGGCCCTGCTCCTCTATCCCCACGTCGACGTGGAGCCCGACCCGGAGAGCGGGCACGGCGCCCGGGAAGCCCTCCGGGATTGGTCGCGGAGCCTCGACATCATCCTTCGTCGGGTCCCGGAAGCATCCCTCGTCGTGGCGATCGCCAGCGGCATCCTGATGCCGCGCTTTCTCGACAACCCTATCGTCAAGATCCGAAAGGCCGCGGCTCAGCGCCAGAAGCTGGCCGAATTCCTGCAGGTCAGCTGGCAGATGGTTTTTCCGCGGAGCGTCCGGCCCGGGATCCATGTTTCGTTCTCGGAACCGGTGGAGGGACGCGATCTTCCGCGGGACGCGCTTTTCCCGGCTGTCGTCGCGATGGCGGAACGGCTCCTCGAAGACCACTTGGAGGCGCTCCGGGCGACGCCCGGACGGTCAGGGCCGATGGATGACGCAACCGGATGAAGGAGGCAAGCCCTATGGAGAATGAAACGATCAAGGTCTACCGCTACCGCTGGCTCGTGCTGGCCGCGTTCGTGGCGGAGGCCCTCATGACCCAGGTGCTCTGGATCACGTTCGCCCCGATCACCGGCGCCGCCGCCGCATTCTACGGAAAGTCCGACCTGATGATCGGGCTCCTGTCCATGGTCTTCATGATCGTCTATATTTTGGCCGTTTTGCCCGCGGCTTGGGCCATCGACACGTGGGGCTTCAAGGCCGCCGTCGGGCTGGGCGCGGTCCTGACCGCCGTCTTCGGCCTCCTGCGCGGCATTTTCGCCTCGAACTACACGGTCGTCCTCCTCGCCCAGGTCGGCATCGCCGCCGGCCAACCCTTGGTCATCGGCGCCATCACCAAGATCGCGGCGCGCTGGTTCCCGGTCCGGGAACGGGCGACGGCCTCGGGACTGGGCACGCTGGCGCTTTACCTCGGCCCCCTCATCGCCATGCTGCTCACGCCGTACTTGTTCCTGCGCATCGGCATGAGCTGGATGCTTCATCTCTACGGCTTCGCCTCGGTCTTATCGGCGGCGTTGTTCCTCCTCGTCGCCCGCGAGCACCCGCCCACGCCGGCCGGCCGCGACGAGCGCGTCCTGATGTTCGACGGCCTCAGGTCGATGCTGCGGCAGCGCGACTTTCTCTTTCTCCTCGTCATGTTCTTCGTCGGGCTGGGCCTGTTCAACAGCGTCTCAACCTGGGTCGAGGACATCGTCCGTCCGCGCGGCTTCAGCATCTCCCAGGCCGGGGCGCTCGGCGGCCTGATGCTCGTCGGCGGGATCGTCGGCGCCGTCGTCATCCCGATCATCTCCGACAAGTCCCGCCGCAGGAAGCCGTTCATCGTCCTGGCCCTCGCCGGGCTCATCCCCGGCCTTATCGGCATGACCTTCGCCGCGAGCTACGGGCTGCTGCTCCTTTCGGGCTTCGCCTTCGGCTTCTTCCTCCTCAGCGCCGGTCCCATCGGCTTCCAGTACGCGGCCGAGATCACCCATCCCGCGCCCGAAGGCACGTCCAACAGCCTCTTGATCCTGATGGGCCAGGTCTCGGGCATCGCCTTCATCATGGCCATGGACGCCCTGAAGGACCCGGCGACCGGGGCGATGACGACATCCCTCCTCATCCTCGCCGGCCTGGCCGCCGCGAGCGCCGTTCTTGCCGCCTTCGTTCGCGAATCGCCGGTCCACGGAGAGCGGAGCACGGTCATGGAAAAAAGGGGTTCGTAGGGACTTTCAATCCGGCGAGGTCAGCGCCTCGTAGCAGAAATTGCAGTAGTGCTTGACGACGTCGGCGATGACCTCGTCCTTGTCCATCCTCAGGACCTTGAAGGGAAACAGCCCGGGCATGAAATCCTCGTCCGTCGTCTGATACTCGGTTTTCGGCGTCCGCCGCGCCTTGATCTGGAGCTTCAGCCGAAGCTCCACGGCGTTCTTGGGCAGGGAGATGCGGTAGTGGAACTGTTCGTCCTTCGAGCCCGGGAAGCATATGACGAAGCGGATGCTCCGGCCCTCGGTTTTCTGCTGCTCGGACTTGATCTTGAACTGAACCAGCTCGTCGCCGAGGTTCTCGAAGGCGGGCTCGGCGATGAACTCGCAAAACTGGTCGAACTGGCCGACGGTCTCGGCCTGACAGAGCACGATGACCCTGACGTTCTCGAAGTGGTTGGCGAGTTCCTTCTTCCAGTCGACCTTGGCCATCGTGGACTCCGCGCCCGGGGATTTCCCTTATGATAGCACAATCGGCGGACCGTTGGAACAGGAATACGGGGCGGAGGGACGCACTCCCCCGGGGGAGGTAAGTGCCGGCTGAGGTCAGCAAAAGGGGGGTGATGATTGGAAATTTGAGGGAGCCCTCTCCAGCCGGCGAAAGAGAGCCGATACCATTATAGACGAGCCCGGAAAAAAATCAAGAAAAAAATTCTTGGCGGAAAAACGCGAGGGAAATCCGCGCCATTCCCAAACGGCCGCGGATGGCATAAGATGGGAGAAGCGAGGAGGCGACCGACATGAAAAAAGCCCTGACGGTCCTGACGGTGATATCCCTGGCCGCGGCGATGATGTTGGCGGCAGTTGCGGCCCAGACGGCCGAGGCCGCGAAGAGCGCCGCCAAACCGCCGACGACGCGCGAGATGGCCCTGCTGTGCTGGCAGGAGTTCGGCGAGCTCGTTCCGGCGCGGATCGAGACCGTCCTCGTCCCGTTCGGCTCGCTCGAACCGCACGGGGTCATTCCCAACGGGACCGACAGCCTCGCGCCCGAGGCCATGGCCCGGGATATCGCCGCCCGGGTCGACGCCCTGATCGCCCCGACCCTGAACTACGGCCTGACCGACGCCATGAAGGCCTTCCCCGGAGCGGTTTCCATTCCGGGCGAGACCTACGCGCCCTTCGCCGAGGCCGTCCTCGACAACCTGGCCGCGAACGGCTTCAAGAACGTCATCGTCCTCAACGGGCACGGCGGAAACACGACGGCCCTCAACGCGGCCGCGACCCGGGTCGCCAACGCCCGCCGCGTCCGCGTCCTCGTCGTCAACTGGTGGACCCTGGCCGACGACATCACCAAGGCCGTCTTCAAGCAGAACGGCGGGCATGCCGGCAACAATGAAACGGCCTACGTCCAGGCCTTCCTGCCCGAACACGTCCATCCCGAACGCTACAAGGAAGAGATGGCCTCGCCCAACGCCCCGGCCGGGGCGTACTACGCCGTCCCGGTGGCTTCGACGATCCTCCTCTACGAGAAGGGCCAGGGCGCCCCGACCTTCGACGCGGGTCAGGCGAAAGAGTATTTCCGCAAGGTCAACGACCGCGTCGCCGAGCTCATCCTCGACACGGTCAAGAAGTGGGACCTCGCCGGCGTGTATAAGTAGGCCGGTCAGGCGGCGCGGAGCAGGAAGACGCGGAGGTCCATGACGTTCGTGCCGGTCGGGCCGGTCACGATCAGGTTTCCCGTCTGCTTGAAAAAAGAATAGGAATCGTTGTCGTCGAGGTAGGCCGACGGATCGAGCCCGGTGGCCCGGGCCCGGCCGGCAGTCGAGACGTCGGCCCAGGCGCCGGCCGCGTCGGTTGCGCCGTCGATGCCGTCCGTCCCCAGGCTCAGGATGAGCCAGTCGAGGCCCGCGGCCTCGGCCTTCCCCATTTCAACGAGCGAGGCCAGGACGAACTCGGTATTGCGGCCGCCCCGCCCCCGCCCTTTGACCGTGACCGTGAGCTCGCCGCCGGCGAGGAAACAGAGCGGCCGCGGCAGCGAGGCCGCGGAGCAGGCCAGCTCGGCCAGGAACGCGGCGTAGCCCGCGGCCGCTTGCCGGGCCTCCCCTCCGTCGGTGGACGACAGGAAGATGGCTTCGAATCCCCGTTTTTCCGCGTCGTGCTTCGCGGCGCGCAGGGCCGTCATGTTATCGCCCACGATGAACGCGTGGACGCGCTCGAAGACGGGGTCCCCTTTCTTGAGCGTCTCCTCGACCTGGCCGCGGCCGCCCTCCTCGAAACGAGCCCGGATCATGGCCGAGGCCGAGTCCCAGAGCCCGTAGCGCTCGAGGATGGCGCGGGCCTCGGCGAACGTCGAGGCGTCCCAGTGCGTCGGGCCCGAGGCGATCGTTCCGAGGTCGTCGCCGACGACGTCGGAGATGGCCAGCGTGACGACCGTCGCGGGATGGGCCGCCTTGGCCAGCCGCCCGCCCTTGATCCCGGATAAATGCTTGCGGACGACGTTGAGCTCCTGGATCGTCGCCCCGGCGCGAAGGAGCTCGCCTGTCAGGCGCCGTTTCTTCTCGAGCGTGATCCCCTCGGCCGGGAGGGTCAGGAGCGCGGAGCCGCCGCCGGAGATGCAGACGAAGAGGAGGTCCCTCTCCCCCGCTTTGCCGGCGATCTCCAGGGCTCGCCGGCCGGCTTCGACGCTTCGCGCGTCGGGGATGGGATGAGAGGCTTCGATGTATTCGAGCTTGGAGCCCGATCTCGCGACGGGCCCGGGCACGACCACGAGTCCCGCGGTCAGCCGTTGGTCGAGGATCTCCGCGAGCGCTTCGCCCATGGCCGCGGCCGCCTTGCCGAAGGAGATCACGAAGACGCGGTCGCGCGCGGCGAGGTCGAACTCTTTCCCCTTGATCCGGACGACATCGCCTTCGCGGATGACGCTCGCCCGGACGAGACGCCGGGGTTCGACGGCCGCCACGGCGGCCCGCCAGATGGCTTCGGCGTCGGCGGCGAAGCCGCCTCTATCCCGCGCGTGATCGATCATGCCATCAATATAGCCCAAACCGGGGTCGCGCCGCCACTCCCCTCCCCGGCAGGGAAATCCTTGACAGGGCGGAGGGGGCGAAATACCATGATCTTGTCCGTGGGGATAAGAAAACAACACAATGGGAGGACAAACCATGAGCCCTGAGATCAAGGACCTCTACGGGGATTACGCGCGCGGCGCCATGGACCGCCGCGAGTTCCTCGGCAAGCTGGCCAAGCTTGCCGGCGGGACGGCCGCCGCGGCCGCCCTTCTCCCGGCCCTCGAAGGCGCTCCTGTCGCGTCACAGCTCGTCCCGAAGGACGACCCGCGCCTCGAGACGGAATACATCAAGTATCCCGCTGCAGCAGGCGAGATGCGCGCCTACTCGGCCAAGCCGAAGGGCGCGGAAAAGCTCGCCGGCGTCATCATCATCCATGAGAACCGGGGTCTCAACCCCCACACCGAGGACATCGCCCGGCGCATGGCGCTCGAGGGCTTCCAGGCCATCGCCCCGGACGCGTTGTCTCCTCTCGGCGGAACGCCGGAAAACCCGGACGAGGTCAGGCCCCTCTTCCAGAAGCTCGACCGCGAAACGAACGTCAAGAACTTCGTCGCCGCGGTCGCCTACCTCAGGACCCGGCCGCAAGCGACGGGCAAGGTCGCCTGCATGGGCTTCTGCTGGGGCGGCGGGACGACGAACCAGGTGGCCGTCAACGCGCCCGACCTGGCCGCGGCCGTCCCCTTCTACGGCGCGCAGCCGGCGGTCGAGGACGTCCCGAAGATCAAGGCGGCCCTGCTCATCCACTACGCGGGCGACGACGAGCGCATCAACGCGGGCATCCCGGCTTTCGAAGAGGCCCTCAAGAAAGCCGGCGTCGAGCACAAGATCCACATGTACGAGGGCGCCGGGCACGCCTTCATGAACGACACGGGGACGCGCTACAACAAGGAAGCGGCCGAGCTCGCCTGGCGGCGGACGATCGCTTTCTTCAAGGAGAAGCTCAAGAGCTAGGATTCTGCCGGCGCCACTCGGCGGCCACAGCGGCGACGAACGGCCGGACGCGGTTGAAGAACTTTTTATAACCGGCGCAGAGATAATTCAAACCCGGCTCGCCGTCCGGCGCGAGGGCGAACCGGTTCTTCGGACACTCCCCGTTGCACATGGCCAAGACCTCGCATGTCCGGCAGTAGAGGGGCAACGTCTCGAGCTTGGCCAGGCCGAAGGTGCGCTGGGCCGGGCTTTCGAGGAGCTCGACGAGCGGCGTCTCGCGGATGTTGCCGAGGCGGTCGTGCGCGTCCACATAGTGGTCGCAGGAATAGAAATCCCCGTTCCGCTCGACGACCGGGATGTCGCCGCAGACAGGCCGGAAGATGCAGAGCGAGTGCTCCTGGCCGAAGGCCGTCCGGGCCGCCTCCTCGACGATCTGGATCCTGACGCGCCCGATGCCGCGGTCCGCCCATTCGTCGAAGACGGCGCAGAGGAAATCGCCCCAAGCCTCGGGCGGCACGGTGTCGGGGCTGACGCCGCCCGGCGTTTC
Organism: Candidatus Aminicenantes bacterium RBG_19FT_COMBO_65_30; assembly: GCA_001775755.1. GTDB lineage: Bacteria > Acidobacteriota > Aminicenantia > Aminicenantales > Saccharicenantaceae > RBG-16-66-30. The sequence goes on along the minus strand of MEYF01000060.1, from coordinate 5,572 downwards.
CGGACGCCGCTCGACCAGAGGGAGAAGAGTCACGTACGAGGCGCCGATCTCCCGGAAAAAACCGTAGACCTCGAGGGGGCAACCGACGTTATGCGCGCCGACGACGCAGAGGATATCGGTCGGGACGCCGTGCCGCCGAAGGATCCCATAGCCGCGCATCGTGTCGTCGAAGGACGGCCTTCCGTCGCGTGTTAAGCGGTGATGATCATGGATCTCCCGCGGGCCGTCGAGGCTGATCCCGACCGAGAACCCTTCGGCCGCCAGGAAGCGGCCCCACTCCTCGTCGAGGAGCGTGCCGTTGGTCTGCAGGCCGTTGACGATCGTTCGGCCGGCCGGGCAGCGCCGGCGCTCGATCGCGACGATCTTCCGATAATAATCGAGGCCGAGGATGATCGGCTCGCCGCCGTGCCAGGAGAAGCGGATGATCTCGTCCGGCGAGGCGCCGATATGCTGGGCGATATAGGATTCGAGGAGGTCGTCGGACATGCGGGCCGTCCCGCCCTCCACTCCGGGCGGCCCCTTCCCGAGGTAGTAACAATATCGGCAGGCCAGGTTGCAGGCGGCCCCGGCCGGCTTGACGAAGACCTGGAACCCGCGCGTCGCTACGGCCATGGACCGGATTTTATCATCACTCGGCGTTTTGTGTTATAAAATAAGGGATGCGAAGCGTCCGTTCGTCGCCCCCCGCCCTCGCCGCCACCCTCCTCCTCCTCTTCTCCGCCGTCTTTTCTCAAACGAATCCCGCCTCCAAGTCCCAGAGCGTTTCCGACTTCGAGCAGAGGCTCAACCGCATCAACGGCCAGATCAAGGACCTCAAGGCCCGCCTCGAGGCCGAGACCCGCAAGGAGTCCTCCGTCCTCTCCTCCCTGGCCCGGATCAACCTCAACAAGAGCCTCGTCGAGAGGGAGCTCGCCGCCCAGAATGTCGAGCTCGAACGGGGCCGGGCCGACCTCGCCGCCATCCAAGCCAGGATCCGCGTCATCCGCGCCGGCATCGACCGGGAGCGCGAGTCCATCGAAAAGACGCTGGTGACGCTCTACAAGTTCGGCCGGCTCGACTTCTTTCAGTTCCTGATCCAGGCGCGGGACATCGAAACCTACGCTTCCGAGAGCAAACACCTAGCCTTCCTCGCCCGCAGTCAGGACGAGGTCGTCGCGGGATTCTTGGCCTCCCTCGACGAGCTGCGCTCGGCCGAGACCTCTCTCGAGAGCAAGCAGAGGGACCTCGCCGAGATGGCCCGGGCCGCGAAGCTCAAGAAACAGGAGCTCGAGACCGAAGCCCGGAAAAACATCACCCTCGTCCGGGAGATCCGCAAGAACCGGGAAACTTTCAGGCAGACCCTGGCCGAGCTCTCCGAAAGCGCCGAGGAGCTCCAGAAGCTGATGACCAAGATCATCACCCAGGAATGGGTCCTGCCGGCGGCCTTCGTTCCCCTCTACGAACGGAAGGGCAAGCTCCCCTGGCCCCTGGAGGGGCGGGTCATCACCGCTTTCGGTTTCGAAAAGCACCCGGACTTCAAGACGGTCGTCATGAACAAGGGCGTCGAGATCAGCCCGGCCAAGGACAAATCGCTCATTCTCTCCGTCCACACGGGCAAGATCGTCTACGCGGACTATTTCCAGGGCTACGGGAACCTCCTCATCGTCGACCACGGCATGACCTACTACACGCTCTACGGGCACTGCTCGGAGTTCCTGGCCGCGGTCGGGGACATGGTCCGGACCGGACAGCCCGTGGCCATGGTCGGCGACACCGGCTCCCTCAAGGGCGAGTGCCTCTATTTCGAGATCCGCTACAAGACCAAGGCCCTCGATCCCTTGCAATGGCTGAACCGGAGGTGATAGAATGGATGTCCGTTCCGCCATGAAAAAGGTCCCGAGATACCGCTGGTTCCTTTGGGCGGCCTTCCTGGCCGCGGCACTGTTCTTCATCTTGCAGATGGGATTCCTGCCCGGCGGCCACGGCGCCCCGGCGCCCAAGGGCTTTGAGCTCCTCGACTCCCTCATGCGCCTCGTCCGCAACGACTACCTCGAGGAGAGGGACCCCGTCCAGACGGCCGAGGGCACCTACCGCGGCCTGGTCAATTCCCTGGACCCCCTGTCCGCCTATCTCACAAAGGACCTTTTGGCGAGCTACAAAGCCCGGACCGGCATGGAGACGGAGCCGGGGGTCGTCGTCCTGAAGCGCTACGCGGGCTTCCCCCAGGTCATGGCCGTCGTCGAGAAATCCCCGGCCGAAGCGCTCGGCATCAAGACCGGCGACCTCTTGAGCGCCATCGGCGGGCGGAATACGCTGAGCATGAGCCTGGCCGAGGTCAAGCTCCTGCTCCGGGGAACGAACGACGAGCCGGTCAGGCTCCGCGTCCTGCGGGGCGGCGAAACCCTCGAGCTCAGCGTGCCGCGCGCCCTTCTTTTCCCGGCGCCGTTCACCTTCGCCCGGGCCGACGGCAAGCCCGCGGTTCTGCGCGTCCACCGCTTCGCCTCCTCTCTCGTCTCCGACCTCCGGCGCGACGTCGTTCCCGACCTCAAGAGGCGGAAGACGCCTCTCGTCCTCGACGTCAGGAGCTGCCAGGACGGCGAGCTCGAGGAGGCCCGGAAGTTCGTCAACCTGTTCGCCAAGACGGCTGACGCCGGGCATTTCGAGAGCCTGGGCGGCGCGAAAGAGACGATTTCCTGTCCGGACGAGCCCGAGCTCGGCGCCATCCCCCTCGTCGTTTGGATCGACGCCGGGACGGCCGGCCCGGCCGAGCTCGCCGCGGGCATCCTCCAGGAGGTCCGCAAGACCAAGGTCGTCGGCTTCGCGACGTCCGGCCTGGTCGGACGCACGACGTTTTTCTCCCTCAAGGACGACAGCGCGGTCCTCCTGACGTCGGGCGTCTTCTCCCTGCCCTCGGGCCGGAAGCTCTGGGACGAGGGGGTCCGCCCCGACGTCGCGATACCGATCGACAAGCTCAACGAAAAATCCTACCTCGAGAAAACCATCCCTCTTCTGCCCAAGCTCTGACGGATGACGAAGAGGCTCCCGCCAAAAGGTCGCCAACCCTGGCCGGCGTTCACCCTGGTCACCGTCGTCCTGACGGCGGCCGCCCTCCTCTCCGCCTTCCTCCTCGATTACATCAGCGCGCGGAAGGGGGAGCGCTCCTACATCTTCTCCGCCGCGAAAAGGGCTGCGGGCCCGGCCCCTGCAAAAAGGCCCGTCGAAAAACCCGCGGCAAAGCCCGCGGAAAAACCTGCAGAGAAACCTGCGGAAAAACCGGTCATCAAGCCGTTCGAAGAGGTCCTCGCCGCGAGCCTGGCGGCCGCCGGCGTCTCCGAGGACACGGTCCTCCAGCTCAAGGGGCCGAATGGCAGACCCCTTTTCGAGGTCGAGATCCCGGCCGAGCTCTACGCCTCGGTCGAGCCTGTCCTCGATAAAGCCTTGAAGGACGGGGCCGTCCGCGTCCTGGATAAGACGAGGACGCCCGGCGAAGAGAAGACGGAGATCTTGTGGACCGTAACAAGGTCCTCCAAAGAACTCGCCGGGATCTCGTTCATCCTGCCGGTTGAGCCGCCCGTCATCGTCGCCGAGAGGGAGCCGCCGGCGAAGAGGGCAGATCGCGGCCAGGTCGCCCTGATCATGGACGACATGGGCGGCAGCCTCGAGACGCTCGACGAGCTCATCGCCCTGGGCCGGCCGGTGACCGTGTCGGTCCTTCCCTACAGTACCCACGCCGCCGAAACTGCCCGGATCGCCCACAAAAACGGTCTCGAGGTCCTGCTCCATCTCCCCCTCGAGTCCGTCAACAACCATGAGGCCATGGCCAACACGGAGGGGATGATCCTGGCCGCCATGACCGAGCCCGCGATCGTCGGCGCGTTCGAAGCGAGCTACGAGCGCGTGCCGTTCGCCGCGGGCACGAACAACCACATGGGCTCGCGCTTCACGGCCGAGCGCGACCTTATGCGGATCCTCCTGCGGCGGCTCAAGGACAAGGGCTTCTTTTTCGTGGACAGCCGGACGACTTCGAAAACCGTCGCCCTCGACGAGGCCCGGAAGATGGGCATTCCGTCGACGGAGCGCGACGTCTTCCTCGACGCCGACGAGGACCGGGGCCGGATCCGCGGCCGGCTCATCGAGCTCTTCCAGAAGGCCCGAAAGAAGGGCCGGGCGGTCGGCATCTGCCACCCCTTTCCGGAGACGCTGGCCGTCCTCAAGGCGAGTTTTTTCCTCGCCGACTCCTACAATCTCGAGATCGTCCCCGTCTCGCGCTTGGTCAGGTAACTCATTATAAGCTTGTAATTCCTCCATTGACATTACGATTTTCAATGTTATAATTAATCCGATGATAGACCGGCCTGAAGCTCTGGGGCGGATAAAGCGGTCTTTTGGGGTCCACCCCGTCGTCGCTTTATTGGGCCCGCGCCAGTGCGGGAAAACTACCCTTTCCCGGATGCTGGCCAAAGGAAAGCCGTCCACGTATTTTGACCTTGAGAGCCCGGCCGATATCCGCCGGCTCGCCTCCCCCCTGCGGGCCCTCGAGGGGCTCTCGAACTTGGTGATTGTCGACGAAGTCCAGCGCCAGCCCACGCTGTTCGAGATCCTGAGAGTTCTCGTCGACCGTCCCGAGAATCCGGCGAGGTTCCTTCTTTTGGGCTCCGCCTCTCTCCACCTAGTCAAAGGCGCGTCCGAGTCGCTGGCGGGCCGAATCGGGTTTGTGGATCTTTCCGGGTTCGACCTGCGCGAAGTCGGGCCTAGACAATTCAACCGCCTCTGGACCCGCGGGGGATTCCCCCGATCCTTCCTGGCGCCCGACGATTCGGCTAGCCTACTCTGGCGCGATAATTTCGTCCGGACTTTTCTCGAGAGGGATATCCCCCAGACCGGAATTTCGATTCCGGCGATGACCCTAAGGCGGTTTTGGACGATGATTGCCCATTACCACGGCCAAGTCTGGAATGCGGCCGATTTCGCCAGGTCTCTCGGGACCTCTGAAAATACGGCTCGCCGTCACCTCGACATCTTGGCCGGCGCCTATATGGTGAGAATCCTTCCTCCTTGGTCCGAGAATATCGGCAAGCGACAGGTCAAGGCCCCTAAGATCTTTATCCGGGACAGCGGCATCTTTCATGCTCTTCTCCAGTTGCCCACCCTGGGCGACATACAGAGCCATCCAAAATTGGGAGCCTCTTGGGAAGGATATGCGATGGAGCAGGTCCTTTCTATCCTGGACGTCCATGATCCCTATTTTTGGGCGACTTATTCCGGCGCCGAACTGGATCTGCTCGTGACCAAGGGCGGCAAGCGCGTGGGATTCGAATTCAAGTACGGAGACGCTCCGGCCAAGACCCGTTCGATGCATGTCGCTCTCCAGGATCTCAAGCTGGACCGGCTGTTCATTATCTATCCGGGGGATCAGGAATACGAGATCGACGATAAAATCGCCGTTATCTCGATTAACCGAATTCCGGATCTCAAGAAACGCATGAATTGACTCTGGTCCGCCAGGCCGGCGGGTTGAATAATTCCCCCCCGTCCGTTATCATACGGAAAGAGAGAGGAGGAGCCGCATGAAGAGATTCGCCCCGTCTGTCCT
>MEYF01000059.1 GCA_001775755.1 Candidatus Aminicenantes bacterium RBG_19FT_COMBO_65_30 | reverse complement strand
GTCCCGGAAGCCGTCCGGCTCCTCGACTCGACGCCGCTCCCGGGCCGGGCCGTCCTCATCGACATCCTCGGCGAAAAAGGGGCCCGGCAGGAGATCGGCCGGGTCTTCACGCTGGCCGGAGACCCGGAACCGGCGACCCGGGCCGCCGCGGCCGGGGCGCTGGCCAAGCTCGCCGGCGAAGCGGACCTCGACCGTCTCGTGACCATGCTCGAGAGCGCTGCCGACGCCGACGACATCATCCGCCTGCAGGAAGCCGTGGCCGCCGCGGCCCGCCGAGGGCCCCAGCCCGAACAGAGGGGTGCCGCCCTTGTCGGCCTCTTGAAAAACGCCGCGCCGGGACGCAAGGTCGCCATCCTCCGCGTCCTGCCCAAGGTCGGCGGAGAAAGAGCGCTCCGGGCAGCCGTCGAAGAGACCGGAAGCGAGGACGCCCAGGTGCAGGCCGTCGCGGTCTACGCCCTGTCCCAATGGCCCGACTATCGGGCGGCCGACGAGCTTCTCCGCATCGCGACGGCTACGCGGGACAAAAAACACCGTCTCCTCGCGGTTGAGGGCTACGTCCGCCTCGTCGGACGGGCGAACATGTCCGGCGGACAAAAGCTCGCCCTCCTCCAGGGTGTCCTCGCCCTGCCCATGGATGATGGCGACCGGAAGGTCGCCCTCATGGGAGTCGCTTCGGTCCGCGAGCCGGAGTCGCTTCGCCTTCTCGCCGGATACCTGGATAATCCCGTCCTCTTCGAGACGGCCGCCGCAGGTCTCCTGGACCTTGCCTCGGAGCAATCGCCGCAGGAGCGCTGGCTCTCCGGTCACGAGGCCTACTCGGTCCTTAGGCGTCTCGAGGCCCGGCTCGCCGATCCCGCCGGGAAAGAGCGGGTGGGCGATCTCATCCTGGAGCGTCTGCGCCAGGGCGGCTTCGTCCCGCTCTTCGACGGCCGCGGCCTCGACGGCTGGAAGGGACTCGTCGCCGACCCGCCCGCCAGGGCCAAGATGACGCCCCCGGAGCTGGCCAAGGCCCAGGCCGAAGCCGACGAGAGGATGCGCGCCCACTGGCGGGCCGTCGACGGCGTCCTCGTCTTCGACGGCAAGGGCGAGAGCCTCTGTGCCGCCGCCGACTACGCCGATTTCGAGCTCCTCGTCGATTGGAGGATCGAGAAAGCCGGCGACAGCGGCATCTACCTCCGGGGTTCGCCCCAGGTCCAGATCTGGGACGCGGCGGCCAATCCGGCGGGCTCCGGCGGCCTCTACAACAATCAAAAAGGAAAGAGCCAACCTCTCGAGAAGGCCGATCGCCCGGTCGGCGAGTGGAACTCCTTCCGCATCGTCATGATCGGCGAAAAGGTCACGGTCTATCTCAACGATAAGCTCGTCGTCGATAACGCCGTTCTCGAGAACTATTGGGAGCGGGAGAAGCCCATCTATCCCTCGGGACAGATCGAGCTTCAGGCCCACGGCAATCCGCTCTATTTCAAGAACGTCTTCATCCGCGAGATCCCCCGCGATACGGCCGTCCCGGAGCTTGCCGGCGCCGAGGCGGGCGACGGCTTTACGCCTCTCTTCAACGGCCGTGACCTGGAAGGCTGGACGGGGGACACCAAGGGCTATGCCGCGGAGGACGGGAAGATCGTCATCCGTCCCGAGCTCGCGAGCGGCAACCTCTACACCGCCCGCGAATACGAGGACTTCGTGCTCCGGTTCGAATTCAAGCTTTTCCCCGCCGCCAACAACGGCCTCGGCGTCCGGGCTCCGCTCGAGGGAGACGCCGCCTATGCGGGGATGGAGCTCCAGATCCTCGAGGACGGGTCGCCCGCCTACTGGGGCCTCAGGCCCTACCAGTACCACGGCTCGATCTACGGCGTCGTCCCGGCCCGGCGCGGCTTCCTCCGGCCGCCGGGCGAGTGGAACGCGGAGGAGGTCACGGTCAAGGGCCGCCGCGTCACCGTCTCTGTCAACGGGGCGACTGTCGTCGACGCCGACCTCGACGCGGCGAGCGCCGGCGGAACGATCGACGGCCGCGACCATCCCGGCCTGAGGCGTGAGTCCGGGCGCATCGGCTTCCTCGGCCACGGCTCGCTCGTCGAGTTCCGGAACATCCGGATCAAGGAGCTGAAATAGGGCTCAAGACGCTCGAGCCGCGCGGCGTCCGAGCGCGCTGAGGCCGAGCGCCTCGCGAAGGGCGGCGTTGATCTGGGTGTTGTCGAGGACGAGGCCCGGATACCAGGTCCCCCGGAATTTCATGAAATAGCGGGACGCGGCGCCGGTCAGGGCCAAGTTGACGAGCTCGTTGGTGTGTCCCGCCGTGCCGAAGGAGACCTCCTCGTCCGGATAGACGTTGGGCGCGGAGTAGACGGGCGTCTTGATGCCCGCGCCGTTCCCTCCGACTCCCCTGTCGCTGCCCGCCGGAGGCGGACTTTCCGGGAGGGCGACCCGCGTATCCTGGAGGGGCAGGTCCCCCGGCCCGAGGGGTTTGCCGAGGTCGAGGACGAGGCCGCCGGTGGCGTGGTCGGCGGTCACGAGAAGCACGGTGTTCGTCCAATCGAGCGCGTCCCCCGGCCGCTCGACGAACGCCATGGCCGCCCGAACGGCCCCGTCGAGGTCGGCGACGCACCCGACCATCGCCCGGAAGTCATGATCGTGATTGGCCCAGTCGATGTCGCCCTGCTCGACGACCAGGAAGAACCCTTCGGGGTCCCGGCTGAGGTAATCCAGAGCGGCCACCGTCGCCTCCGCCAGCGAGGGATTCTCCTCGGTCGCCGGCCTGACCAGCGGCCGTCCGGGAGCGTCATCGACCCGGGGGACCTCGAAGTTCCCGCCCTTGCCTCCGAAGAGCCCGAAGAGCTTCCGGCCCTCCCGGGCGGCGGCCGCCGCGCCTTCGGCGATGGCCCGGCCGCCGTCTCCCCCGGCCGTCCGTTCCACGAACAGGTAGTCCCGGGACGCCTGGAGGGTACGGTAAAGGGACTCCGAGATGTATCCCTTTTTCGAATTGAAATCGGGGTTGTCGAGAAGCGGATGTCCGCCGCCGATGACGACGTCGGGCTTCGTCCTGAGGATGATCTCGTCGGCGATGCCCAGACCCTTGTATCCCTTGAGCCCGGTGTAGTAGGAGCTGCGGCTGGTGTTGTGGCTAATGAACGCGGCCGGCGTCGCGTGGTTGAACGGCACCGTGCTGATGATGCCGATCCCCGCCCCTGTCTTGGCCCTGTATTCCTCGGTGATCGTTGGAAGCTCGCCGCCCGCAGGGTCCCCCGGAAGCCAGGCGATGTTGCCGGAGTCGGTCTTGAATCCCGTGGCCAGGGCCGTCGCCGCCGAGGCCGAATCCGTGGCCGGCCCGGGAGGGAAAGGGTTGGCGGCGTCCCGGCCCAGGCGCGGCGTCGGCCCGTCCGTCTTGACGTCGTAGCCGAGAAAAGGGGTGAACGACGCTCGGGAATATGGGGGACGGCCGGCCCGCCTGGCGTTCCCGTTATAGACGTTGACGTCCCAGGTCGCGACGTAGGCCTTGGCCGGCAGATTCTGCCAGGCGAGCCCGTCGTCCCTCCCATAGAGGTAACGGCTGGCCGCCACCTCCGTCTGGGCCGACATCCCGTCGCCGATGAAGAAAATGACGTGCTTCAGCGCCGGGGCGCGTCGGCCGCAGGCGGGATGGACGAGGAGGACGGCGCCCAGGAAAGCGACGGTCAGGGCCGCAAAGACGGCCCGGTTGGTCTTGAACCGGACTCTGGTCATAACATTCTATTATAATCCAGCCGACAAGCCGGGAGGCCTCAGGGCTTTCCTTCCCGGGATATCACCTCTTCGCCCGACCCGGCTCACCACTCCACGAGGCCGGCCAGCTTCAGGACCTCGAGATAGTTGAGGACGGCCTGGAGCGTCGACCGCCGTTCGTTCTGGGCATCGAGCATTTTCTTGATGTCGAGGGCGCTGTGCCGGCCGTTGACGAGCAGCTGGAGCTCGGCCGTGTTGGCGACGACCATGTCTTTTCCCGCGACGGGATACTTGGCCCGCGCGGCCGCGGGGACGGCGGTGACGTATTTTTGGTATTCGCGGTAGCCGTTCTCGCGGACTCTCGCCGTCGGCCTGGGCACGAGCTTGGCCGCTCGTTTCTCAAGCTCCGTGGGGACGACCGGCGCGAGCCTGACGCCGAGCTTCTGGGCGGCCATGGCCCGGTGGGCGTCGAGGGCGGCGAGCCCGGCGGACCCGACTCCGTCGACGGCCTTGGCCATCTTGGCGAGGTGGCCGGAGAGGGAGGCATCGCCGGGCGCCAGCTCGAGGACCGAGCCGAGAGTGTCTTTCTCGTTCATCACCGAGGCCTCGAATATGTCCCGGGCGAAGCGGGCGTCCTCTGCGAGAGATTCCGCCGTGGCCCGGTTCAGGGTCTCGAGAGAAACGACAAGCTGGTGGCCGAGGCGGCGGGTCGCGTTGGCGGCGATCTCTCCGGCGATTCTCACCGCAGCCTCGGCGTCGGCGCCGGCGACGGTGTAGGCGCCCGCCGCGCCGATGATGGCCGCGCGCTTGAGTTGGGTCGGGTCGGCCTTGTCGGCCACGTCGCCCGAGGTGTGGTACCACTTGTCGGGCCAGGCGATCATCATGATGCCGGGGACCCCGACGCCCCAGTCGTTGAAGACCTCGTGGTCCGAGGCGCCGTAATGGGTCTCGATCGAATAGACGAAGGGCTCGTCCGCGCCCGAGGGGGCCACGACGCGGACCGGGACTCGGGCCGCGGTCGACCGGTTCTGGATGCGCTCGCGGTTCCCTTCGCCGAGGTAGCGGTAGTAGTTCTCCATGACATCGTTGATGTAATGGGGGTTGCCGTAGGTCGTCCGCATGAGGCAGAAGAAGGCCTGATTCTTGGACAACCACTCGCCGACCATGTCCATGTTGATGTTGCAGAGCGTCCGTTCCATGGTGGCCTGATTGGCCTGGACCCACTTGCCTATGCCCGAGAATTCCGGACCCCAGATGAAGCGGATGCCCCTCTGCGGCTTGGGAAGACGGCCCTCGGCGATGAGCGTGTTGAGGATGCGGGCGACCTCGAGGATGCAGGCGCTGCCGGAGATGTTGTCGTTGGCGCCCTGTTTCTGCAGCCCCTCGAAGAGGTGGGCGGAGAGGATGACCTCGCCCGCCGCCGGGTCCGTCCCGGGGATGAGGCAGAGGATGTTCTCGAGGTCGGCCGTCTCCATCTTGGCCTCGACCTGGGCCCGGACGGTTATCTTTTCGTTGGCCAGGAGGCGGCGCTTGAGGATGTCGCCCTCGCGGACGGGGAGCTGGAACCCGAATGAGGGCGCCGCCGGTTTGGCCGCCGCTTGAGTCGGCAGGGCCGCCTGTCCGGCCGGGGTGTCCCCAGGACGGCGGCGCGGCGCGATCCCGCTCCAGGGCATCTGGATGGGGTCGAAATACGGGCGGGACATGCTGATGGCGATGACCCCGATAGCCCCTTGTTGCGTGGCCGCGCCGTAGGCCGTCATCAGGCTGCCCTCGGTCACGACGACCTTGCCCTCGATCTTGGCGTCGAGGATCTCCTTGGCCGTGCCGCGGCCGATCCAAACGAGCTCGCCCGTGACGTCCGCGCTGCCGCTGCCGGAGGCCAGCATGGGCAGCATGTCGTGGATTGAGGCGATCTTCTGCCGGACGGGCTTCGTCTCCCAGAGCTCACCCTTGACGGCCCGCCAGGCCTGGCCGCCCGGATAGGTGACGACCTCGATCCCGGGCAAGCCGTAGCTCTTGAGCTTGCGGACGACGACCTGGGTCTCAAAGAAATTGCCGCTGTATTCATCGTCGAAGCGTTCGCGGTTGAAAGCGTTGATCTCGGCGACCGTGTTCCAGGCCGCCTCGCCCGAAGCTTCGCCGACGATCTCGTCGATGTGCGCCTTTGGCAGGAACGTCCAATAAAGCCAGGGAGTGTACTGGGCCGAGATTCCGGCGGCCAGGACGAGGACCCCGGCCAGGACGACGATAATACGTTTGGGCATGGGTGTCTCCTCTCCGGCAGCGCTGTCCGCGCCCCTACATACCGTATTTGGCGATGATTTCCTGTTTCGTCTTGCCCAGGATGTCGAACTTCTTGCCGACCTTGGTGAAAGCGTCGAGGGCCTTGTCGAGGTGATGGATCTCGTGGCCGGCCGAGATCTGGGTCCGGATGCGGGCCTGGCTCTGGGCGACGACCGGGAAGAAGAAGCCGATGGCGTAGATGCCCTCGTCGTAGAGGGCCCGCGAGAAGTCCTGGGCCAGCTTGGCGTTGAAGAACATCACCGGGACGATGGGCGTGTCCCCTTCCCTGAGGACGAAGCCGGCCCCGGTCAGGCCCTTGCGCCAGTAGGCCGCGTTCTTCTCCAGCTTGTCCCGCCGCTCGGTCGACCTGGAGATGATGTCCATGACCTTGAGGACGCCGGCGACAACGACCGGGGCGATGGTGTTCGAGAAGAGATACGGCCGGGCCCTCTGCCGGCACAGCTCGACGAGCTCGCGCCGCCCGCTGACGCAGCCGCCGGACGCCCCGCCCAGGGCCTTGCCGAAGGTCGTCGTGATGACGTCCATCTTGCCGACGACGCCGCACTTCTCGTGTGTCCCGCGGCCGGTCTTGCCGATGAAGCCCGAGGCGTGCGATTCGTCGACGAGGAGCATGGCGTCGTACTTCTCGCAAAGGGCGACCATTTCGTCGAGCTTGGCCGTGTCGCCGTCCATGGAGAAGACGCCGTCCGTGACGACGAGCTTGAAGCGCTTGCCGGCGTGGAGCTGAAGCTTCTCCTCGAGGTGGCCCATGTCGGAGTGCTTGATCGTGTCGTGCATGGCGCTGCAGAGGCGGATGCCGTCGACGAGCGAGGCGTGGACGAGGCGGTCCGAGATGATGACGTCGTCCTTGGTCAGGACGGCCTCGAAGACGCCGGCGTTGGCGTCCATGCAGGAGGGAAAGAGGAGCGTGTCCTCGGTCCCCAGGAACTCGGTCAGCCGGTGCTCGAGCTCGCGGTGGATGTCCTGCGTGCCGCAGATGAAGCGGACCGACGACATGCCGTAGCCGCGGCTCTCCAGGCCTTCGTGGGCGGCCTTGACGACCTCGGGGTGGCTCGACAGCCCGAGATAATTGTTGGCGCACATGTTGATGACCTTCTTGAGCGGCGAGCCGGCCGGGAATTCGACCTCGATGTCGGCCGCCTGGGGCGAGTGGATGAACCGCTCCTCTTTGAACAGCCCGGCGTCCTGGATGCCCTTGATCTGGGCCTGGTACGTGCCGCGGATCTTGTCGCTGTAGGCCATGGCCTTACCCCTTCTTCGCGGCGAATCTCTGGACGAGAGCGGCGATCTTGTTGACCGAGTCGAAGGCCTCGGGCGTCGCCTCGGCGTCCGGGATGGCGATCGCGTACTTGTTCTCGAGGAAGCGCTTCAGGGAGACCATCGAGAACGAGTCGACGATGCCGCCCGAGATAAGGGGCGTGTCGTAGGTCAGGGGCTCGCTGTCGTCCTCGAGGTACTCCTTGGTGACGTAGTTGAGAACGATGTCCTTCAGTTCATCGGCCATGGTGAATGCTCCTTTTATTTAATCGTTTTCGAGGGTGGACGTGTCGCCGATCTCCTCGCCCCACTCCTTGGCGTGGAGGATGCGGCGCATGATCTTGCCGCTTCGGGTCTTGGGCAGCGACGGGACGAACTCGATCTCCTGGGGCATGGCCAGGGACGAGAGCTTCTTGCGGATGAAGTTCATGATCTCGAGGTCGAGGTCTTTGCTGGCGGTGAACCCGGGCTTGAGCGTGACGAAGGCCTTGACCACCTCGAGGTTGATCGGGTCGGGCTTGCTGACGACGGCCGACTCGGCCACGGCCGGATGCTCGAGCAGGGCCGACTCGACCTCGAACGGGCTGACGAGGTGGCCGGCGGTGTTGATGATGTCGTCGTCGCGGCCGGCGAACCAGAAGTAGCCGTCCTTGTCGAGCCTGGAGCGGTCGCCGGTGATGTACCAGCCGTTGCGGAATTTCTTCTGGAAGGCCTCTTCGTTGTTCCAGTACGTACGCATCCGAGAAGGCCAGTCGAACTTGAGGGCGACGAGGCCGATCTTGCCGTGCGTCGTATAAGGTTCGTTCTTGACCGGGTCGAGGACGGTCCCGGTGATGCCCGGGAAGGGCTTGCCCATCGAGCCCGGCCGGACCTCCATGCCCGGGTAGTTGCTGATGACGATCGAGCCGGTCTCCGTCTGCCAGTAGGTGTCGTAGAAGGGCATCCCTAAGACTTTCTGCGACCAGACGACGGCCTCGGAGTTGAGGGGCTCGCCCACGCTCGCCAGATGGCGGAGGGAGGACAGGTCGAATTTCTTGATGATCTCGTCGCCGGCCTTCATCAGGGAGCGGATGGCCGTCGGCGCCGAGTACCACATCGTCACCCGGCGCTTCTCGATCCACTTGTACCACGCTTCGGCCGAAAAGCCGGCGTCGAGGACGCACTGGGTGACGCCGATGGCGAAGGGGGCGATGATGCCGTATGAGGTGCCCGTGACCCAGCCCGGGTCGGCCGTGCACCAATAGATGTCGTCGTCGCGCAGGTCGAGGGCCCACCTGGCCGTCAGGTACTGGGAAATGAGGGAGTAGTGGACGTGCTTGACGCCTTTGGGCATGCCCGTCGTGCCCGAGGTGTAGTGGAGGACGGAGGGCGACTCCGCCGTCGTCGGGTGGATGTCGAGGTGTTCGACGGGAGCGGCCTTCTCGAGCGAGAAGGCGACCTCGCGGTTCTTGAGGGGCGCGACGCCGTCGTGGTCGACGATGATGATGTGCCGGATATGGGGCAGCTTATCGAGGATCTTGCGGACCTTGGGGGCGTGCTTCTTCTGGGTGATGACGGCCGAGGTCTCGGCGTTGGACAGGCGGACGAAGAGCGACTCGTCGCCGAAGGCCGAGAAGAGCGGCTGGGCGATGGCCCCGATCTTGAGGATGCCCAGGAAGCCGAGGTAGAGCTCGGGGATGCGGTCCAAGAACAGGCAGACGCGCTCGCCGTCCTTAAGGCCGAGACCGCGGAGGAAGGCGCCGATGGTGTTCGCGGCCAGCCGGATGTCGTTGTAGGTGTAGATCTTCTCGGCGCCGGTGTGGCCTTCCCAGTGGAGGGCGACCTTGGAGCCCTTCCCCTGCTCGCAGATCCGGTCGGTGCAGTACCAGCCGATGTTGATGACGTCGCCGGGCTTCCAGCCGAGCTCCTTCTCGGCGATGGCCCAACTGAAGTCCTTGACGCGTTCGTCGTAGGAGCCGATGTTCGACATGCTCTATTCCTCTCCGTTCAGGATTGTGGCGATATCATTTCAAGGACGACGACGGCCGAGGCCAGGTCCCTGATATGGGTGAGCGAGACCTCCATGGCCGAGACGCCGTGGGCTACGCAGAACTCCTTGACCTTGCCGTGGACGAAAAGCTCGGGCTTGCCCAGGGCGTTATTGACGACTTCGATCTCGGAGAACTTGTGGCCGCCCGTCCAGCCCGTGCCCATGGCCTTGAGGAAGGCCTCTTTGGCCGCGAACCGGGCGGCGAAGTGCATGGCCGGGCGGTGTTTGGATTCGCAGTAGGCGATCTCGGTCGGGGTGAAGAGCTTGCTTTTGAGGCTCCCCGTGCGGACGAGCTTCTCCTCGACCCGTTGGACCTCGATGATGTCCGTTCCTGCCCCGAAAATCAAAGACTTACATGCCTTTCGTCCGTGGATGTCCGGGCCCGCGGCCCGGACGCCGCTCGAACCGTCGCGGCCTCGACCGAAAGCCCGTAAAGACGGAATAGTATTATAGATAAGCGCCGTGAAATGTCAAAGCCGCTCGACAACGTACTATGGCCTTGAGGTTGTTCCTGACGTCGAGGTCGACAGGGCCCAGAACCGGATTCTGCACCGCGTTTAGGGGCGGTTTCCTCCCAGGATAGTCGGCAACATCTTATCCAGCAAATCGGCCGGGCTGACCGTCTTAAAAGGAAAGCCGCTCTTTTGGCCGATCTGAGAGATCAGATTTTTGTCGCCGGTCACGAAATAATCGGCCTGCCCATTGACGACCGAAACGAGGACAGGCAAATCCTTGTCCCCCACAGCGCCCCTAAAAGGGGCCAGCTCCTCAGGGGTGGGCACAGAAATGACCTCGAGCTTCAGCTTGGGAAAGTAGTCGTTGAAGACCGGGAGCGCCGCGGGCATTTTTTTCGCGATATTCCGCCCGATCTCGATAAGATTGTAGCGTCCCGTCAAGCCCGACAGGACCGGGAGATCCAGGCTCAGAATGTCGAGGATCAGACGCGGCGCTCCCCTCCATGATACCAAGCCGGAGAGTATCACGTTCGAATCGAGGAA
>MEYF01000058.1:25653-31596 GCA_001775755.1 Candidatus Aminicenantes bacterium RBG_19FT_COMBO_65_30 | reverse complement strand
TGTCCTTCTTGCGCTTCCGGAAGAAAGGCCGGAGAGCCGTTTCCTCGACGAGCTCGAGCCTCAACCCCGGCTTCTCGAAAAGGAAAGGCGGGATGCCGATCGGGGCGACGACGAGGTCGCCGACGCGCTCGGCGGCGGGCGGGAAGATGTGAGCTATCTTGGGAGCGGCCAGCGTGACCGTCAGGTCGGCGTCGACGGACGGTCCGATCGTCTCGAAGGTATCGGCCGAAAGCCCCGAGGGGATGTCGACGGCGAGCTTGAAAGCCGACGACTTGTTGATGTCTTCGACGGCCATGGCGAAGATCTCGTCGAGCGGCTTGACGAGGCCGGTTCCGAAGAGCGCGTCGACGATAACGGAGGCATGGAAGACCGCGATCCGGACTTTTTTCCATGCGGCGGCGGTACGGACCTCGGTGACGGAGATGCCCATCTTGAGGGCGACGGCCAGGTTGACGGCGGCGTCGCCCTTGACCTCGTCCTTGGCCGCGAGAAGCAGGACCTCGGGCTTAGCGCCGGAATTGAAGAGGTGGCGGGCGGCGACGAATCCGTCGCCCCCGTTGTTGCCCTTCCCGGCCACGACTACGATCGTCTCCGCGGCGATATCCGGGAACCTGCCCTTGAGCGCTCGCGCGACCCGCAGGCCGGCATTCTCCATGAGCACGATCCCGGGGATGCCGAGCTCCTCGATCGCCGTCCGGTCGATATCCTTCATTTCAACGGAGGTCAGGATCTTCATGGGAACTCCTCCAGCGGCAATTTTAACATATTTCGGCACGTTCCCGCGGCGAAAAACCGCTGCCTCGCATTTCTGGAGTGACGCGCCGGGTGATGGCTGAGGCGACGAAAGCGGACGTCCCGGCGGACAGACCACAACAAATAGTGACGCTTGGCTCTGCCCCTTCAACATATTGACATTCGCTCGAGGCCTGTGTTAGGTAATGCTTGAAGTAAGCGATTCGTCCAGGCCAAAAGGCAGAACGGAGGGACCCGACTTGACCGACTCCCCCAAGCCCCATCCACCATCCCGGAACGTCCCCTGGCAGCTCCTCGCCGTCCTCGTCCTCCTGGCGGCCGGGCTGGCGGCGGGCCTCGCCGCGCCGCAGCGTCTGATGCCCGTGATCGCCGGAGCGTTCCTCCTTCTCTGCGGCGCCCTCCTCTGTATTTTCTGGCGCCGGACCATGGCCGCCCGCGAGGCCTATGAGCGGACCAAATGGGACGAGGCCAACAGGAACATGGACGAGTTCACGCGGCAGATGATCAACATCATGCCCAACCCGGCCTTTTTCAAGGACACGCGGGGGATCTACCGGGGCACCAACCCGGCTTTCGAGAAACTGCTCGGCCTGTCCAGGAAAGATATCATCGGCAAAACCATCAACGACATCGCCCCGGAGGAGATCGTCCATCATCACCAGGAACACGACCAGGAGCTCCTGGCCAAGCCCGGCCACCAGGTCTACGAAGCCCCCCTCAAGGCCTGGGACGGCGAGCACCACGTCATCTTCATCAAGACGACCTACGGGCGGCCCGATGGAACGATCGGCGGCATCATCGGCATCCTCAAGGACATGACCCAGAGGCGGCGCGCGGAACAGGAGCTCGAACAGCTGCGCAAGTTCAGCGAGAGCACCGTCCAGACGATGACCGAGGGCCTCGTCCTGACCGATTCCGACGGCAAGATCACCTTCGTAAATCCGGCCGCGGCGCTCATGCTCGGCTACACGCCCTCGGAGATGGCGGACCGGGAGGTCATGTCCTTCATCCCCACTGACCAGCAGGCCATCCTGCGCCGGGCCGACGAGAAGCGGACCAGGGGCATTTCCGACCGCTACGAGCTCGTCTTCCTGCACAAGGACGGCAGCCGTCGAACCTTCCTCGTCAGCGGCGGGCCGCGCGTCCAGGGGGCCCAGTTCGGCGGGACGCTGGCCGTCATGACCGACATCACCGACCGCAAATTCATGGAGGAGGAGATCCGGGCCCTGTCCCTGCGGGACGAGCTGACGACGCTCTACAACCGCCGCGGCTTCATGACCCTGGCCGAGCAGCAGCTCAAGATCGCCAGCCGCCTCAAGAAGAAGATCGCCCTCCTCTACCTCGACATGGACGACCTCAAGAGGATCAACGACACCGGCGGCCACAAGATGGGCGACCGGGCCCTGGCCGAGATCGCGTTCATCCTGAAGAAGTGCTTCCGCGAGTCCGACATCGTCGGCCGGCTGGGAGGCGACGAGTTCTCCATCCTGGCCATGGAGACGACCAAGTTGGACGTTGACGTCCTGGTCCAGAGGCTCCAAGAGAAGCTGGCCTTGTTCAATGCGCGATCTTCGGCCGAGGCCGGCTTCAGCCTGTCGGTCAGCGTGGGCGTCTTCACCCGCGGGCCGGACCACCCGGCGACGGTCGAGGAGATGCTGAGCCGGGCCGACCTGCTCATGTACGAGCAGAAGCGGACCAAAAAGAGCGGCCGGCTGGACAAGCCGCCCGGCCCGTCGAAATAAGCCCCGGGACGCCCCGCCGGTCGGCCTTGTCAAACGGCGCCATTTGTGATATTTTTTGGGGTCGACTTGTCCCGTTCATAAGAGGAGGTTTCCATGGCCATCCGGATAGGTATCAACGGTTTCGGAAGGATCGGGCGGAACATGCTCCGGGCGTCCTGGAACGATCCCGACATCGAATACGTGGCGGTCAACGACATTACCGACGCCAAGACCCTGGCCCATCTGCTCAAGTACGACTCGGTCCTGGGAACGTTCAAGGAAGAGGTCAAGGCGACCGAGGACGCCATCGTCGTCAACGGTAAGAAGGTCCGCGTCCTGGCCGAGAAAGAGGTCGGCAAGCTCCCCTGGAAGGATCTGGGCGTCTCCGTCGTCATCGAGTCGACCGGCAGGTACACCAAGCGCCCCGACATCATCCAGCACATCGAGAAGGGCGGCGCCGCGAAGGTCATCGTCTCCGCGCCGGCCACCGACCCCGATGTCATGCTCGTCCTGGGCGTCAACGAGAAGACCTACGATCCGGTGAAACACCACGTCATCTCCAACGCCTCCTGCACGACGAATTGCCTGGCCCCCGTCGTCAAAGTCCTCCACGAGGCCTTCGGCGTCGAGAAGGGCTTCATGACGACCATCCACTCCTATACGAATGATCAGAAGATCCTCGACGCGCCCCACAAAGACCTGCGCCGCGCCCGGGCCGCGTGCGTGTCCCAGATCCCGACCACGACCGGCGCGGCCAAGGCCGTCGGGCTGGTCATTCCCGAGCTCAAGGGCCGGATCGACGGCTTCGCCGTCCGCGTCCCGACCCCCAACGTCTCGATCGTCGATTTCGTCGCCGTCCTCAAGAAAGCGGCGGCGGCCGACGAGATCAACGCCGCGTTCAAGAGCGCCGCGGCCGGCCCGCTCCAGGGCATCCTCGGCGTCACCGAGGAGCCGCTCGTCTCGGTGGACTTCATGGGCGACCCCCGCTCGGGGATCGTCGACCTGCTCTCGACCAAGGTCATCGACGGCAACCTGGCCAAGGTCATCGCCTGGTACGACAACGAGTGGGGCTACTCCTGCCGGCTCGTCGACCTGGCCAAGTTCGTCGCCAAGTGAGGCCGGCATGAATTTCGTCACCGACCTGGACGTCAAAGGAAAGCGCGTTTTCCTGCGCGTCGACTTCAACGTCCCCCTGGACGAGAACGGCGCCATCCGCGACGACACGCGGATCAGGGCCTCCCTGCCCACCATCAGCTGGCTCCTCGACCACGGCGCCCGATTGATCATCGCCTCACACCTGGGTCGTCCAAAGGGCATGGCCGATCCGAAGATGAGCCTCGCGCCGGCCGCGAAGAGGCTGGCCGAGCTCATCCCCAACAAGGTCGTCATGGCCCCCGACGTCATCGGCGACGAGGTCCGGCGGCTCAAGCGCGGCCTCGGCGAGGGCGAAGCGCTCCTGCTCGAGAACGTCCGCTTCTACAAGGAAGAGGAGAAGAACGACCCCGGGTTCGCCGGGAAGCTGGCCGAGGCGATCGACGTCTTCGTCAACGACGCCTTCGGCTCGAGCCACCGGGCCCACGCCTCCGTCGTCGGCATCGCCGATCTCGTTCCGCTCAAGGCCGCCGGCTACCTGATGAAGAAAGAGGTCGACTACCTGAAAAAGGCCGTCCACACGCCCGTGAAGCCCTACGTCGCCATCCTCGGCGGGGCCAAGGCCTCGGACAAGATCGAGATCATCGAGAGCCTGCTCGGCAAGGCCGATCACATCCTGATCGGCGGAGCCATGGCCTACACCTTCCTGAAGGCGCAGGGCCTGGGCGTCGGGAAGTCCCTGGTTGAGGATGACCAGAGCGAGGTCGCCCTGGTCATCCTGGAGAAGGCCCGGGCGAGCGACGTCAGTTTCCATCTTCCCCAGGACCACGTCCTGGCCCGTGCCGCCGAGGCCGGGGCTGAAACCAAGATCGTGGAGACCCTCCCCTTTCCCGCGGACATGATGGGCGTCGACATCGGCCCTAAAACGGTCGCCGCCTATTCGGCCGTCATCGCCACGGCCAAGACGATCTTCTGGAACGGCCCGATGGGCATCTTCGAGATCGAGGAGTTCGCCAAGGGGACGATCGGCGTCGCCAAGGCCGTCGCCGCTTCCGGGGCCGTCTCCATCGTCGGGGGCGGCGATTCGGTCGCGGCCGTGAAGAAAGCCGGCGTCAAGGACAAGATCAGCCACATCTCGACGGGCGGCGGCGCCTCGCTCGAGTATATCGCCTACGAGACCCTCCCCGGCATCACCGCCCTGGAACAATAGATGGCCGGCAGAGATCGAGGTCCCTTCATCGCGGGCAACTGGAAGATGAACCTGACGCTCCCGGAAGCCCGGGGGCTCGCCCAAAAGATCGTTGAAGCCGGGGCGGAGCTCCGGGAAAGCACGATCGTCCTCTTTCCCCCATTCACGGCCTTGGCCGCGGTCGGCGGGACGCTCGCCGGGTCGGCCATAGGCCTTGGGGCCCAGGATCTTTTCTGGGAGGACCAGGGGGCCTACACCGGCGAAGTGTCGGGGCCCATGCTCAAGGAGGCCGGGTGCGCCTACGTCCTCATCGGCCATTCCGAGAGGCGTCAGGTCTTCGGCGAGACCGACGAGACGGTCAACCGGAAGCTCGGCGCCGCCTTACGGTCCGGCCTCTCCCCCATCGTCTGCGTCGGAGAGGTCCTCGCGGAGCGGGAGAGCGGCCGGACGATCGAGCGCATCGACGCCCAGCTCGCCGCCGGCCTGCGGGGCTTCGCCCCGGAGGACTTGGAGCGCGTCGTTCTCGCCTACGAGCCCGTCTGGGCCATCGGCACGGGAAAAACCGCCTCCCCCGGCCAGGCCGAGGAGGTCCACGCCCACGTCCGGAGGCGCCTCGAAGAACGCTATGGAAAAGACCGGGCCTCCTGTGCTATAATCCTCTACGGCGGCTCCGTCAAGCCGGCCAATTCGTATCCGCTGTTCAAAGAAAAGAACATCGACGGATTTCTGGTCGGAGGAGCGTCCCTCGACGCCGGCGGCTTCGTCGGCATCGCGGGGGAAGCCCTTCGAGCCTACAGGGAAGAGAAGTGAGCGCTTTAATCATCATCCTGCACGTCATCGTTTGTCTGATCCTGATCTTCGCCGTCCTCCTGCAGTCGGGCAAGGCCGCCGACCTGGCCGGGGCCTTCGGCGGCGGCGGCAGCCAGACCGCTTTCGGGACCCGGGGTTCCGCCAGCCTGCTCTCCAAGCTGACGACCGCCGCGGCGGTCCTGTTCATGCTGACATCTCTGGGCCTGTGGATCTTGACGGGCCGCGAGGATTCGTCCGTCGTCAGCGGCGAGAAAGCCCCCGCGGCGGCCGCCGAGACAGCCGTTCCGCCGCCGGCCAAGCCCGAGGATAAGACCGGGGCCGCGCAGCCGGCGGCCCAGCCCGAACAGAAGCCCGACGCCCAGAAGCCCCCCGCCACCG
>MEYF01000058.1:14120-25621 GCA_001775755.1 Candidatus Aminicenantes bacterium RBG_19FT_COMBO_65_30 | reverse complement strand
GAATTGGCAGACACGCTAGCTTGAGGGGTTAGTTCCCGTTGAGGGAGTGGGGGTTCGAGTCCCCCCTTCGGCATACCCCATCATTCCTCCAAGCGGGCGGCCGGGCGACGGGATCGTTTATGACTTGGAAAATATCTTTACACGGGGCCCCGTCAAAGCTTCCCGGCGCGGCGCGGATATGGGGAAAGCGGACGTGGCTGCGGGCATGATTCTTGCTGTAACCAGGATGGGGAATGTCAGGATGGCAAAGGATCGAGGAATGAAGATTGAAAAAAAGCGGGTTTATATGAGGGGGATCGCGGCTTCTCTGATAGGCATCGCGCTCGTCGCGTCAATGGCCGTCCCGGCGGCCCGCACCGGCCAGGGCACGGCCATCGTTTCCATCGAAGTCCCCGTCCGCGTTTTCGACGGGAAGCGGTTCGTCGACGACCTGAAGCTCGGGGATTTCGAGATCTTCGAAGACGGTATTCCCATCTCCCCCGACTCTCTTCACCTGGTCAAGGGCCGGTCAATAGTCCGCCGGGAGGGACCGGGGACCTTCCAGCCCAACACCTCAAGGACGTTTTACCTCATGTTCCAGACGGTGGACTGGGACTCGAAACTGGCCGATGCGATCGACCATCTCTTCTCCTCCGTCCTCCTCGCCGGCGACGCCATGACCCTCGTCACGCCGACAAAGCCTTACGCCCTGCAGAAAGACGCCCTGGCGACGAGATCCTCGAGCCAGCTGTCCAAGGCTATGCAAGACATCTTGAGAAGGGACATCCAGCAGGGCGGCGGACAGTACCGGGACATCACCCGGGAGCTGACGCGTCTGTCCCGGTCGATCGGCGGCATCGGGGCAGGGGCCACGGATGAGATCGAAAAGGAGATCGACTCCGAAACGAGCATGGGCTGGGGGCTCGAACAGCAGTTTGAACATTACCGGAACGCCTTGATGACCATGGAGAGTCTCCGCCTTGTCGACGAGAAGAAGCTCCTGGCCTTCGCCAACCTTCTCAAAGCGGTGCCCGGACAGAAGACCCTCTTCTTCTTCTATGCCCGGGAATACCGTCCCGAGATGAATCCCAAGGCGATCCAGACCCTGATGGGCCTATACCAGGACAATCCGACCATCCTCAGCAGCCTGATGGACTTGTTCCAGCTGTACAAGCACGAGTCGACGTTCAACTCCGAGCTCGTCAAGAAGGCCTTCGCCGACGCCGGCATCGTCTTCCACTTCATCTTCATGGAGAAGAAATCCCAGCGGGTCTTCGGGGCCTACATGCGCGAGCAGTCCGAGGACATCTTCCCGGGCTTCAGGGATATCGCGGCCGCCACGGGCGGCGTCACCGAGATCTCGCAGAACCCGGCCGCGTCCTTCGCCCGCGCTTCGGCCGCCTCCGAGGATTACTACCTGTTGAGCTACACGCCTCCCGCCTCGGGGGCGGGCAGCAGCTTCCGGACGATCGAGGTCAAGGTCAACAAGCCGGGCGCCGCGTACACCGTCGTCAACCGGCTTGGCTATATCTCCCGCTGAGCCCGTCCTCAGGTCCGGCCGGCCAACCGAACTCCCCTACTTCTTGATCGGATAGGGCGGGATCGGGGGGATCTCCCGTCCTTTCGTCTTGAGCTCTTCCAGGATGACTTCGATCGCTTTGTTGAGCTGGTCGTCGATTCCCGCGTACTCCCTGGCCGGGTCGTTGTCGACGACGATGTCCGGTTCAACGCCCACGCCCTCGATGATCCAGCCCTTGCCGTCGGGGCTGTAGGGCGCGAATTCCGGCTTGTTGAGCGAGCCTCCGTCGAGAAGAGGCAAGGTGCCGCGGATGCCGACGACACCGCCCCAGGTCCGTTTGCCGATGATCTTGCCGAGCTTGAGGGCCTTGAACCTGTAGGGAAAGATGTCCCCGTCGGAGGCCGAGAATTCGTCGGCGAGACAGACCTTAGGCCCGAGAAAGGCCGCGCCGGGATCCGGGCCGGAGGCCTGGTTCCGGGCCATTCCCACCATGACCATCTCCCGGACGAGGCGGTCGATGATCATGGGCGAGACGTTGCCGCCGCCGTTGCCGCGGACGTCGATGATCAGGGCTTTCTTGCGGAGCTGGGGATAGAAGTGCTTGACGAACTCGTTCAGGCCCTCGACACCCATGTTCGGGATGTGGATGTAGCCCACTTTGCCCCCGGTCGCCTGGGAGACCTTGGCGATATTGCCTTCCACCCAGTCGTTGTAATAGAGGGCGCCTTCCGTTTCGATGGGCACGACGACGACTTCGCGGCCGCCCTTCCCGTCGGGCGACGCGGCGACTTTGAGCGTGACCTGTTTTCCGGCCGTGTTGTAGAGGGCCTCATAGATGTCGGCCGTCTTGTCGAGCGGCCGGCCGTTGACGGCCAGGAGGTACTCCCCTTCCCGGACGTCGACGCCGATCTCGGTCAGGGGCGAGCGCATGGCCCGATTCCAGTTCTGGCCCTTGAAAATCTTGACGATCCGGTAAGAACCCGTCTTGGCGTCCCGCTCGAACTTCGCGCCGAGCATCCCCACCTTGACCTTCTTCGCTACGGGAAGGTCGCCGCCGCCGACGTAGGTGTGTCCGGCGCTGAGCTCGCCGATGAGCTCGCCGATGACATAGGTCAGGTCGGCCCGGTGATTGACGGCCGCGGCCAGCGGCTTGTAGCGGAGCCGGAGCGCCTCCCAGTCGACGCCGTGCATGTTCGGGGCGTAGAAGAACTGCCTCATCTGCCGGCCACTCTCCTCGTAGATCTGATCCCACTCCTGGCGGAGATCGAGGGCGACCTCCATCCCCGAGAGGTCGAGCTTCGCCTCGAGGGTGATCGGGGCCTTGGGCAGATCGATGATGCCGTAGGCGCCGTCCTTGGCGATGAGCATCTTCTTGCCGTCGGCCGAGATCTCATAACCGCTATTGAACTTCCCGAGGTCCTTCTCCTTGAGCTCGGCCAGGTCGTAAAGCATCAGGCTGGGCCCCCGCTCCCCGGGCTTGAACCTGCCATAATAGACGGCGTCCCCGACGGCGTTGATGCCGCCGTAGTTGGCCGTTTCAATGGGCAGGGCGACGATGCGGTCCATCAGGCCGTCGGTGTCGATCTTGACGGGCGCCGGGGCTTCGGCCTCTTTTTTCTCCGCGGGTTTCTTGTCGTCCTTGGCCGGTTTCTCCGGCGCCGCCGGCTTAACCCCCTGATCAGGCTTGACGCCGACTTCGTCACTTTTCGGCGCGAAGGGCGATTT
Organism: Candidatus Aminicenantes bacterium RBG_19FT_COMBO_65_30; assembly: GCA_001775755.1. Classification (GTDB taxonomy): domain Bacteria; phylum Acidobacteriota; class Aminicenantia; order Aminicenantales; family Saccharicenantaceae; genus RBG-16-66-30. Next base: position 22,398 of record MEYF01000058.1, on the reverse strand, counting down.
CGTAGCCTTGGCCAGGGTCACGAAACAGACCCGGGACATGGCCAGGTAGGCGTGGTTCCATTCGGTCTGGCTGTAAACCGGGCTGAAGTCCCGGTCGGAAACGAAGAAGAGGTACTTGCCGTCCCGGCTGAAGGAGGGAGCGGCGGAATAGTACCAGGAGTCCGTCACCGGGACGGTCTTTTTCGAGTCGAGCGAATAGAGATGGATCCGGTCCATGCCCTCGATCTCGGGCTTGCCGTAGGCCAGCCAGCGGCTGTCGGGCGACCAGGAGGCCTGGACGATCTCGCCCGCCTCGGCCGTGGCCGCGACCGTGACCGCCTTCGACGAGACATCGACGAAGGACAGCCGGAGCATCTTGTCGTTCCAGGCGATCTTCGTCCCGTCGGGGGACCAGAGGAGCTGATATTTATAGGTGTCGCCGCCCGAGGTGAGCTGCCGCGGCTCCCCGCTTCCATCCTGGTTCACGAGCCAGATCTCCTCCGTGCCGCTCCGGTCCGAGATGAACGCGATGGTCTTCCCGTCGGGGGACCACTTGGAGTCGCGCTCGTGGACGCCGGGTGTCGCGGTCAGGTTCCGGGTATTGCCGTACTTGGCGGGGACCGTGAAGACGTCGCCGCGGGCGCCGAAGAGGGCCCGTTGGCCGTCCGGGCTGATCTCGAAGTTGGTCACCCGGTCGTCGACCTTGACGACCTTGCCGCGGCCGGAGACCATGTCATCGGCGATGACGACGGGGATCCGGACCGTCTGTTCCGTGGCCAGGTCGAAGGTGTAGAGGAACCCGCCGTTCTCGAAGACGATGTGCTTGGGGCCGAGGGAGGGGAACTTGATGTCGAAATCGGCGAAGCTCGTCAGCTTCCGCGTCTGCTTGGACGAGAGGTCATAGACGTAAAGGTTCATCCGCTTGTTTTCGTCGCGGTCGGACAGAAAATAGATCTTGTCGCCGCTCCACATGGGGATGATGTCCAGGGCGGGGTTGGCGGTGATGTTCTCGATCGTCTTCGAGGCGAAATCGTAGATCCAGATGTCGTCGGCCATGCCGCCCCGGTACCGTTTCCAGGTCCGGAACTCGCGGAAGATGCGGTTGTAGGCCAGCTTCGTGTCGTCGGGCGAGAACGAGCAGAAACCGCCCCGCGGCAAGGGGATCCGTTCCGGCGTCCCGCCGTCCCTGCCGGCCAGGTAGAGCTGGCCGTTGAAGTCATTCCATTCGGCCATCCGGGAACGGAAGACGATCCGCTTCCCGTCGTGGGTCCAGCCCATGACCAGGTTGTTCGGTCCCATGCGGTCGGAGATGTCGTCGCGGCCGAGCGAGGGGGTGTAGGTCAGCCGCTTGGGCACGCCGCCTTCGGCCGGGATGAGGTAGACCTCCCGGTTGCCGTCGTACTCGCCGGTGAAGGCGACGGAAGCGCCGTCCGGCGAAAAACGGGCGAAGGCCTCATACCCGTCGCCATAGGTCGTCAGCTTTCGGGCGACGCCCCCGGCGATGGGCACCGTGTAAAGGTCGCCGGCATAGCTGAAGACGACCTGGTCGCTCGAAACCGCCGGGAAGCGAAGGACGCGGGCTTCCTGGGGCCCGAAGGACAGGGTCGCCAGGGACAACACCAAAGACACGAGTAACAGCATCCTGATCGTTTTCATCGAACCTCCTTGGGGACCTCCGTGGTCGATCATTTGTGTCGGGATCGAAGTCCGATTTTATTCTTTCCCCAGCAGAAAAGCAATCCGGAGGGAAGGCTAAGCGAATCGCGACGGGACGGCGTTAAGAATCACCGCAGCGCTTCCCCTGCCGAAGAGGGTCTTCCGAGCGTCCACAGGACGCTTCCGTCGAAGGATTGGACGCCGACACTCAGCCTTGTTCCTCGTACCCGACGGCCGCGTAATAGATGGCCCTGTCGAAGAACACGAGGACACGATGCTGGAGATCCATGGCCTGGTACAAGTCCAGGGCGGTGTCGAGCAGCCCCGCCGCTTGGATCTTCCCCCAGAGGAGCCGCCGGATGTGGCAGAGCGACAGCACGATCTCCGAGAACGGGAAACCCTCCCGCCGACGCTGACGGCCAAGGGCCGTCCAGTAGCTCCGCACCTCTTCCTTGGTCGTCTCGCGGGAAATCCATTTGCCGAGCTGGCTGTAGACGCGGAAAGCCCGCCTGTAGATCTCCTTCTGGTCGAACCCCTGGTAGCTGGGCATCCTCGGGTCGCGGCGGATGTCCTCGACGTAGCCCGTCGTCAGTTCGTCGGCGTTGCGCTCGATGAGGTCGACCAGCTTTCGCGAAGCGGCTGTTTCAAAAAAGTGGTCATCACCCGATTCCGGCACGATTCCCCTACCTCTCGGCCAAAACTTAACACGGAGCCGGATGCTTGTCAATGAAAAAAGCCCCCTTCCCCGGCCGGGGAAGAGGGCTTTTCGTTATCGACAGGGGCGATATTACTTGATGACTTCCTTCTTCATCTGGGCGACGTGCTCGGTCATGTGCTCCTGGATGGCCTTGACGGTCTCGGCGTTCTTGGACGTAACCTTGAGTATCGCGCCGTCCTTGGTCTTCTCGACGGTCATCTCGACGTCCGCGCCGTGGAGCGGGCAGTTCGGGCCGCAGGCCATGCCCATGCCCATTCCGCCGCCCATTCCCCGGCCCATGCCGCCGTGCATCATCTGCATCCGGCCCATCCGGCCGCGCATCATCATGCCGCGGGCCATCATCGGACAGCAAGCCATGGGCGCCCCTTCAGGCATGGGGGCCTGTCCCATCATGTGCATGTGCTGCATTCCGCCCATCGGAGCCGGGGCCTTGGCCATTTCGCCTTTCGCCGGGGCCTGGAGGTACTTTTCGGGTTCCTTGGCAAAAGCCTCTTTGCAGTCATTGCTGCAGAAGTAATACGTCGTCCCTTTATAATCGAACGTTCCCTTCGCATTGGCCTTGACGACGGTCATGCCGCAGACCGGGTCGACGGCCGTATCGGCGCTTTTCTGCTGGGCCAGCACCCCGACGACGAGGATGACGGCCAAGGCGGCCATGAGCGCGATCGATCGGATGTTTTTATTCATTTAATTCCTCCTCAATTCTTGTATATTATATCGGAATGATCGGAAAAAGGCAATGCCGGCCGCCTGCCCGTCTTGGTCAACCGATGGCTTTCCGGAACCTTCGGTTTTGCTTATAATGGATGAAGAGGGAATGACATGCCCGGTCCTGCGATAAGTCTCTACAGCAAACATGGAGTGATCCTGGGGCTTGTCCTGTCCGCCTTTCTCTCCCCATCGCCCGCTTCTCCCCTGTCGGCGCAAAAGAACGCCGACGTTCCCGGCCTTCTCCGCCAAGTCCGTGAGGAGGTCCTCGGTCTCGGGAAATATCCGGGCGAGGACTTCGTCCGCGGCGAGTTTTTCCTGGGCGAAGGCGACGACGACACCAACAAGACGCATGCCGTGGGCATCCTGGTCAAGGACGAGGCCGAAGGCTCCCGGATGACCATCGTGATCAGCCGGCTCGAGCCGTCCAGGGACAATCCGAGGGTCAAGTACACGCGGGAACCCAAGACCATCGTCTGCCGTTTTTCCGCTGACAGGGTCGAGACGGTGCGTTCGGATTATACCTCCGAGGACCTCCGGACGCTTCTCCCGGCGGTCGTCCAGGCCGTCGTCGACAAGAAAAACCTGCTCAAGAAGTAAGGCCCTGTTCGGACCGTCTATTTCCCCTTGATGATGGCGATGAGGGCATCCAGGACCCGCGGGTCGTCGCATTCTCCCAGCCAGAAAACGGCTTTCTTGCGGACGCGGGGATCGGGATGGGTTTTGGCCAGCTTGATGAGGACGTCGACCCCCTGATTATCGGGCAATTGGGACAGGGCGAATACGGCCTGTTCCTGGATCTCGAGGTCGCCGTCCTTTCGGGCGAACTCTTCAAGCGCCGGGCCCGATTTCTCCGAAGCCATCTCGCCGAGCCAGAAAACCGCTTGCTTCCTGACGTCCCGCAGCTCGGCGGCCCGAGCGAGGGCGATGAGCTCGTCGACGGCGGCGGGAAGCTCGACCTGGCTGATGGAAAAGACGGCCCCCTCTCGGACTTCCTTCGATCTATCCGTCCGGGCCGTACGGACGAGGAGCCGCAGGCCGTCGGGGTCGTTCTGCTGTCCGACCCAGAAGGCCGCGTCCCTGCGCAGGTCGTCGGCCCCGTCGCCGGTCAGGACGGTTTCAAGGAAGGGCACGACGAGCCTCGGCGAGCCGTGACACCCGGCCGCCGCGACCAGCCCTTCCCGGATCTTTTCATCCCGGGCCCGGCCGAAGAGCACCTTGATGAGGGCCAGGCTATCCTCCTCTGACGCCTTACCCAGCCAGCAAAGCGGCGCCCCTTCGAAATCGAGGGCTAGGTCGAGGTTGCTCATGCGAACCTCGGTCAGGACAGGCGGCTTGCCCGTTTCGTATTTGAGGAAGAAGCCGAGCTCCTTGAGGACCTTTTTCTCCGGCTTTCCCTGGCGCTCAATCTCTTCGAGGGCGGCCCTGGCCGCTCCCCGGACGTCTTCCGTTGATACGGAAGGCTCCGCCTTGACCTTGACGCCGGCGAGGATTTCGGCGACCGTGAGATCCCGTCCGCTTCCGCCACTGGTGAAAGAGCCGATCCGGGAGTTCTCCCCCATGAGCCTCTCGATACTGTAGCCGGCCCAGAAAAAGCGCCCCGGCCCTGCCCCGGATCCCCGGCCGAGAGCCCAGTCGAGCCTTGTCGCCAGGGCCCCGGACTCCGCGGCGGGGCGAAGGACTTGGGCCGGCGGACGATTGCCTCTCCGGACGGGGGCCGCGGCGATGCCGGCCGCGACCGCTGCTAATAAGAAGATTAGACTGATCCTGCGCACGGACCTTCTCCCGCCCTTATTGACCCGGGATTTCGAGCCTTTTCTCGAGGATCTCGAGAAGGGCCGCCTTGGCCTTGGGCGTTCCGATCTCTCCGAGAGCCGTGACGGCGGCCCGGGCCAGCCTCCCGTCCTTGCCCTTGGCGACTTCGAGGAGGACCGGCACGGCTTCGTCGCTCTTGGTCTGACCCAGCGCATTGAGGGCATATTCTTTGAGCTCGCGGTCCTGCTCCGTCTTGAGGATCTCGACCAGGACCTTGACCGACGCTCCGCCTTCGCCTTCCGTCAGGGCCATGAGGACGGCCCGTCGCGCCCGCCCGGACTTGGCGTTCTTCATCACGTCGAGGAGGACGTCGGAACCGATATCCGGCGTGATCTCGGAAAGGGCGAAGACGGCCATCTCGGCCATCTCGTCGTCGGCGCTCGCCAGGGCGATTTTTAGCAGCGCGTCCTTGGCCTCGGGCCCGCCGTGTTCTCCGAGGGCCATCAGCGCGTTGCGCTTCAACTCTTCGTCCTTGGTCGACGCCAGGACCTGTTGCAGGATGGCCAGGGATTCCCGGCCTTCGATCTCGGCGATCTGGAAGAGGGCGGCCCGGGCCATCTCCTTATCGGTTTCGGCGAGCACGATCTCTTTGAGGAGGGGCAGGGACTCCACGTCCTTGCGGTCGGAGAGGGAGAAAAGGGCGGCCTGCCGGATCTCCGTGTCCTTGGCCTCTTTCAGGATGCGGCGCAGCGCGTCGGTCGCTTCCTTGCCCTCGATCTCCTGGAGGGCGAAGGCGGCGGTGCGGGCCATCTCTTTGTCGGCGTCGGTCAGGGCGACCTGGCTAAGGAAGGCGACCATGCCGGGGTCCTCGGTTTCGGCCAGGGCGAACAGGGCGTTGCGGCGGACGTCCTCGGGCGCCTTCGACGCCACGACCTCCTTCAGGAGCTTGACGGCTTCCGGCCCTCCCTTGGAACCGATGGCGAAGAGGGCGCTGCGGCGGACATCCTCGTCCTTCTCGTTCAGGGCGATGTCGCGGAGCTTGGCGACGGCCGCGGGAGACTCCATCTCTTCGAGCATGAAGACGACCTGGGTCTTGAGCTTGGCGCTCGACGCCTTATCGTAGAGGTCGACCATCGTCTTGAGGGCGTCCGCGTCGCCGATGTTCTGCAGGGCGTAGAGGGCCGTCATCTTGATATCATCCTCCGCCGCGTCCTCGTACGACTCGATGATCGTCTGGTACTCGGGCTTGCCGGCCTTGGCCAGGCCCTGGGCGATCCGGATCATGTTCGATTTGGCGTCGTCGCTCCACTCGCTCTCGGGAAAAGAGTCGATGAATTTCTGGTAGCACTTGAACACGGACTCCGCGGTCTGACCGGTTTTTTCGAGCGCGTAGCAGGACCAGAAGCGGGCGTCGTCGACCCAGGCGCTTTTCGGGTGCTGGCGGATGAGATCGTCCATCGCGGTCTTCGCGGCCGCCCACTTTTCTTCGAGGACGAGCGAATAGGCCCGCTTGTAGGCCACGGCGTCCTTCTCCTGGCCGGGGACTTCCTCGGCCGGGATGATGGCCGCGGCGGCGAGTACGGCGGTCAAGGCCAAACCGAGGACCGCGCCGAGGAATGGTGCTTTCATGTTTCTCATAGGGGAATCTCCTTATATCTTGTTTTTCCTGGGGAGCTTCGTCTCCCCCGTGGCAGAGGCCGGGTCGACCGCGCCCCGGGCGTCCCTTCCCATACGGTCGAGGTCGATCTTGAGGAAGATCCCTCTCCTGTCGACGCCCTGCTTGATGAGCTCGACGCCCTCGACGTCCTGCCCGGACTCGAGGTTGGCGATCTGCATCATGATGATCTCGAGGTCGGAGACGAGGTCGCGCAGCCTCTTCTGACCGCGTTCGTTGAGGGCGCCGCGGATCGCCGGCGCCTGGGCGGCCAGTTCCCGGGACATGGCCTTTTTCCCGCCCAGGTCGAAGGCGTAGGCGTCCTCGGTCGCCGGATCATGGTTGACCAAGCCGAGGAGGAGGACCTTGGAGCGCTCGATATAGTTAGCCGCTTGCGCGACGGCCCCGGACGGGGCGGAGACGGTGGCGGTTTCCACTCCGGCCCCTTCGCCCGACGGGTTGATCAGGCGGCTGCCGATCAGGATCCCGACCAGAAGCAGCGCGGCCGCGCCGGCGGCCTGCAAGGACCAGCGGGGCAGGCGGGAAAACACCCGGACGAAGCGGGCGGCGAGGGACGGGCTCCGGCCCTCGTCGGTCGCCTCCCACAACATCCGCCGCGACAGCCTGTCCCAATATCCGTCCCAGAATTCCGGACCGGGGTCGGGCCTCTCCCGCTTGTCCATCAGCTTGAGGGTCGCCCCCAGGGCGGAGTACTCGGAGGCGCACTCCGGACAGGAGCGGAGATGGTCGTCGAAACGTTCCTTCTCCGCGCGATCGAGCTCTCCGTAGAGAGCCTCGATCATGCGGTCCTTGGACGCTCGGCAGCTAATCATGGGAAGCCTCCACGCCGGAGATCGCGGCCGGACCGCCCAGCTCTTTCTGCAGCTTGCGGACGGCCCGGAAAAGATAGCTCTTGACGGAGCCAATGGACAGGCCCAGGGTCGCGGCGATGTCCTTGAGCATGAGGTCGTCGTAGTGACGGAGGAGAAAGACCGCCTTTTCCTGGGGTGAGACCTTTTCCAGGGCCCGGGTGATCCGGGCTTGGAGCTGACTCGATTCCACGGCCGCGGCCGGGTCCATCGCGCCGCCGCGGGGCAAGCCGGCGGCTTCGCGGCCCCGGGCTTCGAGGACCTCGTCTCCGACCGGCTCGGGCGCGGCGCCCTTCCTCCTGAGATGGTCGATCGAAGCGTTGTAGGTCACCCGGTAGAGCCAGGAGCCGATCTTGGCGCCCCTCTTGAACGTCGCGAAGGACCGGTAGACTTTGAGAAAGACCTCCTGGGAGATGTCTTCGGCGTCGATCGGATTCCCGGCCATGTCCAGGGCCAGGTAAAAGACCTTTTTCTTGTAGCGCTCGACGAGCTCGCGGAAGGCCCTCGGATCGCTCCGGGCCAATCCCTCAATAAGCGCGTTTTCGTCCATCAGGTCCATCTCCGGCTTTCACTCCGTTAGACGGATGACCGGGCCGCCGGGTTGGCAGGGCTTCAAAAGCCGCGGCCGGCCGGAGGGTCAGCTCTCACCCCCATTTCCATCGACCTTCGATGTACTTCCTATAGCGCGCGCGGACGCGGCCGGCGGTGACGTCGCCCTTGTGGACGAGGACGCCGACGCGCTGGGCGAGCGTCTCTCCGGCCTTCAGGGTGAACGGCTTGCCGCTCTTATCGTCGGGCCGCCGCGGACCGAACGTTCCGTACTCCCGGGTCAGCCAGCGGTGCTCCCGGCCGTCGGGCCACTGGAAGACGGCCACCCCTTCCGGCGTTCCCCCAACGGTGTTCGAATAGTCGACCCAGAGCGCCGGCTTCATGTTCGTG
>MEYF01000058.1:0-14111 GCA_001775755.1 Candidatus Aminicenantes bacterium RBG_19FT_COMBO_65_30 | reverse complement strand
CCCGAGGCTCCCGTGTCGGAAGTGATCTTCCCGCCCTTCTCGCCGCTGAAGACGGGGTCGAGCCGGAGAAAAGGCCAAGCGTAGTGAACGTCGTCGCTCGTGAAATGGATGTCGCCATGCGATGCCGTAAGCGTCCAGGTCAGATCGAGGAGGTATTCCCCCGCGCCCAGGCTATGGACGACGAGCCGCCGCCGCTCGTCGATGACCGGCCGTCCGTCCGTCTCCCAGACGAGCTCGGCTTCGATGTCGGCCCGGCCTCCCGCCGCGGCGAGCCGGGAAAAGGCCTGGTGACGGATCCTGTCGCGGAACGGAGGGCCATACTCCCCGGCCTCGGTCTTGGCGCCGCTGGTGAGGGCGTTGTAAAAGCTCGCGTCCCTCTCGCTTGCCTCGGGCCGGACGGTGTCGGCGAACCAGAACGAGCGGTGGTGGGGATAGGGCTCCGTCTTCTGGACGAGCATGTTCTTCCCGCTCGGGCTTCGCATCGGCCAATAATGGGGCAGGTCGAGGCCGGCGCCGTACTGGAAAACGAGGGCCTCACGTCCGCCGACGAGGACCGCCAGCGTTCCGGAGGCGTCATCCCGGAGGAGCGTAACCTCCGGCTTGGCCGCGCAGCCGGAGAAAGCCGCGGTAATAATGGAGAGAAGGAAAAGAACGGCCGGGCGACGGGCGCTCAGACGGTCCATGGCTCCCGGTGCGGGTAGTCGAGCCGGCCGTTGGCCTCGTCGTCCCCGACGAACCGCTCGGCGGCCGGGTCCCAGGCGAGCTTGCGGCCGAGCTTCATGGCGATGTGGGTTATCATGCAGATCGTGTTCGAGCGGTGGCCCACTTCGACCGGCGCCGCGGGATCCTTCCGGCTCCGCACGGCCTCGAGGAAATTCTTCATGTGGTTGCCGCTCTGAATGAGCTTGACCTCGCCCTGGCCGGGTTTCCAGCGCAGGATCTCCGGGTCGGAGGCCTTGATCGCGCCCCGCTGAACGAAGACCCAGCCCTGATCCCCCTCGAACCGGACGCCGGCCGGGTCGCCGGTTTCCATGATCAGCCGGAGGCCGTTCGCATAGACCGCCTCAGCCTGGAACTTGGTATGGACATTGAAAAGGCCACGGTCGGGGAACTCGGCCTTGGCCTCGACGCTGACGGGGCCCGTCTCGTCGGTGCCGTTGCCCCATTGGGCGATATCCATCATGTGGGAGCCCCAGCCGGTGACCATACCCAGGCAATACGGTTCGATCTGGAGCCAGCCCGGCCGCTCGTAGCTCGTCTGGGGATGGACCCGGTCCTCGGCGAACGGGGCCGGGGCCGTGGGGCCCATCCAGGCGTCGTAGTCGAGGTTCGACGGCACGGGCGAGGGCCGCGGGTCGCCGCTGCCCTGGTCCTCGGGCAGCCGGACGCGGATCGTTTGGAGCTTGCCGACGCGCCCGTTGCGGGCGAGCTCGCAGGCCATGAGAAAGTGGATGGAAGACCGCTGCTGAGAGCCCACTTGAAGGATGCGCTTGTTTTTTTCGACCGCCGCGACAAGCTTGCGGCCCTCGGCGATGGAGTAGGTCAGAGGCTTCTCCAAATAAATGTCCTTGCCCGCCTCGGCGGCCGCGACGCCCATCGCCCCGTGCCAGAAGTCGGGCGTGACGATGAGGACGCCGTCGATGTCCTTGCGGGCCAGGAGCTCGCGGAAATCGCGGTGGGCCGCGACGCTTTTCGCCGCGTCCTTGCCCGTCTCGAGGGTGTAGATCTTTTCGGCCAGCCACTGGGCGTCCTCGAGCCGATGGGAGTCGGCGTCGCAGACGGCCGTGACCCGGGCCCCGGCCTCGAGGCCGCGGTAGATGAGCTCCTGCATGTCGGCCTGACCCTGGCGGCCGACGCCGATACAGCCGAACTGGAGAGTGTCGCTCGGCGCGGGCCGGGCGAACACCGACGACGGGACGATGGCCGGAGCGACGGCCGTCGCCGCCACAGCCTTCAAGAAGCTCCTTCGGTTCATGGTCGCCTCCCCGCCCAGAACCTATCACGGTGAAAACACGCTGTCAACGCCTCGGGGAATCACCTCGGTCGGCTGCGGAGAGGCCTCGAGGATCATCTCCGTTCGCTTCGTAAATATCTGAAGCGAGTTGCGGCTTAAAAGAGCGAGAGGATCTTGACGACGGCGCCGGCGGCGACGACCAGGATGGCCAGCAGGAGCAGGACGTTCCAGACTGTTCCCTTGAGGCCCTTGTTGACCTCATCGCCGAGGTAGCTCCGCTTGTTCTGGAGGATGAAGAAAGCGATGTAGGCGATGGGCATCATGATCAGGGCGATGGAGGACGCCAGGACCGGCAGCCAGAACGGCGTGGGATAAAAGGCGCCGAGGATGCCGATATTCGCCGTCATGGTCGCCGCGCGGTAGGCCCAGCCCCGGGGCTCGAAGCCGAACATCTCGCTGAGGACGAAGCCGCAGATGACCATCTCGATGGCGAGCGTCGTGAAGCACATGCCGAGGACGCCCAGCGAGAAGATCACCCGGCCCGCGGCGACCCCGGCCACGGGCGCCAGGGCATGGGCGGCGTCGACCGCCTCCCGGACCCGGATCCCCTGGACGTGGAGGGTGTTGGCGCAGGCGATGACGACCAGGCTGGTCGTCAGGACGAACGGCGCGAACATCGAGACGCCCAGGTCGAAGTTCTTGAGCCCCCGGTGCTCCTTGCCCCAGCCCCGGGCGAGGAGCGTGTAGGGATAGAGGAAGGTCATGTTGACGCCCACGGCCGCGCCCAGCGCGCCGAGCACGATGGTCAGGCCCTCGCGGTCGCGGGGGATGTGGAAGCCGAAGAACCCTTTGAGCAGGGCCTTGAAGTCGACGCCCGTTTTGACGACGACGAGGAGGAAGAAAAACGCCATGAGGAGGACGAGGTACTTCAGGGCGCGCTCGAAAAGACGGACGGCCCGGCGGCTGCCCTGCCCGTAGCTCCAGCAGAGCGCGGTGGCCGCGGTAAGGAGGGCGAGCGCGATGGGCGCCCTGGGGACGGACAGGCCGGCCACATCGAAGATGTCCCGGCTGACGCTGACGGCCAAAGCGTACTGGGGGAACTGCCAGATGATGGAGGCCAGGAGCACCACCGCCCCCCACGAAACGGCCAGGGCCGGGTGGAGCTTTTTCCGGAACACGTCGTAGGGCCTGGCTTGGGTGACCAGGAGCTGGTGGCCGATGGCCGAGAACACGACGACCCCGAGGAACATGGCCACGGGTTGGACCCACAGCAGATCGTAACCGAAGACCGCGCCGGCGAAGATGGACGACCCGGCGGAGCCCGCGCCCAGGGTCAGGGCGCTCTGGACCCAGCCCGGCCCGGAAAGGGACCAGTAGCCCCGCCACCGGCGCCAGAAGGCGGGTCGGGCGTCGATCTCCCTGAGACGGGCTTTCTCGCGCTCCAGGGCCTCGGGATCGCGGGACTGGACCATGGGCAAGCCGCGGCGGAGGCCGTCGGCCCGATATTCGGTCGGCAAGGTCCGCCCTCTATCGCCGCGGCTCGGCGTCCTTGCCCGGCCCCACCGCTTCGAGATTGGTCACGGGACGGAGGATGCCGCACATGCCCAGGGTCGGTGTCTCGGGCGGCAGATGCAGGACGGGCGAAGGCTCGCCGCCGGTCCCGGGCAGGTTCTCGAGCCGCTTTTGGAAGCGCTCGCCCCAAGCCACGGGGCCCGCCTCGACGGCTTCGGAGAAGCCCTCGCGGAGAGAGGCGGCGGCTTTCATGTGGACGCCGATGAATCGTTCGAGCTCCCGGAAATAGGCCTTCCGGTCTTTCGTCCAGAGCTCGAGGAGCCCGGCATAGGCCCGGATGGCCGCGTCCCTCCGGTCGAGGGCCCCTTCGAGCCCTTTCGTCTTGGCCAGTCCGGCGAGCCGGGCGAACTCGGCCGGGTCCCCGTCGACGGCCTTTCCGAAATAGATCCGGGCGTCGCCGCGCTCGGCCAGCCCGGCGTTGCCCATGACCACGAGAAGGACGAGATGTTCCGTGTTGACCAGCCGGTGCACAACCCCTGGCGGGAATTGGACATACCGCCCGGGCGAGAGCTCGACCGACCGAAAACCGTCCTTGAGGTCGTGGAGCTCGACCCTCCCCTGCCCGCTCACCACGTAATACCCCTCGTCGGTCACGGCGTGGACATGGGGAGAGCCCGACATGAGCCCGTCGGGGGCCGGGCGCTGGTCGTAGACGGTGAGGTGCGTCAAGCCGATGCCGCTGATGAGGTCCTCGGCTCGGCCCGGCGACGGCCGGGCAGCCAAGGCGACGAACGCCAGGGCGACGACCGCGGCGGACAGGATTCCTGATGACGGCGGCGAGAGCGGGATGTTCGACCGGAGCATGGGTCCCTCCTCATACTCCCCCATTTTTATCAGAAGCCGGGAAAAATGCCAATATTCGATCGAAGCTTACGGAGCAAGAGGCCCGGAGGGGACCACATAAAACGGCGACGGATAGAAGGCGTCGACCGCCGCGCCCTTGGGACGGGCCGTCTTGGCCTTCAGCTGGGACAACTTCTTTCGGGCGGCCGCGACCCCGGGGAGTCCCGGGTCGGCCTGCTTCCAGGTTTCGAGCAGGCTTTCGTACTGATCGACGGCCCTGTCCAAGTCTCCCTTGGCCTCGTATAGGGCGGCCAGACGGTAGCGGCTGAACGGATGGACCAGGGCGCTCTCGCGCGCCGCGGCTTCGGGAGACACCAGCCGCTCGTATTCCTTTATGGCCTTGTCCGTTTCGCCTTTTTTCAGGAAGGCCCGGGCGACGAAGTCGGCCTGAAACGGCACGTTTTTCTGCTGGACCGTCATGGGGGAGCTGAAGTTGATCTTGACTGGAGGGCCGGCCTCGAATACCTTGATCGCGTCGTCGTAGGCCCCCTCGGCGAAAAGGACCTCCCGCTTCAGATGGTTGGCGGCCATGAGGTTGAAATCCTTTTCTTTTTCTCCGACCGCGGCGGACAGGGACATGATCTCCTCGAGCTTCTTTTTCGCGGCCGCGACGTTCCCGTTCCCGACGTCGAGAAGTCCCGTATACAGGAGCTCATAGATCTTGTTCAAGCCCGGCGTCGCCTGTTTGCTCTCGGCCCTGAAGGCCAGCCGCTTATCGAGGTAGGTCTTAAAGAGGTCGAACCGGCCCCAATCGTAGCAGATCCAGAGGGCGTCCCGGAGGGTGATGTCGGCCAGCTCGAAGTTGCCCGAGGCCTTGGCCAGGGTTTCTGCCGTGCCGAGCTCGCCCAACGCCTCGTTGAAACGGCCCATAACGGAATAGTAGAGCCCTTTCCACTGGTGCCCGTCGGCTTTCATGCCGTCGGTCTGGGCATGGGCGATGAGGTGGTCGATCCAGCGCAGGGTCTCGTCGTAGTCCCCCTCCATGGCGTAGAGATAGGCCAGCTTCCAGGTCGAAGGGAACTCGGGCCGGAGGGCCAGGGCCTGTTGATACTTGGCCCGGGCCTTGCCGAATTCGCCCGTCAGGAAATAGAGGTCGCCCATGGAGTCGAGGGGGTTGGCGTCTCCCGGCTGGGCCGCTGCGTAGCGATCGAACGTCTTGATCGCCTTGTCCGTTTGCCCCATCTCGGCGTAGGTGTAGGCCAGCAGGTTCAGGGCATAGCCGAAGACGGGGTCGATGGCCAGGGCCTTGTCGAATTCGGCGACAGCCTCGGGATATTTTTTCTCGTTCTTGTAAAACCAGGCGAGGTCGGCGTGGGCCCGCTTGTCGCCGGGATCGGCCCGGATGACGTCTTTCAGGCCCCGCACGTATCCTTCGATGTCTTTCTCCATGAAGGCGGACAGTGCGGCGACGTAGAGGCCGTCCTTGCCCTTCCCCGGGCTGACCTTGCTGAGCTTCTTGAATTGCTCCATTGCTTTAGCCGCCCGCGGCGCGTCGGCCAGGCTGTTATAAACGCGGGTCAGGTAGTAATACGGCAGGGCGAATTCCGGGTCTTTCTCGGCGGCCTTCTCGAGGGACACCCGGGCGTCCTCGAAGTAATAGCGCTCGAAGTCCTCCTGCCCCTTGAGGAAGAGCTCGTAGGCCTCCATGGAGGCCGTCGTGACCTGGGTGATGGGCATCGCGTCCTTGGCCGCCGCCCGCTCCGAAAGTCCGACGCCCTTGGAGATCTCCCGGCTCAGCTCGTCGATCTGGGTCCTGAGGATGCTCGCGACCCCCTCTCCCCGCGAACCGGTGCTCTTGAGGAGGTTCTTCGTTTGGACGTCGTAGATCTTGGCGTCGGTGGCGAACAGGTTCTCGGCCTTGGTGAAGCTCCCCAGGACGATGGCCTCGACCCCCTCGCGGCGGCATATCTCGAACCACTGGTCCCGCTCGGCGGGCGTGACGATATCCCTGTCCCTGTGGCCGGCCAGGTCGTTCAGCCGCTCCCACGACATGACCTCCAGGTATTTCGACTGTTCGAGGCTGGTGATGAGGAGGTTGGGGATGGCCTTCCTCAGGTATTCGTAGGCCGCCTCCCCGGTCAGGTTCTCGAAGCCGACGACGGCGACCGTATGGACGGCGCCCTTGGCCTTGGGGACGATTTCCCGGATGACGATGCCCGCCACCATGATGCCCAGGAAAGCGAGGACCGGGATGAGCGCTTTCCTCCAGGGAAAGGACGGAGCGGCGGCCGGCCGCGGCGTTTTCCGCGTCGTGGGCTTGGCCCAGGGGGCGGGCAGCGGCGTTGTGTGGATCGTCTCCTCAACTTGACTGAGGTCGCGGCAGATCTCCTCGGTCGACTGGTATCTCTTCTCGCGGTCCTTCTCCATGCACCGGAGAATGATGGCGCTCAGCTGGGGCGGCGTCTGAGGGTTCAGATCCTCGGGCAGAGGCGGCCTCTCGGACTGCTGCTTGAAAGCGACGACAAAGGGCGTGTCGGCGGCGAACGGCAGCCGCCCGGTGACCATCTCGAAGAGGATGACGCCGAAGGAATAGATGTCGGACCGCTTGTCGGAGTCCCTGCCATCGACCTGCTCGGGCGACATGTACTCGGGCGTGCCGATGACGCTCCCCTCGGCCGTGACGCCCTGGGTTCCGACGGCCCGGGCGATGCCGAAGTCCAGGATCTTGGCGTTCCCTTCCTTGTCGATCATGATGTTGCCGGGCTTGAGGTCGCGGTGGACGATGCCCGCGTCGTGGGCCTCGTTCAGGCCGCTGCAGACCTGCTTGGCGATGGTTACGGTCGTGGCTATGTCGAGCCGCCGCGAGCGCCGGATGAAGCTCTTCAGGTCCTCTCCGGGCACGTACTCCATGGTGATATAGTGGAGGCCCTGGTCCTCGCCGAGATGGTACATCTTGCCGATGTTGCGGTGGGAGATCTTGTGGACGAGCTTGATTTCGTTGACGAAACGGTCGAGTGTCCGCTTGTCCTCGGCGATGTCGGGGCGGATGAGCTTGATGGCCACCTCTTCGCGGGCCTTCGTGTCGATGGCCCGGTAGACGCGCCCCATGCCTCCCCGGCCCAGCTGTTCGATGATCTGATAGCGGCCGCCGAAGATCGAACCGGTCGGAAGGTCCCAGGACCGGGATTCGTAGGTCTGGGTGACCGAAAGCGGCAGGGCCTCGGTGCCGGAGCCTTTGCCGGTCCGGTGCAAGGAGGTGGCGCAATGACTACAGTAGTTCGCCGTCTCCGAGTTCTCGGTTTGGCAGGTTGGGCAGAGGGTGGCCATCGTCCGTCTCTCTCTCGACTTCGTTCTCCGAGCCCGTTCTCCTCGGATCCTCCATGTCTAATTCTCGCCCCTCACCTGATATTACGTTTTCAAGGGTTATAAAGTTGCAGTGCAAAGAACATGCCAAGAGCCCAGCCTCCGGCCGACCCTCTTCGCCTCCGTAGGCGGGGCCGCGCGGGGCGCGCATTTTTACACCTCTTTACACATCTCTTTACACAGTTTTTTTATAATCCGAATTCCTTTATAATCCGCCTCTCCGCCTGAAGAAAGCGAGGTCGCCGATGAAAGCCCTGTCCCGCATCCCTCTGATCGCCGTGGCCGCGGCGTTCCTCCTCCTCCCGGCGACGCTCCGGGCGGACATCCTCGAGAAGGGCCGGCCGGTCAAGGTCGCCGACAAGGTGCCCCTCAAAGCCTACGCTTTCCCTCTCACCGACGTCCGCCTTCTCTCGAGCCCCTTCAAGGCGGCCATGGACCTGGACGTCGGCTACATCATGTCGCTCGAGCCGGACCGTCTCCTCTCCCGCTTCCGCAGGTTCGCCGGCCTCGAGCCCAAGGCGCCCGAATACGCCGGCTGGGAGAGCCAGACGATCTCCGGGCACACGCTCGGCCACTACCTGACCGCCGCCGCCAGGCTCTACGAGGCGACCTCGGACGAGAGGATCCGTGACCGCATCGCCTACATCGTCGCCGAGCTCGCCGCCTGCCAGGCAAAATGGGGCAACGGCTTCGTCGGCGGCTTCCCCCGCTCCCAGGAGGTCTTCGCCGAGATCAAGGCCGGCGACATCCGCAGCGCCGGCTTCGACCTCAACGGCCTCTGGGTCCCCTGGTACGTCCAGCACAAGCTCTATATCGGCCTCGTTGACGCCTTCTACGCGACGGGGATCGCCGGGATCAAGCCCCTCCTCGTCGGTTCCACGGACTGGGCCTGGAACGCCGTCGGCGGCCTCACCGAAGAGCAGTTCCAGAGGATGCTCAACTGCGAGCACGGCGGCATCAACGAGGCCTTCGCCGAGATCTACGCCCTGACCGGCCATCCCCGGGCCCTTCAGCTAGCCGAGCGATTCTACCACAAGCGCATCCTCGACCCCCTCGGCCAGGAAAAGGACATCCTGACCGGGATCCACGGCAACACCAACTTCCCCAAGCTCATCGGCCTCGTCCGCCTCTACCAGTTGACCGGGAAGCCCTCCTACGCCAAGGCCGCGTCGTTTTTCTGGGACAGGATCGTGAACGATAGGACCTACGCCACCGGAGGGAACACCGACGAGGAGTACTTTTTCCCGCCCGACCAGTTCGCCCGGCACCTGACGACCCATACGACGGAGTCCTGCAACACCTACAACATGCTCAAGCTCACCCGCCAGCTCTTCGCCATCGACCCGCGGGCCGCGCGGTTCGATTACTACGAGCGGGCCCTCATCAACCACATCCTGGGCATGCAGGACCCGGAAAAAGGGATGTTCACCTACTTCACCCCGCTCCGGGCGGGCGGCTTCAAGGTCTACTGCACGCCGTTCGACTCGTTCTGGTGCTGCACCGGGTCGAACCTCGAGAACCACGTCAAGTACGGCGACAGCATCTACTTTCACGACGCGTCGGGCCTCTACGTCAACCTGTTCATACCGTCGGTCCTCGATTTCAAGGCCCGCGGCCTGCGCGTCATCCAACAGACGAATTACCCCGACGACGGTCTCATCCGGCTCGAGATTTTCGCCGACCGGCAGGTGAAGACGGCCGTTCGGATCCGCCGGCCCGGCTGGGCGACCGACCCGGTCACGGTCGAGGTCAACGGCAAGCCTTTCGCCGCGACGGGAGGGGCGCCGGGCGACTACCTCGTCCTCGACCGCGTCTGGAAGAGCGGCGACGAGGTCCGGGTGACGCTGCCGATGAAGCTCAGGACCGAACCGCTCCCCGGCGCGCCGTCGATCGTCGCCTACTTCCGCGGGCCCGTGCTTCTCGCCGGGCTCCTGGGCAAGGAGGGCATCGAGACGCTCAGCCCCTGGACGAAGACCCGGGTCGATTACGACCAGGTCCCCATCCCGCCCGCGCCCGTCATCGTCGGCGCCGATGACGATCTCGACGCCTACGTGCGCAAGGGCGCGGCGCCGGGGACGTTCATCCTGGAGAGCGGCGTCCTGAGGACGCCGGGAAAGATCACGACGCCCTCCATCACCCTCGTCCCCTTCTACAAGGCCCACTTCGAACGCTATGCCGTCTACTGGAACAAGTACTCCGACGAGGAGTGGCGGACGGTCAAGAAGGATTACGAGGCGGCCCAGGCGAAGCTCGCCGCGCTCGAGGCCCGGACGGTCGATTCAATCCGGCTGGGCGAGATGCAGCCCGAGCGCGAGCACGCCCTCGAGAGCGACAAGTCCCGGGCCGGGGTTTTCGAGGATGTCCGCTGGCGCGAGGCGGGCGACGGCGGCTGGTTCGCTTTCGACTTGAAGGCCGATGAGACGGCGGCCGAGCTCCTCTGCGCTTACTGGGGAAGCGACAAGGGCCGCGAATTCGACATCCTCATCGACGGCGTGAAGCTCGCCGGGGTCAAGATCGAGGGCGAGGCCCCGGGCAAGTGGTTCGAGGAGGTCTATCCGGTCCCGGCCCAGCTCGTCAAAGGCAAGACGCTGATAAAAGTGAAGTTCCAGCCGGCCGCCGGGAAGCGCACGGCCCGGGTCTCTTCGGTTCGTTTGATGCGTCCGGAAAAATAAAGCGGGCCCGCGGCCGAACGGCTAGGGCCGGATCGACAGCGAGATCTTGACGACGCCCCGTTCCCCGAGCGAGGCGAAGCGGCTCATGGGGTCCCAGCGGCGTTCCCAGTTTCTATTGTAAACCAGGTAGATCTCGTTGCCGGGCGTGATCTGCCAGCGCAGCCGGGCGCGGACGAGGTTCATGTCGAAGGCCAGCGTGGCATAGCCCTTGAATTTCAGCGTCAGCCCCAGGTTGACGTCGTCATATCGGCCCGAATAGAACTCCCCGAAATTGTAGCCCGCGTCGAAGACGATGGGCCGGTGATTAGCCGAGCTCGCATCGAGCCGGCAGCTCATGAAGCTGTAAGGGCCGGCGGGCAGGACGACGCCTTCGGCGATTTCGAAATCGTACGGCAGGACGTCCCGGTTGGCGACGACGCTGAAGCCGAGCCTCTCCCCGCTCTGAGTCCTGAAGCCGAGCGGCGAGGCGCTGATCCGGCTCGTCTCCAGGCTCCCCGAGAGGTCCCAGTAGTAGTCGGCGCTGGCGGCGGGTCTCTTCATGGTCTTCTTTCGAAGCTTTGTTTCTTCGTCGCGGCCGGATAGCCGGGCCAAAGAGGCCTATTCTAGCGGCCGGGCCCGTATTCTTCAAGAGCGTCCCGGATTTGGGAATATTATCCTCCATGAAGAATGGGGGAGAAAAATTGGCGTTAAGAATGTTTGACCAAACGGTAAGGCTATTACTCAGCCGGGCCGACTATTCTGTGGAATTGGTTATTCCGGTAAACTGGCGCATGTTCATTCTCATGGTCAGGTTCTGACGTTCTACGTAACTGGTTGAAACCTTGTCAACATGAACTCTCAACGGCATCCAAGTACATCTTGTATCCGTCGGTGGTTAGTTGAACCCTATTTGCAAGGCGTCCGGGCCAAAATCAGCCAGGAGCTTGACAACGGTATTTTTGGCTACCCCGGTCATTCTGACCGTAGCCCTGATAGAGTTGCCCTCAAACAAGGCGGCAACAACCTGGGGTTGCCTTTCTCGCGTTAGCTTGTTCATGTATACAATATACTTGACCGATCAAGTATTATTTTTAAATTATTATTGGTAACGACATGGCGGCAATGCATTTTATATCTTGACAATAGCGACAATTTAAGGTTAACATGCGTTAACCTTATTGTGATCGTTCTACTGGATGGGTAAACCATGAAAGAAAAAAAGACTCAAACCGGCCAATATCTATCTATTCCCAAGGCTGCGGCCGCCCTTGGGATGAGCAGGGTGGCCATCTATAAAAAGGTCAAAAGCGGAGATATAGAGTCCATAAGGATAGGCAAAGAATATGCAATCCACCGATCCTCTCTATCCGACATTGGTGGGAAAACAATAAGCTCGGGCAGAAAAAAGAAGATCAATCGTGCGGTTAAAAAGGTAGTTAAAGAATACGGAGAATTGTTGCGAAAACTAGGCAATGAGTAATGCAGAATATTTCCATCGGAGATGTCGAGCAGATAGCTTTTGAGTTAGCCCGAAGGCTGATGTCTTATAATGAGCCCATCCCCGATTATTGTACCCGGTTCCCCAACGTATTAGAAAGCTGTCTTGCGGCCCCGTTTCAATGGTTTGGGGGCCGTTCTCTTTATCGGGGATTAATTTCTAAATCAAGCTTGCTTTTTTATCTAATGATAAAAAATCATCCTTTTCAAAACGGAAACAAGCGCATTGCAATAACGACTATGCTAGTATTTCTTTATTTAAATGGAAAATGGCTTCGCGTAAATCTACAAGATTTTTATAATTTCTCTACTCGCGTCGCATCGAGCAGGGCGGAAACGAAAGATGCCACCGTTTTTGAAATACGGGGATTCATACGCGGCCATATCGTAGATGTGGGGTCGCAACAAGAGCACTAATCTTGCGTTCTTTTCCACCTCGCAAGGGCTGCTTGTCTTGCTATTTCTTTTCTCTGTTCTGCCGTTAATTTTTTTGCCCTCGCCTTTCCGCCCTTAAGCCCACCAAGATGTCCCATTCATTGTCCATAGGAAGAAAATTCAAACTGACCCACTACCCCGGATTTGGCCGTTTGAACGGCCGCTCTGGAGAAGCGCCGTGCGCCGCCGCGGTTACTGGGGAAGCCAGCCGACGATCCGGCGCGCGGCCTGGCCAGCCGTGGGTGGGTCGAAGTTGGTCAGAACGATCACGATATAGCCGCTGCGCGGGTCCCATTCGAGGGCGGAGTTGATCCCGGGCGCCCCTCCGGCGATCCCAAGTCCCGACGCGGCGTCGGGCAGGTCAAGCTTCTTGTCCTTCAAAGCCAGCACGTATTTCAGCATGTCCTCCGCCGTGGAGTAACCGCCCCCGGCCGAGCTCCCCCGTCCGGGAAGCGTCGCGTGGTTGAGGACGCGCGCTCTCGCCGGCTCGTCATCAAGGGTGTAGCCCCGGGCCAGGTTGGGCACGTCCGCGTCCCGGGCAAAGGAGTCCGTGTTCAACATGCCGCACGGCTTGAAGATATTCTCCCGGACGAAGCTGTAATAGTCGACGCCGCTGACCTTTTCGATAATGAGCCCCAGGACGACGTAGCCGCCGTTCGAGTAGCGATTGTTCGTCCCCGGTTCGAATTCGAGCGGCCGGTCGGCGAAGAGCGGGAGATAGTCCTGGAGTGTCCGGATCTTTTCCTTGGGCGTCGCGTCGTAGCGGCTGCCGAAGAAATCGCCGATGCCCGAGGTCATGTTGAGCAAGTGCCGGACGGTCACCTTCTCCGCGGCCTGGGCGTTGGGGTAGTCGGGCAGGAACTTCCCGATCGAGTCGTCGAGCGAAAGTTTCCCTTGCCTCGCCAGCTGGTGGATGGCGACGCGGGTGAAATTCTTGTTGATCGAGCCGAGGTTGAACTTGGTGTCCTTCCGGTTGGGGATCTTCATCTCCCGGTCGGCGTTGCCGTAGGCTTCGTGGAAGAGGACGCCGGAATCAGCGGCGATGAGCGCGACGCCGGAGAATTCGTCCGCCCGGGTCCTTTCCTCGAGGAAGCCCCGGACGGCGGCGATGAATTCTTTCTCGTCGGCTTTGGGCTCCGGGACATCGATGTTCGCCGGGTCCTCGACGAGCTCGGCGAAAATGGCCACGAGCTTGTGGGGCGGCGTTTTTTCGACCATCGCTCGGAGAAGGATGTCGTCGCCGTTGCCGGCCCTGGCCAGGATGGACGTCTGGAAGGGCAGCTCGGATACAGTCTTTTCCACCGCGAACGATTTAAGCTGGGCCTTTCCGCCCTGGTAGCGGGCCAGCCTCTGGGCGACGGGAGTTTCCTTCAGCGCCGAAGAAGCGAAGTGGGCTTCAAAGAAGGCTTTCATCCGGTCCAGGCTCCCGGAATTGAAGGCTTCGATATACGCGTTGAGATGGACGGTAGCCGGCCTATCCGTGGATTCCGCTTCCTGGCCTAATCCCGGCGCGGCCGGGGCGAAAATCGCGGCAAAGGCAACCGTCAACAGGGCTATGACTCGGGTGCGTGTGTTCATGTGTCCTCCTCCGGACACGGACGTCCGATAATCCGCATCCTGGAGGTATAACACGAGAGCCGAAAAAAACGTTGCCGTTCGCCGGCGAGCGCGCCCGGAGGGGTTTGAATCCCCGGCCTTGAGAACGATCTGCGGACGGCGCACCATTATTTCTTGTAGTGGTCGGGAAAGGCGGGACGCTTGGGCTTAACCGGGGGGTTTTTGGCCAGCTCCGCCATCACGACCTCGATGGCCTTGTCGAGCTGCGGGTCCTTTCGCGCCCGGACCAAGGCGGGATC
>MEYF01000057.1 GCA_001775755.1 Candidatus Aminicenantes bacterium RBG_19FT_COMBO_65_30 | reverse complement strand
CTGGGAGGCCCCGGTCCTCGTCCAGAGGCTGTGCGGCATCTGCCCGGTCAGCCACCATCTGGCGGCGGCCAAGGCCATGGACGTCATCGTCGGCGCCGGGCCCGGCAAGCTCACCGCGACCGCCGAGAAGATGCGCCGGCTCATGCACTACGGCCAGATCCTTCAATCCCACGCCCTGCATTTCTTCCATCTCTCCTCGCCTGATTTCCTCCTGGGCATGGACTCGGACCCGGCCGTGCGGAACATCATCGGCGTCGCCGCCCTCAATAAAGACCTAGCCGTCCAGGCCGTCCTCCTGCGCAAGTTTGGCCAGGAGATCATCCAGGCCACAGCCGGAAAGAAGATCCACGGCACGGGCGCGGTTCCTGGGGGGATCAACAAGAACCTGAGCCCCGAGGAACGGGACCGCTTCCTCAAAGGCGCCCCACCGCTCAACATCGACCAGATGATCGAATGGTCCCAGGCGGCCGTCGAGCTCTTCAAGGATTACCACAGGAAAAACAAGGACGTCGTCGACGGCTTCGCCGCCTTTCCTTCGAACCATCTGAGCCTCGTCCGCAAGGACGGCGCCCTGGATTTTTATCACGGCGTGCTACGGGCGGTCGACGCCGAAGGCCGGAAGGTCCTCAACGACGTGGACTACAAGGATTACCTCGAGCACATCGGCGAGGAGATCCGCTCATGGAGTTACATGAAGTTCCCCTACCTCCGCTCCGTCGGCAAGAAGGACGGCTGGTACCGGGTCGGCCCCCTGGCCCGGCTCAACACCTGCGATTACATCCCCTCGCCCCTGGCCCAAAAAGAGTTCGAGGTCTACAAGGCCTACACCGACGGCAAGCCCAACAACATGTCGCTCCACACACACTGGGCCCGGCTCATCGAGCTCCTCCACTCGGCCGAGGTCATCAAGGAGCTCCTTCAAGACAAGGACCTCCAGGGCGCGAAGCTCGTCAAGAAAGGCAAGAGGGTCCCGGAGGGGGTCGGCCTGGTCGAAGCGCCGCGGGGCACCCTCTTCCACCACTACCGCGTCAACGACGACGACCAGATCACGATGGCCAACCTGATCGTTTCGACGACCAACAACAACGAGCCCATGAACCGGGCCGTCCACTGGGTCGCCGAGAACGTCCTGGCCGGCAGGTCCGAGATCACGGAGGGCATGCTCAACCGCGTCGAAGTGGCCATCCGGGCCTACGACCCGTGCCTGAGCTGCGCCACCCACGCGCTGGGCTGCATGCCCCTCGAGGTCTCCCTCGTCGACGCGCGGGGCAACATCCTCCAGAGAGAGGTTCGCTGATTCCGCGAAAAACGAAGGCGCCGGCCGCGCGCGTCCTCGTGATCGGCTTCGGCAATCCCGGACGAGGCGACGACGGGCTCGGGCCGGCGGCGGCCGAACGCCTGTCGGCCCGGGCGATCCCGGGGGTTGCCTGCGACGCCGATTACCAGCTCGGGCTCGAGGACGCCCTGGCCTGCGCCCAGCACGACGTCGTCGTTTTCATCGACGCCGCCCGGGGATTGCGCCGGCCGTACACATTCACCAAAGTCGAGGCGGCCGCCGCCATGCCGGCGATGAGCCACACCCTGAGACCGGAAGCGGTCCTGGCCATCGCCGCGGAGCTCTACGACCGCAGGCCGGACGCCCGGCTCCTGGCCGTCCGCGGTCACCGCTGGACGATCGGCGAAGGGCTTTCGGCCAAAGCCGAGAAAAACCTGGCCCTGGCCCTGAAGTTCCTGGAGAATTTTCTGAAAGGGAACCGTTCATGACCACCAAAACGATCTCCGTTCTCCAGGACCTCCTGGCCACGAACAAGCAAGCCGCCGCGGCCATCCGGCAGGAACTCAGCAGTCGCGGCATCCTCTGCATCAACCTCCTGAGCTCGCCCGGCTCGGGCAAGACGACCCTCCTCGAGAGCCTGGCCGACCGCCTCCGAGGCCGCTACCGGATGGCCGTCATCGAAGGCGACATCGAAACGGAGCGGGACGCCGAGCGCATCCGGGCCAAGGGCATCCCTGCCTGGCAGATCACGACCGGCGGCGCCTGCCATCTCGAGGCCCGGATGATCGGCCGGGTCCTCAGCCACGTCCCGGCGGCGATCGACTTCCTGTTCATCGAGAACGTCGGCAACCTCGTCTGCCCCGCCTCCTACGACCTGGGAGAGGACCTCCGTTGCGTACTGCTGTCTTCCCCGGAGGGGGACGACAAGCCGGCCAAGTACCCCCAGGCCTTCCTGTCCGCGGACTGTCTCATCCTGACCAAGGCGGACCTCGTCCCCTATCTACCATTCGACCCGGCCAAGGCAGCGGCGGAAGCCCTGTCCATCAAGCCCGGGCTCCGCATCTTCACGGTCTCCGCTTTGCGCGGCGACGGCGTCGACGAGCTCGCCGCGTATTTCGCCGAGGCCCTCGAACGCCTGAGGTCCGCCCGTGCATGAGCTCTCCCTCATCGCTTCCGTCTTCGACGTCCTCGAAGAGAATGCCCGGGCTCACGGCGCGGCGCGGGTCACGAAGGTCGTGCTCCAGGTAGGCCGGATGTCGGGGGTCGTTCCCGACCTCCTCGAATCGGCCTTCGACACCTACAAGCAAGGGACGCTCGCCGAAGGCGCCCGCCTGGAGATCGTCGACGTCCCGGTGAGGCTCTGCTGTTCCGACTGCGGCGGCGAAGCCGCCCGCGAAGACTCCGATTTCTCCTGCGCCGCCTGCGGCTCGCGGCGGGTCGAGATCGTCGCAGGCCGCGAGCTTGTCGTCGAGAGAATCGAGCTCGAAACCGACGGCGCCTAGCCGCCCGGACGGCGGTTTCAGCCATACACCCGCGCTTGACAAGCACAAATTCGTTTTGTTATAAATGCCATCTTGTTCTTTGGTCGTTGAGTCTCCTGGCAACGCCGTTAAGGAGATTTTTATTTTTATAGATCATATTCGCCCGCCCCTGGGGCCGGCAGCCGGCCGAAAGCTGTATATTGCCTCCCCCCTGCCCGTCTTCCGGCCCGACGCTTCTCCTCGCCGGCCGCGCCCGTCTCACGGACTCCCGTCCGCACCTCGAACCCCTATAGTGGAGGGATGATTTGGACACCGATACGACCAAGATCCAGTCGTTGATCGACAAGCACCGGGGGCTCAAAAAGAACCTGATCGCCATCCTCCTCGACGTCCAGGAGAGCTTCAACTACCTCCCCCCGGAGTCCCTCCGCCAGGTCGCCAAGTCACTGGACATGCCCCTCATCGACATCCTCGGAGTGGCCACCTTCTATCGGGCCTTCAGCCTGAAGCCCCGGGGCAAGCACATGTGCCTGGTCTGCCTGGGGACGGCTTGCCACGTCCGGGGCGGCCAGAAGATCCTGGAGGAGATCGAGCGGAAGCTCGGCGTCCCGGCCGGGGAGAACACCCCGGACGGCCAGTTCACGCTGGAGACGGTCGCCTGTCTCGGGTGCTGCGCCATCGGGCCCGTCGTCGTCGTCGACGGCGAATACAATGGCCACGCCACCATCCGCAAGGTCGGCCCCATCCTCGACAAGTGCGCCAAGCCGAAGAAGTCGGGGCAAAAGCGGAAGGCCGGCGCCAAGCCCGCCGGGCGAAGAGGCGGGCGGACGGCCCGAAAAAAATGACGGAAAGAGAGGAAACCTGATGGCCGAAAAGAAGAAGCTCCGCATCCAAGACCTGGCGAAGATCCGGGAGAAAACGAAATCCCTGATGACCATCCGGGAGGGCAAGGGCCGGGCACGTGTCACGGTCCACATGGGCACGTGCGGCATCGCCGCCGGCGCCCGGGACATCATGGATGCCCTCCTCGACGAGATCGCTAAAGCCAAGGTCCAGGACGTTATCGTCACGACCTCCGGCTGCGCGGGACTGTGCAACAAGGAGCCCATGGCCACGGTCGAGCTCAAGAACAAGCCCCCCGTCAAGTATGGCGACCTCACGGCGGAAAAAATGCGAAAGATCTTCGCCCAGCACGTCCTCCACGGCAAGATGGTGACGGAATTCGTCCTGGCGGTCGGAAGCGAAACGATGTACTGAGGGAGGACCCTTGAAACAGTATCGAGCTCACTTATTGGTCTGCGCCGGCACGGGCTGCGTTTCCAGCGGATCCTTCAAGATCAAGGAGGTCCTCGAGAAGGAGATCAAGAAGCGGCGCCTCCAGGACGAGGTCCAGGTCATCGCCACGGGCTGCAACGGCTTCTGCGAGAGGGGCCCCATCGTCATGGTCCAGCCCGACGGCATCTTCTACCAGCTCCTCAAGGTCGAGGATGTCCCGCGCCTGGTCGAGGAGCACCTCCTCAAGGGCCGGCCGGTCAAGAAGCTGATGTACGTCCCGCCGGCCGAGGACAAGCCCGTCCCGAAGATGAAGGACATCGAGTTCTTCAAGCACCAGCGGCTCATCGTCCTCCGCAACCGCGGCCGGATCGACCCCGAAAAGATCGAGGAATACATCGCCTTCGACGGCTACGAGGGGATGGGCAAGGCCCTGGCGAAGATGACGCCCGAGACGATCCTCGCCGAGATCACAGCCTCGGGCCTGCGGGGCCGGGGCGGCGCCGGCTTCCCCACGGGCAAGAAGTGGGCGGCCTGCGCCAAGGAAAAGAGGACGCCGAAATACATCATCTGCAACGGCGACGAAGGGGACCCCGGCGCCTTCATGGACCGCTCCGTCCTCGAGGCCGATCCCCACGCCGTCCTCGAGGGGATGGTCATCGGGGCCAGGGCCATCGGCGCCGCGAAGGGGTTCATCTATATCCGGCACGAGTACCCCCTGGCCATCAAGCGCGTCGAGATCGCCATCGGGCAGGCCCGGGAATACGGCCTGCTCGGGAAGGACATCCTGGGGACGGGGTTCGATTTCGACCTCGAGATCGTCAAGGGCGCCGGCGCGTTCGTCTCCGGTGAGGAGACCGCCCTGATCGCCTCCGTCGAGGGCAAGATCGCCATGCCCCGCCAGAGGCCGCCCTACCCCACGCATAAGGGCCTCTGGGGTTCACCGACGGTTATCAATAACGTCGAGACGTGGGCCACCGTCCCCAACATCATCCGCCGGGGCTCGGCGTGGTACTCGGCCCTGGGGACGGACACGAGCAAGGGGACCAAGATCTTTTCCCTCGTCGGCAAGATCAACAACACGGGCCTCGTCGAGGTCCCGATGGGCATCTCCCTCAGCGAGATCATCTACGGCATCGGCGGCGGTATCCCCGGCGGCCGGACCTTCAAGGCGGTCCAGATCGGCGGGCCCTCGGGAGGCTGCATTCCGGCCAAGCTCCTGGACCTGCCGGTCGACTACGAGAGCCTGACGGCCGCGGGGGCCATGATGGGCTCCGGCGGCATGATCGTCATGGACGACAAGACCTGCATGGTCGACATCGCCAAGTACTTCCTCAATTTCCTCCGCGACGAGTCGTGCGGGAAATGCGTCTCCTGCCGGGAGGGGACCCAGCGGATGTGGGAGATCGTCAGTAAGATCTCTGACGGACAGGCGACCCTCGAGGACATCTCCCTCCTCGAGGAACTGGCCGTCTCGGTCAAGGACGCCTCCCTCTGCGGGCTCGGCCAGACGGCGGCCAACCCCGTCCTGTCCACTCTGCGCTATTTCCGCGCGGAATATGAGAGGCACGTCCTCGATAAACGATGCCCGGCCATGGTCTGCAAGGAGATCGTCTCCTCGCCCTGCCAGTACATTTGCCCCATCGACCAGGAGGCGTCGACCTACATCGCCCTCATCGCCCAGAAGAAGTACGAGGAGGCCTTCAAGGTCATCCGCAAGGACAATCCGCTGCCGTCGGTCTGCGGCCGGGTTTGCAGCCGGGCCTGCGAGGCCGTCTGTCGGGCCGGGGAGATCGGAGAGCCCATCGCCATCCGGGCCTTGAAACGCTACGTGATGGACTGGGCCAGGGCCAAGGGCCTGGACGCGCCGACGAAGTTCCCCGTCACCCGGACGGACAAGGTGGCCATCGTCGGCGCCGGGCCGTCCGGCCTGGCGGCCGGCTACGAGCTGATTAAAAAAGGCTATGCCGTTAGGGTCTTCGAATCCCTGCCCGTCGCCGGCGGCATGCTCCGGGTGACCATCCCCGGTCACCGCCTGCCCAAGGATATCCTCCAGGACGACCTCGACTATCTCGTGAGTTGCGGCCTGAGCATCAAGACCAATATGACCCTGGGGAAGGACTTCACCCTGGACGACCTCTTCCAACAGGGGTACAAGGCCGTCTTCCTGGCCACGGGCGCCCATAAGCCCCTGGAAATGGGCGTCCCCGGCGAGGAGGCGGAAGGGGTTCTCCAGGCCTTGGAATATCTGAAGAACCATCACCTCGGCATTCCCGTTTCCCTCGGGGGCCGGGTCGTGGTCATCGGCGGCGGCAATTCGGCCGTCGACGCGGCCCGCGTCGCCTTCCGCGACAAGCGGGTCAAACAGGCCACGATCCTCTACCGCCGGACGCGGAAGGAGATGCCCGCCTACCCCGAAGAGGTCGAGGCCGGCCTCGAAGAGGGCGTCAAGATCGAATATCTCGTCGCCCCGGTCCGCGTCCGCATCAGCGGCGAGAAAGTCGTCGGCGTCGAGTGCATCCGGATGAAGCTCGGCGAGAAGGACGCCAGCGGCCGGGCCAAGCCCGTGCCCATCCCGGGGTCCGAGTTCCAAGTGCCGGCGGACACGCTCATCCTGGCCATCAGCGAACGGGCCTACACGCCGTACCTCAAGGACAGCGACGGTTTGACGCTCTCCCCGGAATGGGGCACGATCATCGTCGACCCGGCCAGCATGGCCACGACCCGCCCCGGCGTCTTCGCCGGCGGCGACGTCGTCTCGGGCCCGAGCAGCGTCGTCGAGGCCATGGCGGCCGGCAAGACCGCCGCCCTGTCCATCGAATGCTACCTCGAGGGACGCCCGCTCGCCCGGCCCCACGAGGTGACCCGGCCGTCCCTCTACATCGAGCCGGTCAAGCTGACGGAAGAGGAGGTCCAGAACACGACGAGGGCCAAGATGCCGCACCTGCCGCCGGCGAAGCGAAGGTCCGGGCACGAGGAGATCGAGACGGGTTTCACCAAGGAGCTCGCCTTGAAAGAAGCGCGGCGCTGCCTGCGCTGCGAGCTCGAAACCCGGGACGGTAAAAAAGCGATGGGACGTGAAACATGATCGAGTTCATCCTCAACGGCTTACCGGTCAAGGCCGAGGAGGGCTGGACGGTCCTCGAAACCGCCAAGTTCTACGGCCTTGAGATCCCGACCCTCTGCCACCACGAGGGATTGACGGAGTTCGGCGGCTGCCGGCTCTGCCTGGTCGAAATCGGCGAGCCCCCCAAGTCGAAGCTGGTGACGTCTTGCACGTATCCGGTGGAGGCCGGGCTCGTCGTCCGGACCGACACCAACCGGGTCTGGGCGGCCCGGCGGATGATGATCGAGCTGATGATCTCCGTCGCGCCGGGCTCCAAAGTCCTCCAGGACCTGGCCTCCAAGTTCGGGGTCACCCGGGTCCGGTTCACGCCCCGCAACGAAGAATGCATCCTCTGCGGCCTCTGCGTCCGGATGTGCGCGGAGCAGATGGACGGCCGGGCCATCGGCTTCCAGCAGCGGGGCCACAAGAGGAAGATCTCGACGCCCTTCGACATCCGGTCGGAGGAATGCCGTCTGTGCGGCGCCTGCATGTACATCTGCCCCGCCTGCCAGCTCCGCTGCCAGGGCCCGAACGCCGAAACGGCTCTCTGCAACGCCTGCCTGACCATGGACCCCACCTGCCTGGAGCACTACGACGAGCTCCAGTGCTGGATGTACGACGCGGGCCGCTGCGGCACCTGCGTCCGGGAAAAGAAATCTTAAAGGATATCGAGGAGGTAATTTCATGCCGACTTTAACGAAGCTCAACAGAAGCGCCGCCACCCTGACCAAGAACCGGACGGAGGGGTCGATCAGCCCCTTCAGCGGGATGTGCGTGACCTGCGTCGACGGCTGTATCGGAATGTGCGAGATCGGGAAATCCGCCTATCGCGGACCCGAGGTCCTCTATCCGCAGCCGTTCGGCATCATCACCGCGGCCTGCGAGAAGGATTACCCCGTCGACCTGTCCCACTTCAGCATAATGGGCACGGCCAAGGGGGCCTGGGGCGTTCCCGCGGACAGCGACAAGGCGACCTTCGAGAAGGTCACGATCGAGACCAAGATCGGCCGGAAGAAGGACATCAAGCTGAAGGTGCCCTTCATCATTTCCGGCATGGGCTCGACCAACGTCGCCCGGCAGAACTGGGCGGGCCTCGGCGGCGGCGCGGCCATCGCCGGGACCATCCTGACGATCGGCGAGAACGTCTGCGGCATGGACGACGAGACCGAGCTCAAGAACGGCCGGGTCGTCCGCTCCCCGGACATGGAGTTCCGCATCAAGTCCTTCCGCGACTGGCAGGACGGCTACGGCGACGTCGTCGTCCAGGCCAACGTCGAGGACACGCGCCTCGGCGTCCAGGAATACGCCATCAACAAGCTGGGCATCGAGACAGTCGAGCTCAAGTGGGGCCAGGGGGCCAAGGACATCGGCGGCGAGGTCAAGATCAAGAACCTCAAGAAGGCCCAGGCTCTCAAGAAGAAGGGCTACATCGTCCTACCCGACCCCGACGACCCCAACGTCATCGCCGCCTTCGAAGAGGGCAGCTTCAAGGAGTTCGAACGCCACTCCCGCATGGGCATGGTCGAGGAGGACGCCTTCATGAAGCGGGTCGAGGAGCTGCGCAAGGCCGGGGCCAAGCGTGTCTTCTTGAAAACGGGCGCCTACCGCCCGGCCGACCTGGCCCGGGCCGTCAAGTACGCCTCCAGGGCCAAGCTCGACCTCCTGACCGTGGACGGCGCGGGCGGCGGCACGGGCATGAGCCCCTGGCGGATGATGAACGAGTGGGGCATCCCGACCGTCGAGATCTGGTCGCTGACCTGGAAGTTCGCCGACCAGCTGGCCAAACAGGGCGAATACGTCCCCGACCTGGCCTTCGGCGGCGGGATCACATTCGAGGACCAGATCTTCAAGGCCCTGGCCCTCGGCGCCCCCTACGTCAAGGCCGTGGGCATGGCCCGCTCGCCCTTGGCCGCGGCCATGGTCGGGAAGACCATCGGCGGCCGCATCAACGACGGCCAGATCCCCGTCTACGTCGAGCGCTTCGGGAACAGCAAGGACGAGATCTTCGTCACCGCTCCCGAGTTGCGGCGGCGCTTCGGCGCCCGCTTCGATGAGCTCCCGGCCGGGGCTATCGGCGTCTACACGTATTTCAAGCGGTTGAGCCAGGGCCTCCGCCAAATGATGGCCGGCGGGCGCAAGTTCACGCTGGACTACATCAACCGCGACGATATCGCCGCGATCACCCATGAGGTGGCCGACATCAGCGGCATCCCGTTCATAACAGATGTCGACAAGGCCGAGGTCCAGAAGATCCTCAAGGCCAAGTAGGTTCATCGCCAGGCTGAATTACCTCCGATCGGCGGAGGAGGGACGTTCCTCCCTCCTCCGCCGGCTTTTTTTTATGCTCCGTTCCGGATATAATGAAGACATCCTCGGATTTCCAGAGCGGCGGGAGGTTCCGATGATCGTGCTCAAGGACGTTCTGGCCCTTCTCGACGGCGAGCTCCTGACCCCGGCGAGCCCGCCCGAGGTGGTCTTCCCGAAGGTTTTCGCCTCCGACCTCATGAGCGACGTCCTGACCTCGGCGGAGCCTGGCTCCCTCCTCCTGACCGGGCTGGCCAACTCCCACGTCGTCTGTACCTGCTCCGTGGCCGACCTGACCGGCGTCGTCTTCGTCCAGGGCAAGCGCCCGGCGCCGGACGTCGTCAGCGAGGCCCAGTCGAAAAACCTGCCCCTCATCGCCACGAAAATGACCATGTTCGAGGCCTGCTCCCGGATAGCCGGGTTCATCCAGGGCGGAGGCCATGCCCACCGCTGAGTCCGTCTACCGCCAGGAGTTCCCCGTCAAGGGCGGCGATTTCGCCAAGGCCGGGGCCGTCGCCTGCCGGATCAAGGAGCTCCTGAAAGACCTCGGCCTCGACACCGCGATTGTGCGCCGGGCGGCCATCGCCGCTTACGAAGCGGAGATGAACGTCATCATGTACGCCCGGGAGGGGAGGATGGATCTGGCCGTCTCCGCGCAGGAGGTCCACATCACCGTCGACGACCAGGGACCCGGCATCGCCGACGTCGAGCTGGCCATGACCGAAGGGTTTTCGACGGCGACGCCGGAAATGAGGGAGCTCGGCTTCGGCGCGGGCATGGGCCTGCCGAACATCAAGAGGAACTCCGACGTCTTCTATATCGATTCGCGGACGGGACACGGGACCCGCCTGAAGATCATCATCCGGACGAACGGACACGGGACGACATGAAAGAAAAAAGCTTCCACGCCATCCACATCACCAAGGACAAATGCATAGGCTGCGTCCACTGCATGAGCGCCTGCCCGACCAAGGCCATCCGCGTCAAGGACGGCAAGGCGCTGATCATCGACGAGCTGTGCATCGACTGCGGCGAATGCCTCCGCGTCTGCCCCTACGAGGCCGTCCATTCCCACACGACGTCGTTCGCCGCCCTTGACGCCTTCGCCTACAAGGTGGCCATCCCCTCCACTGTGCTCTACGGGCAGTTCGGCGGCACGACCTTGCCTAACGAGATCCTCTCCGCCCTGCGCCGCTGCGGGTTCGACGAGGTCTACGATCTCAGCTCGATCTGCGAGCTCAACAACGCCGCGACCGATGAGTATCTCAATGAGCATCCGCGGCCGCGGCCGTTCATCACCCCCACCTGCCCGGTCGTCGTCCGTCTCATCCAGAGACGTTACCCGTCGCTCTGCGGACAGATCCTGCCGATCGAGCCGCCGCGAGAGATCGCGGCCAAGATCCTCCGGACGATCCTGCCCAAGGCTCTGAACCTACCCCCCGAGAAGATCGGGATCATCCACATCACCCCTTGTCCGGCCAAGATGGTCTCCATCAACAGCCCCGCGACCCTGACAAAATCCTATATCGATGGGGCCATGTCGATCCGGGACATCTACCCCCAGATCCTCAACGCCCTCCGGAAAGGCGAGGAGGACGCGCTCATGCGCCATCTCTTCCCGGAAACGCAGTTCAGCGGCATCGGCATGGGCTGGTCGCTTTCCGGAGGCGAAACCCGGGGCGTCAAGAACCACCGGGCCGTGGCCGTCTCGGGGGTCGTGGACACGATGCGGGTCCTCGACCAGGTCGAAGAGGGTCTCCTCCAGGATATCGACCTGCTCGAATGCGCGGTCTGCCCGGACGGGTGCGTCGGCGGGCCGCTCGAAGTGGAGAATCGATTCCTGGCCAAGAGCAGGATCCTGCAGCTCGTCGACGCCGCTGGAGAGCGCGCGGTCGTCGATCCCAAGGACGTCAGCCG
This sequence comes from Candidatus Aminicenantes bacterium RBG_19FT_COMBO_65_30, assembly GCA_001775755.1. Lineage (GTDB taxonomy): Bacteria > Acidobacteriota > Aminicenantia > Aminicenantales > Saccharicenantaceae > RBG-16-66-30. Next base: position 8,339 of record MEYF01000057.1, on the reverse strand, counting down.
GCTCTATCACAAGAATTTCCTGTCGTTCGACCACCCGGTGGCGCCCATCGAATCGCGTCCCCTGGACCGCGACCGGGCCTTGGCCATCCGCAAGGCCAAGCGCCGGGAAAAGCTCTTCGCCGACCTGCCCCGGAAGGATTGCGGGATTTGCGGGGCGCCCGACTGCCAGACGCTGGCCGACGATATCGTCCGCGGCCTGGCGGTCCTCGACGACTGCCCGTTCGTCAAGAAGGAGAAGCGATGACACTCACCGACCTGGCGACACGCCTCGAGCTCAAAGTCTTCACGGCCGGCATCCCGCTCGACAGGCCCGTCCTTGGCGGCTACGCGAGCGACCTCCTGAGCGACGTCATCGGCCACGCCCGCAAGGACGACCTCTGGGTGACCATGCAGGTCCATCCGAACATCGTCGCCGTCGCCGTCCTCAAGGAACTCGCCGGGATCGTCCTCGTCAACGGGCGCGAACCGGCCCCGGAAACTTTCGCCCAGGCGGAGCGGGAGAAAGTCCCCGTTCTCGGGACCCGGCTCGGTACGTTCGAGCTCGTCGGACGGCTCTACGCGATGGGGGTCAAGGGGGGTTGATGGAGCTCCGGCGGCTCCGGGCCGACCTCCACATCCACACCTGCCTCTCGCCGTGCGGGGAGCTGGCGATGTCGCCGCGCGCGGTCGTCGACCGAGCCCGGGCCGTCGGGCTCGACCTCATCGCCGTCACCGACCACAACACGACGGAGAACGCGGCCGCCGTGATCGAAGCCGCCCGGGGCACGGGGCTCGCCGTCCTCGCCGGGATCGAGCTGACGACCGCTGAAGAGGTCCACATCCTCGGCCTCTTCGACACCGGGGCCGAGCTTGGGCCCTTCCAGGCGGAGGTCTACCGGAATCTCCCCGATGTCCCTTCGAAGAAGAAGTTCGTCAAGGACCAGGTCATCGTCGACGCGGCGGATTACGTCACCGGGTTCAGCCCGCGGTGCCTCTTCGGGGCGACGCTTTTTTCCGTTCACGACGCCGTCGGCCTCATCCACGGCCACGGCGGTTTGGCCATCGCCTGCCACGTCGATCGGGAGTCGTTCAGCATCATCTCCCAGCTCGGCTTCATCCCGCCCGGCCTCGGTCTCGAGGCCGTCGAGGTTTCGCCCCGCCTGACCGTCGCCGAGGCCCGGGCAACGCTCGGTCCGTTCGACCCCCTGCCGATCGTCCGTTTCTCGGACGCCCACAAGCCGGAGGAGATCGGCTCTGCCACGACCGATTTCCTGGTCGCCTCGCCCGGCCTCGGGGAGATCCGCAAGGCCCTGGCGGGCGAGGCCGGCAGAAAGGTCATTCCGTCATGATGGAGGATCTCTCTCTCCACATCCTCGACATCGCCGAGAACGCCATCGCCGCCGGCGCGACGCGGGTGCTCATCGCCGTCAACGAGAACGGCAGGCGGGACCTCCTGGCCTTCCGGGTGACGGACAACGGCCGGGGGATGTCGCGGCAGGAGAAAGAGCGGGCCCTCGACCCGTTCTTCACGACCAAGCGGAAAAGGACCGGCCTCGGCCTGCCCCTGCTCGCCCAGACGGCCGAAGTCTGCGGCGGCCGGGTGGTTCTCGAATCCGCCCTGAAGGAAGGCACAAGGGTCACGGCCCGCTTCCGCCTCGCCCACATCGACAGGCCGCCCTTGACGAAGATGACCGAGACTATGATGATGCTCTTCTTCGGACATCCCGAGGTCGAATTCCGCTACCGGCACACCCGTAACGGATCGCGATTCAGCTATTTGCGTCCCGCCCTTGCCGGCCGGGCCGCCGCCTCCGCCGAGATCGCCACGCTCCGGGATTCCCTCCGGGCCGGCTTGAAGAGGATCGGCGTCAGCTGATCTCGCCGGTGAGGTAAGCCCGGGTCCTCGGGTCCCGGGGGTTGGCGAAGACCTCGGCGGCCGGCCCGTGCTCGACGAGCTCCCCTAAATAAAGGAAGGCTAAGTAATCGGCCACGCGCCGGGCTTGGCGCAGGATGTGGGTGACTACGACGACGGTGTACTCCTGTTTGAGCTCCATCAGCCGCCGCTCGACGTTCTGGCTCGACTGGGGATCGAGCGCGGAGGTCGGCTCGTCGCCGAGGATGATCTCCGGTTCGACCGCTAGTCCCCGGGCCAGGCACAGCCGCTGCTGCTGTCCGACCGAAAGGACGGAGGCCGGTTCGCGAAGCCTGTCTTTCACTTCCTCCCAGAGGCCGGCGACCTTGAGGTAGTGTTCGACCCGGAGGTCGAGGCCCTTCTTCGCCCTGAGCCCGTGGATCCTCGGGCCATAGGCGACGTTCTCGTAGATCGACATGGGCAGGACCTGGGGTTTCTGGGAGAGGAGTCCCATCTTCTTCCGGATCCGGGTGACCTCGGTCCGCGGCGCGTAGATATTCTCCCCGTCGAGGACGACCTCGCCGCGGATGCGCACGCCCTCGTCCGTGTCCAGAAGCCGGTTAAGCGATTTGAGGAGGGTCGTCTTGCCGCAACCCGACGGCCCGATGATGACCGTGATCTTTTTCGCCGGGATGTCCAGGTTGATGTTCTTGAGGACCCGGAGGTCGCCGTAATAGACGCTCAAGTCCCGGATGCTGATAGGGGGCTGTCCATTCATGGCCGCGTCCGTCCTTTACTTGACGACATGCCGGGTGACCTTTCGGCTCATCGCCCGGCCGGCCAGGCTGATGAGGAGGATGATCAGGGTCAGGACCGCGGCCGAGGCGTAGGCCCTCTGTTGGACCTCGGGGAACGGGGTCCCCAGTTGGAAGAAGATGGCCAGGGGCAGGGTCGCCGCCGGATCGGCGAGGGCGGTCGGGACGCGGTCGGTGAACCCGGCCGTGAACAGGACCGAGGCGGCGTCGCCGATGCCCCGGCCGAAGGCGAGGAGAACGCCCGTCAGGATGCCCGGCGCCGCCTGCCGGACCATGACCTTCAAGGCCGTCTCGAACCGCGTCGCCCCGAGCGAGTCCGAGGCCTCCTTGAGCTCGCGGGGGACGAGGCGCATGACCTCGTCGATGGCCCGGCACATGATCGGGAACTCGAGGAGGGCGACCGTCAGCATGCCGGCCAGGAGCGAGGCCCGAAGGCCCAGGGCCAGCATGACGACGAAGCCGAAGGCGCCGTAGACGATGGACGGCACGCCCCAGAGGACGTCCAGAAAAAAACGCGTCCAGACGGCCGTCTTCGAGGCCCGGCCCTTATAAAGGTTGAGATAAAGCGCGAGCGGCAGGCTCAGAAGGAAGGCCAGGGCCGTCGCTCCGACGGCGAGGTAGAGGGAACCGAGGATGGCGTTCAAGATGCCGCCCTCCTTCCCCAGGTAAAAGCCGCCCTTGGGCGTTTGAGTCAGCATGGACAGGCTCAAGGCGGGGACGGACTTCCAGAGGATCGTCCCGAGGATGAGGAGAAGCGAGAGAAGGACGACGGCGGCCGAGGCGGTGGCCAGGACACGGAAGAAAAGGTCGGCCCGCTTGCGCGTCCCAATGTGGCCGTTCGGGATCCCGTTCACTGGACCCTCTTTTCGACGCGGACGAGGATCCGCCGGGCGAGGACGTTGAAAAAGAGGACGATCAGCATGAGGACGAGGGCGGCCGTCATCAGGGCCGCGTCGTAGCGGGGGATCGACATCATCTCGCCGTAATTGTTGGCGATGAGCGCCGGCAGGGGGTAGCCGGGGTCGAAGACTGACCGGGGCACGGCCGGGACGTTGCCGACGACCATGAGCACGGCCATGGTCTCCCCGAAGGCCCGGGAGAAGCCGAGGACGGACGCCGCCAGAATGCCTTGGGCGCCCTTCCTCAGGACGACGTGCCGGGTCGTCTCCCATTTCGTCGCTCCGAGGGACAGGGACGCATCGCGGAGCGACCGGGGGACGGAGGCGAAGACCTCGAGCGACACGTGGATGATCGTCGGGAAGGTCATGATGGCCAGGACGATGCCGCCGGCGAGGATGCTGTAGCCGGAGGAATAGACGCCGGCGAGCGGTGCGAGGACGTTGCCGACGAAGGGGACGACCAGGATGACGCCCCAGACGCCGTAGACGACGGAAGGCAGGCCGGCCAGAAGGTCGACGACGGGCTTGGCCCCCTCGCGAATCCAGCGCGGGGCGTACTCCGAAAGGTAGATGGCCGCCAGGATCGAGACCGGCACGGCCAGGACAAGGGCGGTCACCGTCACCCACATCGTCCCGGTGATGAACGGAAGAAGGCCGAATTGACCCTTGAGGGGATGCCACGCCGAGGAGAAGAGAAGCCGGGACAGGGGCTCGACACCAAGGATGGCTTTCGACTTGAGGAAAAGCCCGACGACGATGAGCAGGACGAGGAATCCCGGCAGGGCGGAGAGGAGGCCCATCGCCCGCCGGGCCAGGGCGTCCTTGAGAAGCCTCATTTTTTCCCCGCCTCGCCGCGGACGACGGCCAAGCCGGAGGCGATCCGGTCCGGCCCGACGGCGATGTAGCCCATCTCGGCGACGTATTTCTGGCCCTCGACGAGGACCCATTCGAGGAATGCCGTGAGGAGAGGCCGGCCGGGCTTGCCCTTGATCACGAAATAGAGCTCGCGCGCCGGCGGCGAGGGGTAGACGTCCGCCGCGATAGCCCGGACGAGATCGTCGCGCGTGGCGTAGATCTTTTCCGCCGGCTCGAGCGCTCCGCTGCCGTCAAGGTCGATGGGACAGATCTCGATGCCGGCGACGGGCTTCAAGGTCTTGGCGTCGTAGGCGAAATTGACGTTGTTGAAGCCGATCGCCAGCGGGTCGCGCCGGACGGCCTCGGCCAGACCCGGGTCGCCGTAAACCCCGACGCCGGTCAGGTCCTCCTGGTGTCCGCCGAGAAAGGCCGCCCAGGTCTCCGCGGCGCCGCAGGCGTCGGAACGGGTGAAGACGTGGAGGGGAGTCCGGCCGTTCCTGCCGAGGAGCCCTTCCCAGGTCGACGCGGATCTCTTGATCCATATCCCGGCGAAGTCCTCTTTCCTGAGGCCGCGCCGCAGGATGTCGGCGAGGAACGGATTCTTCCGGTTGACGGTGGCGATGACGGCGTCCTTGGCCACGGCCAGGGCCACGGCCCCCTTCTCGACCTCTGCCGGAAGGATCTCGCGCGAGACCATGCCGATGTCGACAACGCCGGCCAGGGCGTCGGTGATCCCCTTGCCCGCCCCGCCCGCCTGGACGTCGATGTTGACCCCGGGATGGGTTTTCTGGAATTCCTCCTGCCATCGGACGGCCAGGGGATAAAGAGCCCAGGCGCCGGAGAGCGAGAGGCTGCCGCGCGCCGCCGTCGCGCCCTTCTGGGCAGACGCCGGGGCGGCCCCCCCCGGTGCGACCGCGGCCGTCGCCAATAGAAAGGCCAGGGCTACGGCTGATTTTTTCATGGCCTTCCTCATCGGCCGCCCGCCGCGGGCGTGCTCTTCCGGACGAGATCGGCGAAGGTCGTTTTTTCGAGGATCCCGGCCACCGCGTCCCGGACGTCCTTCCACAGCCAGCGCAGCCCGCACGTGCCCTCCATGGGGCAGGGCTCGTGGGCCATGACGCTGACGCAGTCGATGGGGGCGAGCGGGCCGTCCATGACCCGGATGACCTCGGCCACGTTGATGGCCGCGGGCGGCTTGGCCAGGACGTAGCCGCCTTTCCGGCCCTTGCGGCTCTTGAGGTACCCGGCCCGCTTCAGCAGAAGGAGGATCTGTTCGAGGAACCTCTGGGGGATCTCCTGGGCCTTGGAGATCTCCCGGCTGTGGACGGGCCCGTCCGCATACCGGCGGGAGAGCTCGAGCATGGCCCGGCTGGCGTATTCGCCCTTGGTCGATAGCCTCATCGTCGCTCCTGCTTAGTCGACTTAATCAATAGACTAAGTCATTTAACATGAGCTGCGGCGCCTTGTCAAGAGGTTTTATGGGGTTGTTTATTAAGATATTTACCCCGACGGAGACGACCGCTGAACCCGGGGCCGAGGGGTGTCGTCGACGGTAGCATAAAGCGGGGATTTAGCTTTGCCGGGACGGATACGCGGACTCCTCCCATCGAATCCGGACCGGGAAAGCGTTAAGAATCACCGCGCGGACGGAGACGACACCCCGAGGCCCTTCAGCGCACGAAGGCCTTGCGCCCGGCGTAAACGGCGTTGGAGCCGAGCTCCTCTTCGATCCTCATCAACTGGTTGTACTTCTCGACCCGCTCGCCGCGGCAGGGCGCTCCGGTCTTGAGGTGCCCCGTGCCCATGGCCACGGTCAGGTCGGCGATGAAGCTGTCGACCGTCTCGCCGCTCCGGTGGGAGACCATGGCGCCCCACCCGGCCTTGCGGGCCATGTCGATGGCGGCGATGGTTTCGGTCAGCGTCCCGATCTGGTTGAGCTTGATGAGCACGGCGTTGGCGGCGTTCTCGTCGATGCCCCGGGCTATGCGCTTGACGTTGGTGACGAAGAGATCATCGCCGACGAGCTCGATCTTGTCGCCGAGCGTTTTGTTGAGGAGCTTCCAACCGTCCCAATCGTCTTCGGCCAGACCGTCTTCGAGAACGAGGATCGGGTACTTGCGGGCCCAGTCCTCGTACATCCGGACCATCTCGTCCGCCTTCACCTTCTTGTTCTCGGTCCTCAGGTGGTAAAAGCCGTCTTCGAAGATGCTGCTCGTCGCGCCGTCGACCGCCAGGACGATGTCGTCGCCGGGCTTGTATCCCGCTTTCTCGATCGCCTTCAAGATGGTTTCGACCGCGTCGGCGTTCTTCTCGAAGGCCGGGGCGAAACCGCCCTCGTCACCGACCCCCGTCGTGAAGCCGCCGCTTTTGAGGACGCTCTTCAGCGCGTGGTAGGTCTCCGCCCCGAAGCGAAGGGCCTCGCGGAAGTTCGGCGCGCCCACAGGGGCGATCATGAACTCCTGAAGGTCCGTGCTCTGCCAATTGGCGTGGACGCCGCCGTTAAGGATGTTGAACATCGGCACCGGCAGGAGATTGGCCGACGCGCCGCCAAGGTAGCGGTAGAGCGGCAGCTTCACGGACGCGGCCGCGGCCCGGGCCACGGCCATGCTGACGCCGAGCACGGCGTTGGCCCCGAGCTTGTTCTTGAATTCCGTCCCGTCCAGGGCCAGCATGGCCCTGTCGACGCCGGCCTGGTCGAGAGCGTCGAGGTCCTTGACGACTTCGGCGATGTCGATGTTGACGTTCTCGACGGCCTTGAGGACGCCCTTGCCCTGGTAGCGGTTCTTATCCCCGTCGCGGAGCTCAAGGGCCTCGTAAACGCCGGTGGAGGCCCCCGACGGGACGGCCGCGCGGCCGAAAGAACCGTCCCCGAGCGTGATTTCGACCTCGACGGTCGGGTTGCCGCGGGAATCGAGGATCTCCCTCGCCTGGACCTTCTTGATGAGAGCGGGCATGACGTCCCTCCTTACGGATATGTCGAGTCATTCTATCAGAAGGGGATCGCGATTGACAACCTCCGCCGCCGGTGCTAAAAGAGGATGAAAGAGATCCTATGGAGATCCTCGAAGTCCTCCTCAAGCTCGTCCTGGCCATCGCCCTGGGCGGGCTGATCGGCCTCGAGCGGGAGGCCAGCCAGAAGCCCGCCGGCTTCCGGACCAACATCTTGGTCTGCGTCGGCTCGACCATGATGATGACCCTGGCCACGCTCCTCGTCCAGGCCGAGGGCGGGTCGCCCGACACGCTCGTCCGCATGGCCGCCGGGGTCATCACGGGCGTAGGCTTCCTCGGCGCCGGGACGATCCTGCAGGCGCGGGGGACGATCGCCGGCCTGACGACCGCCTCGACGCTTTGGCTTGTCGCCGGCCTGGGCCTGGTCATCGGCGCCGGGTATTACATGCCGGCCCTCATCTTCACCGCCCTGACGATCACGACGCTTCTCCTTTTCCGCCGGATCGAGGATTCCTACCTCCGCAAGTCCCAGTTCCACTACCACCTCAAGGCCAAGGCCCGCCCCTACATCCTCTCCAGCCTCCGCAAGCTCGCCCTCCACCACGGCGTCCGGCTCGAGCGGCTGGCCATGAAGCAGGAGGGGCAATCGTACCTCCTCGCCTTCTCCTTCTCGTCGTCCGAAGAGAAAGAGCAGGAATTCAACCAGGGGCTCCTCGAGCTGGCCGACATCGAAGAACTGAAGATTGATTGAAAACCGCCTCCTCCTTGCGACGACGAACCCCGGTAAAGTCCGTGAGATCCGTCGCGTCCTCAAGGGACTGTCCCTCAGGGGACAATCCCTCAAGATCGTCGGGCTGACGGACGTCTTCCCGGGCTTGTCCTACAGAGAGCGAGGCCGGACGTTCGCGGAGAACGCCAGGGCCAAGGGTCTCTTTTACAGCCGAAAGTGGTCCGGCCTGACCCTGGCCGAGGACTCGGGGCTCGAGGTCG
>MEYF01000056.1 GCA_001775755.1 Candidatus Aminicenantes bacterium RBG_19FT_COMBO_65_30 | reverse complement strand
GTCGCCGCTAAAACGGCCGAACGGGCCCGCCGGGAACGGGGGTGGACGGTCGAGTTGCCGGATTACCTCGAGGTCTGGGACCTCGACTAGCGGCGGGGAGCGGGCTCTTGGAAGCGACCTGCAGAAGTGCGGCGGAGGGGCTCGCAGCCGGCACTTCTGATAAATATCCGAAATAAATCCAGGCTTCGCCTCATGATGGAATTCTCCGATATCGGGAGAATATCCTCAAAATCCCGTCGGCAGGGGCAGGGATTCGACGCCCGCGGAGCGCCCGTAGGCGGCCATGATCCCGTCCAGCTCCTTGCGAACAGCTTCGGAGAGGGGCGGCGCGGCGTATTTTCCAAGACGCCGGACGACGTCGGCGTGTGCCTTGTCGACGATCGACGTCCGGCCGGCCGTCACCCAGGCCTCGTAGGGATCGCGGTCGACGAGCCCGGCCAGGATGTGCTCTTTTCTGTACCATTGGCGGGTGTGCGGGTGGGACAGGAAGGACATCCCGGGCGTGAAGCCCTCGAACTTGTCCAGGGCGATGGGATCGTCCCGCTGGGCGACGCCTTCCAGCAGCCGGTAGACCATGGCGCAGATCCCGTCGTCGATGACGAGCTTCTCGAAGCTCTGGGCGCTTTCGAAATCGAGCATGCCGGGGCCGGAGATGACGTTGACCCCGGCCAGGGCTCCGAGCACGGCGCCCAGGGCCGTTTCGAAGCCGGCCTGGGGATCGTTGATCTTGGCGTCGCTCAGGGCCATGTAGGCATGGGTGGGCAGCTTCAGGAACTTGCCGATCTGGGTGTAGGCGGCGTCGATCATCATGGTCTCTATCGCGCCCATGGGGGTCGTCCCCTTCCGCATGTCGAAGCTCGACGGGGAACCGCCGAAGATGACGGGGGCGCCCCGGCGCGCGACCTGGCATATAGCCAGTCCGCTGAGGTTCTCGGCCACGTGCTGGACGAGGGTCCCGGCGATGGTGGCCAGCGAGGTCGCTCCCGTCATGCCCATTGAGATGAGCTCGGACGGGATGCCGGCCCGGGCGGCGTCGACGAGGCTCTGGGTGGTCAGGTTGCTCCACTTGAGGGGAGGGGAGGGGCAGGCGTCGAAGATGGCCAGCGGCTTGAGCCGGAGCTCGCTCTCGCCGCCGCGGACGGCGGCGAGCAGGTCCTGCATCGGCCGGAAGCCCTCGACGCGGAAGGTACCGGTGACGAAAGGCTTCTCCGAAAGACACAGGCCGAGGTAGAGCCGATAACAGTCGGAGGCCGCGGCCGGAACGTCGTAAGCGATGAGGCCCGTGCTCTGGAAATGGATGTGCTCCAGGGTCTCGACGAGCTTATAGAATTCGATGAGGTCGGCGGTCGAGGCCTTGCGTTCCGTCTGCGTCTCGTGGTCGAGGAGGGTCACGGCCGCGGAGCCCGGGTCGAAATGGACCTCGTCCCCGCCGACGTCGAAGGACTTCCCGCCGCTCCGATCGTAGAGCACGATCGTGGACGGCGTCGAGGCCAGGCAGTCCTCGACCAGCTTCCGGCCGAGCCGGGCCCGCTGGGACCGGAGGTCGACGTCGGCCCCGGCGTCGCCGAGGAGCCGCAGCGCCTCGCCGTTCTCGACCATGACGCCCTGCCGTTCGAGGAGCGTCAGCCCCTCGTCGACGATCCTCTCGACGAGCGCTCCGTGCAGGAGCTCCAATTTCGGCTTTTTCGTTTTGATCATCTTTGACCCCTTTCGCGCCTTCGGTCCCGGCCTTCCGGAGTGGCTCCTGTTCAGGCCCGGCCGGCCAGGGACTTGGCCAGCTTGACGGCGGCGACCGCGTTCTCGGCGTAGCCGTCCGCCCCGATCTCCTCGGCCCACTTGCGGCTGGCCGGAGCACCGCCGACGAGGACTTTGTACTTGTCGCGGAGGCCCTTGTCGCGGAGGAGCCCGATGAGCCGTCTCTGGTTCGTCATGGTCGTCGTCAACAAGGCGGACAGACAGATCATCCCCGCGCCGACCGCTTCGGCTTTTTCGATGAACCGCTCGAGCTTGACGTCGGCCCCGAGGTCGAAGACCTCGAAGCCGCCGGCCTGGAGCATTGAGGCGACCAGGTTCTTTCCGATGTCGTGGATGTCGCCCTCGACGGTCCCGATGACCACCTTGCCGCCCATCCGGGCCCCGATGTTCTTCCGATTGAGCTCCGGCTCGAGGACGGCCATGGCCGCTTTCATGGCCTCGGCGCTGGAGATGAGCTCGGGCAGGAAATACTCGCCCTGCTCCCAGAGCTCTCCGACCTTCTCGATCCCGGGAACGTACCCTCGTTCGATGACCTCGAGGAGGTCCAGCCCGGACCGCACCGCGTCCCCGGCGAGCGCGGCGGCGGCGGCCCGGTCCCCGGCGACGATGGCCTCGTTCATCTTGGGCCATAGCTCGTTTTTTATCATGATCTCTCCTCCTGGATGGCCCGGGCCATGGCCCGGATGAATGACGGGTTCGTCCCGCAGCATCCGCCGACGAACCCGGCGCCGGACCGGACGATCTCGGGGACGAAACGCACATAGTCTTCGAGCGTCTGGGAATAGCCGACCCGCCCGTCGGCGCCGATCGTCGGCTGGCCGGCGTTGGCCTGGGCGATGAGGGGCAGGGACGTCGCCTCCTTGAGGGCGCGGACGCAGCCGACCATCTGCTCGCTCGTCAGCGTGCAGTTGGCCCCGACGGCGCCGACGCCTTCCTTCTCGAGTTCCGCGGCCGACCGGGCGGCGGAATCCCCCATCAGGGTAAAATAGCCCCTCGGGTTGGCATTGAAAGTCATGGTGACAAAGACGGGGAGCGGCGAAGCGCTCCGCGCGCCGTGGAGGGCCGCAAGGGCCTCACGCAAGTCATACTGGGTCTCGATGAGAAGCACGTCCACGCCTCCGGCGGCGAGGGCCCGGGTCTGTTCGGCGTAAACGGCGGCGAAATCCTCCACGGCGTATGGCCCCTGGGGTTTCAGGAATTTCCCGGTAGGGCCCATGCTCCCAGCGACGTACCGCCCGGCGGGGGCGGCTTCCCGGGCCAGGCGGGCCGCGGCCAAGTTCAGCTCGTAGGCCCGTCCCTCGAGGCCGTGGGCGGCCAGCTTGAGCGGGGATCCGCCGAAGCTGTTGGTCGAGACGACGTCGGCGCCGGCCGCGAAGTACGCGGCGTAGACGCCCTTGACGACCTCCGGCCGCTCGACGTTCCAGAGCTCCGGCGCCACCCCTTGGGCGAGGCCCCGGGCCATGAGCTCGGTCCCCATGGCGCCGTCGAGGAGGACGGTCCGGGTCTTGACGAGGTCGAGAAGAGGCGGGGTCATTTCTCGCCTCCAGGATAGCGGTTGAATTCGAGGGCGTGGACGAACGCGTCCTGGAAATCCGGGCGGGTGGCCAGGGAGATGTGGGAGATCTTCGCGGCCAGGCTCTCGGCGGCCCTCCGGTTCGGGCGGGACAGGAGGAGGAGCCGCGCTCCGGCCAGGGAGGCATTGCCGACGAAGGCGATCTTGCTCTCGGGGACGTCGGGCAGGAGCCCCAGGGCTACGGCGTTGCCGATATCGAGAGAGCTGCCGAAAGCCCCGGCGACGAGGACGCGGTCGAGGTCGGCCGCCGCCAACCGGAATTCGCGGAGCATGAGCCTCACCCCGCTCCGGACCGCGGCCACGGCCAGCTGGACGTCCCGGACATCCTGCTGGGTCAGGGCCAGCCTGTCGGTCAGCCGGATCCTCTTTTCCGGTCCGGCGATCCGGCCGTCGCGGCCGAGGATACCCCGGGCGAGAGCCGCGGCCAGGATGTCGACGAGGCCCGTCCCGCAGACCCCCTCGGGAGGGAGGTCGTCGACCGTGCGGAACTTAAAGCCGTTCGCCCACTCGGCCCGGTGGATGGCCCCGGCGACCGCCAGCATCCCGCAGCTGATATTCATGCCCTCGAAGGCCGGGCCTGCGGCCGTCGACGTGGTCACGAATTCCCGGCCCTTCTTGAGGACGATCTCGCCGTTGGTCCCGAGGTCGATGAAGATCTCGGTTCCCGACTTCGCGGCGAACTCCGTGGCGACGAGCCCGGCCGTGATGTCCCCGCCGACGAAGCTCTTGATGTTGGGCGCGACGTAGACCCGGGCCTGGGGATGGAGGGTGAACCCGATCTCGGAGGCCGGGAGCGCCGGCAAGGTCGAGAATACGGCGTGGAAGGGGGCGAGGGCGAGCGAATCGACGGCGACCCCGCAGAGGATGTGGTTCATGGCCGTGTTGCCGGCGACGACGGCGTCGTAGATGCGGTGGCGCGGCACGCCGCTCCGCCGGGACATCGTTCCGACCAGGTCGTTGATGAGCTGGACGGCGGCGTTTTTCAGGCGCCTGAGGTTGTCGGGATTCTCGAAGGCGAACGTGATCCTCGAGACGACGTCGGCGCCGTAGGAATTCTGGGCGTTCACCGCCGCGGCCCGGTCGACGACCTTTCCCGTCCTCAGGTCGACGAGCTCGGCCGCGACCGTGCTCGTTCCCAGGTCGACGGCCAGCCCGAAGATCTCACGCCCGGCATCTTCGGACTCGATGTCGAGGATCTCGCGGTCGTCGTAGAGGACGGCCGTGACCGGCCGTCCCGGGGTGAGGATCGTGCCGCCGAGCTTCGACAGAGCGGCCAGCGGCAGGACGAGCCCCGGCGACTTCAGGTAGGCCCGAAGCGAGTCCGCCACGGCGGTCGGCGAGTAGAGGGACGGCTTCTCCAGGACGAGGGGGAGCTTCTTGACGGCCGAATCGATGAAGGCGGCCGACGGAACGCCGGTGTCGAGGACGGCGATCTTTTCGAGCCGGGATCCCGCGAGCGTTTCCACGACGATGTCGCTGCGGACCTCGTAGAGGCAGGCCAGCCGGTGGTCGGGCCCGAGCCCGCGGCTCTCGAGCAGGGAAGCCTCGAGCTCGGCGGGGAAGGGGAGGGGGCCGCCGAGGACGCGGACGGCGCACTTGCCGCAGATGCCCCGCTGGTGGCAGTAGAGGCTGAGCGGGATCCCGGCCCGGACGAGGACGTCGGCCAGGACCTCTCCGGCCCGGGCCCGGACCTTGATCCGATCGGGAAGGATCTCGACGGTGAAAGTCGTTTCGGTCATCGACTGATCTCTCGGCTTCGCGGTCCCATCATCTTAAACGAAAATTGACTTCCGGGGAATCCTTTTTTATCGCCTCGGCCGGCGCCCGGCCGCCGCGGCCCTTCCAGACCCGGTAGACGGGGATGCCGGCCAGGAGAAGACCTGCCCCGACCAAAGACTTGAGCGGCTGGGAAACGACGATGCTCAGGAACACCGTCAGGCACATGACGATGAAGACCAGCGGCACCGCGGGATAGCCCCAGGTCCGGTAGGGGCGGGCCGTCCCGGGCGCGCGGCGGCGGAGGACGAAGACGGCCAGCCCGGTCGCCGCGAAGAAGAGGAGGAGGGCAAAGACCATGTATTCATAGAGCGATTCGTAGGTACCCGAAAGGCAGAGGACGGCCGCCCAGGCCGCTTGCCCCCAGAGAGCCGCGTTGGGCACCCGGGTCCGCGAGCCCAGCCGGCCCATGGCCCGGAAGAAATATCCGTCTCGGGCCATGGCGTAGAAAACGCGGGGTCCGAAGAGGAGGTTGGCGTTGAGGCAGCCGAAAATCGATACCATGACCAGGGCCGAAAAGAGCGCCGCTCCGCCGCCTCCGAAGAGGGCCGATGCGGCCAGCTCGCCGACGCGGACGACGCCCTTCAGCTTTTCGAGCGGCAGGGCCAGGAGATAGACGAAGTTGACCAGGACATAGATCGCGGTTACGGCCAGGACCCCCAGGGTCAAGCCGCGCGGTATCGTCCTCTCCGGGTTCCGGATCTCCTCGGCCGTACAGTTGACGGAATACCAGCCGTCGTAAGTCCAGAACACGGCGACGAGGGCCAGTCCCAGCGGCTTGAGGACGGCGGGGAAAGCCGGGCCGGGCGGGAACAGGGGATGAAAATTCGCGCCGCCCGCCTTGACCCCGAAGAGGACGCCCAGGCCGACGAGCGCGGCGACCGTTCCGAGGCGAAAGACGGTCAGGAAATTCTGCGCGACGGCGCCGGAGCGGATGCCGAAGGAGTTGAGGAAGGTCAGGAGCAGGATCGAGGCCGCGGCGACGACCTGACCTGCGGACAGGCTGTAGGAAAGGCCGACCGCTTCGACCCGGAAGAGGACGTGTCCCGTCGACAGGACGGGAACGAACGAGCCCAGGAATTCGGCGAAAGCAACGGCTAGGGCGGCCAGCCCGCCGCACATGATGAAGCCGAAAAAGGCCCAGCCGAAAAGGAAGGCCGCGCCGGGTCCGTAGGCCTCACGGAGGTAAATATACTGTCCCCCGGCCTGGGGATACATGGCCCCGAGCTCGGCGAAGGAAAGCGCCCCGCAGAGCGTGATGAGGCCTCCGGCCAGCCAGACAGCGAGGAGCAGGCCCGGGGAGGGGAGTCCGGCGGCGATGATTCCCGGGGTCATGTAGATCCCCGATCCAACCACGGCCCCGATGACGAGGAAGGACGTGTCCAGGAGGCCGAGCCGCCTGAGAAACCGAGGTTCCGATGAGCCTTCGACGGGCATGGTCGTTGCAGCCCCCATTGTACGCAAAATCTGCTCCGGCTCCAACCGCTAACCACATCTCTCCGAATTTTCTGTCCAATCAACGGACCTAAGCCTGTATATTGATTATAATCAATTACTTACAATAAATATCGTATCTCATTTATAATCATTTACTTATGAGTCTATTTGAAATTGATGTTACGGTCTGCCTCTACCTCTCAACAAAATCCGTCGCGAACTCTGCGGATGGTAGGGAATAATCGCACCGACTTTTTCTAGCTGCTCCGTCGCATTTCCGCGCGTCCCTCTCCAAGATCCGCCGGCCGCCGCCTCGCCCTTAAAAACTCCTCAAATATTTTATTTATCATGTTATTATTAAATATTTTACAAGGAATGTCGGCATGCCGACATAAGCCATTTGATAAGAAAATTTATTATTATAATTTATCTTTTAAAATCATTCGGCTGTCTATTGATTTTTATCATCCCATGGACTATAAAATGCTCTGGGATTGGCCGTTCATCCTAGGAGGGAGAGAGGCCCTTGATCATAGCCATAGCAAATCAGAAAGGCGGCGTCGGAAAAACGACCACGTCGATCAACGTCGCCGCGGCCATTGCCCTGATGGGGAAGAAGGTCTTGCTCCTCGATATGGACCCGCAGGCGCACAGCACCATTTCGACCGTGACCAATCTCGAAAAGTACGAGAAATCCCTTTACGACATCCTGATGAATAAGACCGAGAGGATCGAGGATATTATCGTCCGGTCGAATATCCCCGGCCTCGACATGGCCATAACTAAGATCTCGATGGCCAAGTTAGAACCGTCCTTGAGCGGCGAGTTCGACGCCCACTTCAGGCTCAAGGACGCCCTTGAACAGATCCGCGGCAAGTACCAATACATCTTCATCGATACACCGCCTACCCTGGGCCTCATCACGCTCAACGCCCTGGTGGCGGCCAATTTCATCCTCATCCCCATCCAGTCCTCCTACCTTTGTCTCGAGGGCACGGACGACCTGCTCGAGACGATCGAGAAGGTCAAGAGGATAGCCAACCCGCACCTCAAGGTCATGGGCGTGTTGATCACACTCTTCGATAAGCGGACGAACCTGGCCCGCGACGTCGTCCAAAGGATCCGGCGCGTTTTCGGCTCTAAGGTGTTCAAAACCTTCATCTCGAAGAGCGTCAAGCTAGAGGAAAGCCCGGCCTACAAGGAATCTATCTTCACCCACGCGCCTAGTTCCATCGGCGCGGAGCAATACCGGAAAGTCGCCGAGGAGATTATGCGCCGTGCAAAAAGCTAAACGATCAGGCCTGCCCGAATCGGTTAGGATGAAACATGACGGTCACTTCGTCGACCTGATATCCTCAAGGTCGCTCGGACCGAGGATCCGCATGATCCCCATCGAGAAGATCGACGCGAATCCCCATCAAGCCCGGTGCGAGCTCGGCAGCATCGAGGAGCTCCAGGATTCGATCCGCAGCAAGGGCATCCTCGAGCCCATCCTCGTTCGGGCCAAGGGCGGCCGCTTCGAGATCATCGCCGGAGAGCGGCGTTTCATGGCTGCTAAAAACATAGGCCTCGAGGACTTGCCCTGCATCGACATGGACGTCGAGGACAACGAGGCCATGGAAATCGCCCTCATCGAGAACCTGCAACGCAAGGATCTGGACACCTTCGAGGAGGCCGACGGCCTGCAAGCCCTGGCCGACATCCACAAATACAACCATGAGCAGATCTCTCTCAAAATCGGAAAAGCCCGCTCGACCATCACCGAGATCCTGTCGATAGCCCGCATCCCGCCTCGCGTTCGCGACATCATCAAGGAATCCGGCGCCTTCGGCCGTTCGACTATCATCGAGATCGCCAAACTGAAGACGGAAGATGAAATGGTCAAGCTGGCCCATGCTATCGTCGAACGCCGTTTGAACCGGGAGGATACACGGGACCTGGCCAAATACCTCAAAGGAAAGACCAAAAAGCTCAAATATTATGTCTATAACTTCGTCCCGGAGGACACCGACAAGTTCCGGATGAGGCTCGAATTCAAGAAACAGACCGTCTCGAAGCAGGAGATAATCGCCATCCTTGAGGAGATCATCGAACAGATCCGGAAGAAGGACGAGGCGCCGGCCCTTAAGGGATAGCCCTCAAATCTTCAAGCCTTAGTTCCGTTTCGGACATATTTTTCGCGTCTATATATTAGTTGACATAATAACTGTTATGCGACTCATCATCAGGTAAGCCCATATCTTCATTCTTTTCAATTCATTCTTACTATCCACACCCTGTGTATATCCCTTCCGCCCATATACTGGGCAGTTGAGGAAATACCGGTTCCTGGACATCAAATTACGGAAGGTTCCTCACCTGAGCCTGTCCTAAGTTCGAGCCCCGGCCTCAGGATATGCTCCTGGTATCTTTAACCCCTCCTGTTTTTCGCTCCGGAGCCGAATTTTCGTTCCTCAAACGCTAGTCCGCCCGATCGCGGATCCTACCGCCGGACCAGCTCATTCTCAACTTCGGACGCTTATTATGTTGTCTTTTCGGTCCTCCCCCGGCGTTTCGAATAAGGCCGCGGTTTCTACCTGGCCCGAGTTGCGGCTCCATTTAGCATACGTAATGTTCGCTTTGTATCCTATTTATTATGTGCAAGATACGGATATACTAAGAGACTATATTATTTATTATCAATGAGATATAACAAATGCCCGGCGCTTAGTAGCGGACTTCGGTCTCGACGACGAAGAATTTGTAATCCTTTTAAAGGACAGTGGTTTCCGAAACCCGGAGGGTGCCCCTGGTGGAGCCGTAATTTTCGTGGATGGCCAGCCGGTCCGGAAAGCGGATGCCGTTTTTCTCGATGCCGTAATAGCCGATGACGGACATCCGGGGTTCGGCCTGGTGACCGAGTGTCTTGGCCATCTCCAGGACCTGGTCATAGTTGCCCAAGCAGCGCTGGTCCCACTCGAGCTTGACGATGGCAAAGTCCTTTTGTCGGATCCAGGCTTTCCCATAGACGAGATTCGGCTCCGGACGTCCCGCCGGGGCCGCCTCGACCATGAAGACCTTTTCCCTCTCCACCTGCTGCTCTCCGAGGTAGGTGTAGGAATGTCTCGGCTGCCAGTATTCGCTGAGAAGCCCGACCGGCCCGAAAACCAGGTTTTTATGCTTGTACAGCTTCGTTTTCAGGGCGGCGTCAGGTATATTCCGGGATTGCTTGTTCTCCTTGAGAAGAATCCGCTTCTCCTCGATGGACTCCCCTTCCCGGATCAACTGGTAATCGTACTCGAGGATCACACGGGTCACGCGCTTGGGCTCGCCCGAGGCGAGGGTCGATAAAATCCGTAGCGGCGGGCTGAATTGCCGCTCATCGATCCTTTCCCGGCAGACGAAATAGAGCGAGGCCGTGCCCAAGCGTCGGCAGTACTCTTTCGCTTTCGCCAGGATCTGAGGAAGAGGATTCGCCACCGGCAGGCTTTGGGGTCCTCCTCCCTGCGTCCGGCCGGGAACGCTCGCGGCCGAATTATTAGACATTCTTTTTTCCGGGTCAAGGGATTCCTTG
>MEYF01000055.1:14090-21717 GCA_001775755.1 Candidatus Aminicenantes bacterium RBG_19FT_COMBO_65_30 | reverse complement strand
TTCCCCCGCCTCCGGCGGGTCCCCCTTCCCTCACGGGGGCTTCGTGGCGACATCCATCGCCGCCTCCGGGTGGATTTCCCGGAGATGGGAGAAGAACCAAAAAATTGGGGGCCGGCTCAGAGCCGGCGGATGTTCATGCCGCCGCTGACTTCGATGACCGCCCCGGTCGAAAAAGCGAAATCGCCGCGGACGAGGGCGGCCACGGCCCGGCCGATGTCCTCGGGAAGCCCCCATCGTCCCTGGGGGACGAGCCCACCGGCGATCAGCCGGTCGTACTTGTCCTTGACCGCGGCGGTCATGTCGGTGGCGATGATGCCGGGGCGGACCTCGTAGACGCCGATGCCCCTGGCCGCGAGAGCGTCGGCGAAGACGGTCGCGGTCATGCTCAGCGCCGCCTTGGAGACGCAGTATTCGACCCGCGATGTCGACGAGACCGCGGCCGAGATCGATGTGATGAAGACGATGGACGGCCGGATGCCGTCCCGCCTCGGCTTCTGCCCGGCCATCCTTTTCGCCGCGTTTTGGGTCAGGAA
Source organism: Candidatus Aminicenantes bacterium RBG_19FT_COMBO_65_30 (assembly GCA_001775755.1). Taxonomy (GTDB): domain Bacteria; phylum Acidobacteriota; class Aminicenantia; order Aminicenantales; family Saccharicenantaceae; genus RBG-16-66-30. The sequence goes on along the minus strand of MEYF01000055.1, from coordinate 21,184 downwards.
GAACGGCCCCCGGGCGTTGATCGAGAGGAGCCGGTCGTAGCTCTCCGGCGCCGTCTCCAGGATATCCGCGCGTTTCGCCGGGGCGACGCCGGCGTTGTTGACCAGGACGTCGATCCGACCGAATTCCTCGACGGCCTCGTCGAGCATCCGGTCGTGATCCTCGAGCCTGGCGACGTCGCCCGCGATCGGCAGGAACCTCCGGCCGAGCTCCTCGACCTTCTCCTTGACCTCGATGAGGCCCTTCTTCCTGTTCCGCGGCTCGAAGAGAATGTCGATCCCGGCGACGTCGAAGCCTTCGCTGGTCAGGGCGAGGACGATGCCCCGGCCGATGCCCTGTCCGGCGCCGGTGACCACGGCGGCGGGCGTCAATTCCCGTTTCTTCTTGGCCAAGCTCATCCCTCCTCGACGACGATCCTGTCTTTGCGGAAATCGTCCCAAGTGGTCTCGAACCAGCCGTCCGCGGCCGGAACGGGACGGACAGGGACCCATTTCCTGCGAACTCGATCTGCCGCGTCCAGCCGGACCTCTAAAATGTTCGCGTTGACGAAGTCGCCGGGGCCGGACAGGGAAAACGCCCAGCGCTCCCCGAGAAGCGGGTGGGGCGGTCGGCCGGCCGGATCGGGGACGAGATAGGAGCCCCGGCTTTTCCCTCCGCGGGCGAGATATTCGCCGATCGCTTCGAGGTAGACAGCGTGGGTCAGAGCGAGGTCCAGGGCCTTGAACGCCTTGGCCAGGTCCCGGGCCGAAGCGACGCGGATCTCGCGCCTCGCCCTCAGCCACAGCTCGCGGGCGCGGGCCTTTTCCACGCGGACCTCTTCGGGGTCCCTGACGGCGGCGGCGCAGGACGACATGCGCCGCCGGACCTCGGCGACGCACGCTTCGGGCGCCAAGGACCCCGTTTTCTCCCGGTTGATCATGGCCCCGGCCTGCCCGTGCTTTTCGAGGACGACCGCTTTCGCCGCCCGGACGAACGCGGCCGCGGCGAGCGGCCGTCCCGCGCGCCGGCGGGCGATGAAGAGCGCCGCCCGGGCGCTCCCGACCTGGCCGGCGTTGAGCGCCGCCCCTCCCGGCCGGGTGACGCCGTGGGTGCCGCAGACCTCGCCGACCGGGAAGAGGCCGCGCAGGCTCGATTCCCACCAGACCGAGCCCCTGAAGCCGCCGTTGTTGTGCTGGGCGCAGACGGCGATCTCGAGCGGCTCGCGGGCGAGGTCGATTCCGTGGGACTTGTAGAGGTCCGCGGCGGGGCCGTTCATCTTCCTGAGCCGGGCGATAGGCGTGGCCATCAGGGCGCCGGATCTTTCGAGATAGCCGTACGCTGCGGGGCCGAGCAGGCTCGGTTCGAAAGGCGCGAGCTTTCCGCCGCCGCCGGGGTCGCGCCGGAAATCGAGAAAGACCCGCCGGCCCTTGACCACGTTCTCCTCGTGGACGAGGATGTCGATGAGCGACGAGCCGCCGTCGACGGCCTTCCGCGGATCGAACGGCCACTGGTATCCCTTGAGGAAAACGGCCGTGGCCAGGGCGCCCATGTCGGGGAAATAATCGTTGAGGAACTCCCGCTCGTCGCCGCCGCGCTCGTCCGTGGAGATGTAACGGGGCACGACCTGCTGGTAGGACCCGGAGACGTTCCAGCGGAATTTCACGGAGGCCAGGCCGAACTGGGACTCGGTCAGATTGTGGGCGACTGCGCCGGCCTCGAAGAGAAGGCCGTGCGAGCCCGTCTGGCTCTCGGGGTAGACCGAGTGTTCGTACATCCCGCCGGGTCCGCCCGTCGCCAGGATGACGTTCGCCGCGTTGAAGAGGGTGAAGCCGCGGTTCCGCGACGAGAGCTTTTTTTTATCGAGAGCGACGGCCCCGATGACCTTTTTCGCCGCGCCCCTTCCTTCGGCGAGGAGGGCGATCGCCTCGTGGCCGTCGAAGACGCGGATCTTGCGGTGCCGGACCTCCGCGGCCAGGGCTTCGAACATGAGCTTCGAGGTCAGCGGCCCGGCCGAAGTCGCCCGCTGGCGCGGATCGTGGTCCGTCTTGTATCCGACGTAGGCGCCGAAGCGGTCATGGGGAAAGGGGACGCCCAGACCGACGAGGTGGAAGAAGGCCTCGAGCGAACCCTGGGCTTCGGCCAGGGCGATGTCGCCGTGCATGGAGCCGCCGGCGGCGAGGTCGCGGGCCATGTCGAAGGCGGAGTCGGGACGGTCGCCGGAGAGCGAGAGCTTGTAGTAGGTCTGCTTGTCGGAGCCGGAGTTGGCCGAAGTCCCCGCCCCGAAGCGGTCGGTGACGACGGCGATGTCGGTCTGTCCGAATTCATGGAGGCGGACGGCGGCGTTGAGCCCGGCCGCCCCGCTGCCGATGACGATGGTGTTCAGGGAATGGAGCGGGAACGACTGCCCGCCGATCCGGACCCGGCTCGTCTTCATCGCGCCTTGGGCCCCTTTAGCGCCGCGCCTTCGGCGTTCTTGTATTCCGGGTCCCTGACGACGCAGCCGACCCGTTTCTGTTGCCGGAGAAGATAAGAGCAAAGCGAACAGGCCGTGCAGACCTTTCGCGGATCGAGCCGCCCCCGCCGGACGAGGTCCGCGGCGAAGTCCGGGTAGGCCAGGGCGCCGCGGCCCAATCCGACGACGGCGGTCCGGCCGGCGCCGACCATGGCCGCGCCGACGCCCGGCCCGAACGCCCGGAGCCAGGAGTAGCCGGCGCCGACGACGGCGGTTCCCGGCGAAGTCCGCTGCAGCTCGGCCGCGACGCGGAGATGCCGGGCGACGCCTTCGAGCGGGTGTTCCTTGGGGACCTTGCCGCCCGGGACGGGCTTGTCGAACGGCCGGCCGAAGTGCGGCTTCCAGTAGGGTATGCCGAGCGACAGCGAGAGGAAGCGGACGCCGGCCCGAACGAGAAGGCCGATGAGCGCCTTGGCTTCGGCGAGATCGGTTCTTTCCGGCTCGTCGGGGTCCATGCCGAAGCCGAAAGGGAAGGGGACGGTGTCGGTCGCCGAAAGGCGGCTGGTGACGAGAAGCCCCGGCGCTTCCTCGCGGATGAGACGGACGGTCTCGAGGAGGAGACGCGTTCTGTTCTCGAACGGGCCGCCGTAGAGGCTCCCCGTCCGGCTGTGGGCGGCCAGGGTCTCCGCGAGGAGGTAGCCGTGGCAGGCCTTGACGTCGACGCCGTCGAACCCGGCGGCGGCGGCGAGATCGGCCGCTTCGACGAAGTCGTCCCGGATCGCGCCGAGCTCTCCGTCGGAAACGAGCGGATGATCGGGAGCGAGGCCGTGGAGCGGATCGAGGTGCGGATTATGCTGGATGATCAGAGGCCGGGGCGTTCCCTCCGGCTTGGAGAAGCGGCCGGAGTGGGTCAGCTGGAGGACGAGGAGCGGCCGATGGCCCGGGCCCCACTCCTTTTTGGCCGCGGCGCGGGCCTCGTCGACGAGCTTGGCGAATCCGCCGAGCGTTCTTTCCGTGAGCAAGAGTTGCCCTGGGTTGGAGCGCCCGTCCTGACGGACGGCGGTCGCCTCGCACCAGATGAGTCCGCAGCCGCCGGCGGCGTATCTCCGGTACCTTCGCCGCGTCCACTCGGAAGGCGCCCCGCCGGCTTCCGCATCGGCCCCTTCCATGGGCAGGACGGCCAGCCGGTTGGGGATCTCCCGGCCCGCCAGCGGAGCTTTTTCGAGCAGGACGGAGACGCTCTCATTATAAGGAATGTCGAGGCCGAGACGGCCGGCCTCGGCGCGGAGATCGTCGGCCGAGCGGAGGCGGAATTTCGCGTGCGCGGCCATCGTCGCCTACCCCGGATGTCCGACGACGATGCGGCGGACGGCTGCGATGTCGCGCTTGACGCGCTGCTCGCAGACCGCGGGCCAGCGGTCCCTCGGCAGGACGGAGAGCTTCCCCGCGTCCATGAGGGCGCGGGTCCGGACGGAGAGGCCGAGCAGGCGGACGAGCTCCGGCACCGACAGATCGGGGAAGCGGGCCAGGAATTCCGGGTCGTTGACGGGGATGAGGAAGTCGCCGCCGTGGTCCTCGACGGTCAGGGTGATCTTGGGGTGGACGGCGGCGAGCGACTCGAAAATGGCCGCGAGATCGACGACGCCCTTCGCCGCCTCGGCCGTGAACGAGACGAAGCCGTCCCCTGTCAGCATCAGGCCGCCGTCCTTGACGTGGGTCGTAACGATCCAAGGGAGGAGCCGCCGCGCCGCCGGCACGGGGTCCTCGAGCATGGTCAGGAGGTTCATCGTGTCGAGGCAGATGCCCAGGTATTCGCCCGGGGTCGCGCCGCACATGTCGAAGAGCCGGAGGAGTTCGAACGAGGTGAACTCGAAGTGGGTCTCGATGGCCAGCACGACGCCGAAATCCCTGAGCATCGGCCTGTGTTCGCGGAGGGCGGCGGCCATCAGGCGGAGGAACTCGTCGGTCGACGGGGACTCCTTCTTCCAACGCATCAGCCCGCCCGAACAGGACCGGACGGTCGATGAGCCCAGGTGGAACGCCTGCTCGGCCGCCCTGCGGTTCGCGGCGAAGATGTCCTTCGCCTTGCCGGTGTCGAGGTGGAGCGGGATGTGCTCGGCGCCGCCCCACTCGATGTAGAGGCGGTTCTCTTCGGCGTAGCTCCGCAGCTCCTGGAGGAAGGTCCTGTCCAGGGCCGTTCCCGGCGGGACGTTGATCTCGGAGAACTGGACGCCCTCGGCCTCGTTCATGACCGCCCACTCGAGGAGCTCGAAAGGGGAGAGGTCGAGGGGTTTCAGGCTATAGCTGTCGACTCCGACCTTGAGCTTTCTCATGGTTCCGTCCGGCGGCCTCATTCTATCAGTTTTGGGGCCTGCTGGACAGACCCCTCGGGCCGTCGGATTCCGGTCCCCGTGGCCGTACGGACCGGCCTTGAAAAAGGGACCGGCTTGGGATATCCTTCCGTAACTGTGAAAAAAGCCGCCGTCGCGCTTGCTGTGATCCTTCTGATGATATCGGGTTCGGCCCTGGCCCAATCATCCCTCGTCGGCCAGATCGCCGGGGACAAGGCTGCCACCGAAAGGCTCTACTTCAGTCTGAAGCTCGGCATGAGCTGCGGCACCTTGAAAGGGACCGAGGACACGGAGCGGCTGGGCGGGGCCAACCTCGGCCTCTTCGCCACGATAAAGCTCAGCGGCAAGCTCTTTCTCGTCCCCGAGGTCACGCCCGTCTCCCGGAAGGGCGTCACCGGGATCCCCCTGCTCACGACCGGCGACCCCGGGCTCGACCCCTTTTTCGATCCGCCCGACGGGAGCGCGCTCGTCCTGAACTACGTGGACATCCCCGTCCTCGCGAAATACCGGCTGGGCGGTCGAATCCACCTGGCCGCCGGTCCCTTCGTCGGGTTCCGGACCTCCGCCGAAGAGCGTTTCCGGGCGGATCTCGCGACCGGCGAAGAACTGCGCTACAAGAGGGACGTCTCCGACGAATACCGGTCGCTCGACTACGGGCTCGTCTTCGAGGCCTCCTGGGTCATGACCAAGCCGCGCCGGGGCGAGGGGCTCGTCTTCCACGTCCGCTATCAGGCGGGGCTGGCCGACATTCTCAAGGACCCCGCCGCGGTTGTTGCCGTCCGGACATCGAACCTTCAGATCTTCGTCAGCTTTCCGTTCATCTACGGGGAAAAATAGATAACCACCTTCGTTCGCCGGAGAGGAGAGTCGAGATGCTCAAGGAGATGCAGGAAGCCCTGATCGTAGGGAAAAAAGCCGAGGTCGAGTCGCTCGTCGACCAAGCCCTGGCCGCCGGACTGCCGGCCGCCAAGATCCTGAACGAAGGCCTCATCCCCGGGATGGAACGTCTCGGCGTCCAGTTCAAGAACAACGAGGTCTTCATCCCCGAGGTCCTCGTCGCCGCCCGGGCCATGAACGCGGGGCTGGCCAAGCTCGAGCCCCATCTCGTCAGGGCCGGCGTCAAGCCCCGGGGCATCGTCGTCATCGGGACGGTCAAGGGCGACCTCCACGACATCGGCAAGAACCTCGTGGCCATGATGCTCCGCGGCAACGGCTACAAGATCGTCGACCTCGGCGTCGACGTGGCGCCCGAGAAGTACCTCGAAGCGGCCAAGGCCAGCGGGGCCGGGGCCATCGCCCTCTCCGCCCTGCTGACGACGACGATGGTCCAGATGAAGAGCGTCGTCGAGGCCGTCGAAAAGGCCGGCCTCACGATCCCCGTCGTCATCGGCGGCGCGCCCGTCACCCGAGACTACGCCAGCCAGATCAGGGCCCGCGGCTACGCCCCCGACGCCGCGTCGGCCGTCGAGGAGATCGGCCGGCTCATCGCCGCCTGACGGCGCCCGGCGCTGTCGCCCCGGACCAAGGCCGCCGCCCCCATGGACATGACCTCGCGCGAACTCGTCGCTGACAGCCTCGAATTCCGTTCGCCGGCGAGGATCCCCCGCCAGCTCTGGGTCCTGCCCTGGGCCGAGATGACCTGGCCGGCGGAGCTGGCCGCCATACGGAAAAAGTACCCTGACGACATCGTCCAATGCCCGGCCTTTCTAAGGGAACCGTTGAGGACGTCGGGACAGGAATACGAGCCCGGCGTCTACATCGACGAGTGGGGCTGCCGCTTCGAGAACAAGCAGGCCGGCATCATCGGCCAGGTCAAGGACCCCATCCTCAAGACCTGGGCCGACCTCGACGCGGTCCGCGTCCCCCGGGAGAAGCTGAGCGTCGACGTCAAAAAGGTCGATGACTTCTGCGCGGCCTCCGGCGCTTTCGTCCTTTCCAAAACTTCGGTCCGGCCCTTCGAGGAGCTCCAGTTCCTCCGCGGTTCGGAAAACCTCTACGCCGACCTGGCCGAGCGCCCCGAAGGACTCGTCCGGCTCCTCGAGAAAATCCACGGCTTCTTCAAGGAAGAGCTCGAGATCTGGGCCTCGACCGAGGTTGACGCCCTCGTTTTCGCCGACGACTGGGGCAGCCAGAATGCGCTCCTCATCTCGCCCGGCCTCTGGCGCGAGGTCTTCAAGCCCCTCTACCGCGATTACGCGAAGATCGCCCGCAAGCACGGCAAGTACATCTTCATGCACTCCGACGGGCACATCGCCGCGATATTCCCGGACATCGTCGAGATCGGCGTCGACGCGATCAATTCCCAGGTCTTTTG
>MEYF01000055.1:13711-14055 GCA_001775755.1 Candidatus Aminicenantes bacterium RBG_19FT_COMBO_65_30 | reverse complement strand
GCAAGATCACGTTCTGGGGGGAGGTCGACCGCCAGCACCTCCTTCCTTACGGGACGCCCGACGACGTCCGGGCGGCGGTCCGGCGAGCGAAGCGGGCCTTCGACCGGCACGGCGGGGTCATCGCCCAGTGCGAGTTCGGCATCGGCGCCCGGCCGGAAAACGTCGAGGCCGTTTTTGATGCCTGGGACCGTTCGCCTTGACGCGGAATATGTTATAATTATCATGTAGTGGACTTTGCATCGATTGGGCTCGATGAGCCCGAGGAGGTTGGCATGAGCAGAAAATCCATGTTCTTCAGCGCGGTTTTGGCCGCGCTTACTGTCCTCATGGCTCCCGGCCTGGCC
>MEYF01000055.1:13378-13520 GCA_001775755.1 Candidatus Aminicenantes bacterium RBG_19FT_COMBO_65_30 | reverse complement strand
ATCTTCTTCACGACCGGGACGAAGAAGAGCAAGGACTACGGCATCCTGTTCCAGAAAAAGCAGTATACCGCGGATGCCTTGATCGCCAACTTAGAGATACGAGGGCAGGTCCTGACCGAGGCGCAGAAGGCCGAGATCCGCC
>MEYF01000055.1:13056-13244 GCA_001775755.1 Candidatus Aminicenantes bacterium RBG_19FT_COMBO_65_30 | reverse complement strand
TTCAGGATCCCCCTCAATCGGGTCAACCAGCTGGGCGGGATCGGCGCCGAGCCGGGCCAAACGATCCTTCTCGGTTTTGAATGGGGCGGCATGACCAACCAGATCCTGAGGGACATGATGGCCGGCCGGGCCGACAGGAGTGTCAGCGCCGGTGACAGAGGCGTGTCGTCGGATTCCGGCTTCAGCGC
>MEYF01000055.1:0-12959 GCA_001775755.1 Candidatus Aminicenantes bacterium RBG_19FT_COMBO_65_30 | reverse complement strand
TGGATCGAGGCCAAGCTGGCGACCAAGGGCTGATCATTTTATCGGCCGGCCTCGGCCTGGAGAATTCGCGAATCGAGACGGCGCCGGAGGCGCGGCGCAGAGCGTGAAACTCTTCGCCCAGTCCGGGCTGATGAAGAGTCCCGGCTAAAAGGGCATCGAGGCCAAATAGGCCCCGACTAAAGCCATGATGACCGCGGCGATCTTCCATCCCGTCAGGCGTTCCTTCAAGAAAACGGCGGCGATAATGACGATGAAGATCGTGTTGAGCTGGTTGAGGACGGCCGCGACCGAAACCTTGGCGTATTTCATGCCGCCCATCCACAGGACGAGCGACAGGTAGGAACCGAAGAAGGCCGCCGGGATGAGGGCTTTCCAGTTGCGGCGCTCGGCCAGGGGGGCGAAAATGGCCCGCCGGTTCCTGAGGAAGGGGACGATGAGGACGAGCGCCATCGAGCCGCCGGCGAGCCGGACGAGGGTCGCCCAGAAGACCGAAACCGTCCCCAGGACGGGCTTGACCATGACGATGCCGAAGGCGACGAAGAACATGGCCAGGACGCCGTAGAGGATGCCGACGACGAGGTTTTTCCCGTCCAGCTTCTCCGCGCTCTTTTCTCTCGAGATCGTCAGGACCGCGGAGACGACGAGCGCCGCGCCGACGAGCTGCCAGACCGTCAGCCGTTCGCCGAGGAAAAGGAAGGACAGGCCGATGACGAACGGGCTGTAGAAGCAGTCGACGATGGCCGTAAGGCTCGCCCCGAGCCTGTTGAGGGCGTGAAAGAAAAGCGTGTCGGATACGGCGATGCCCAGGATGCCGCTGAGGAGGAGGAGGCCCGTGGTCGCGGCCGGGACGTCCGGGAAGAGCGGCTCGCCCAGGACGAGCAGGGTCGGGGCCATGATGACGAGGGCCAGGGACGTTTTGAACAGGTTGAGCCCGATGGGATGGACGCGTCGGCCGCTGATGCGGAACAGGATGACGGCCACGGCCCAGACGAATCCCGAGGCGAGGGCGAGGATCTCGCCGAGCGAGCGGGACGCCGCGAGGGATTCGAACATGGATGTCATCGTATAGCAGAGACGCCCTCGCACGTCAATCCCATACAGCCGCGCTCTGTTCCCGTATGATTGACCATGATATCAAGGGCGTGCTATAAACGGGCCTTGAGTATTGTGTCCCCGAATTAACATGACGATCGTCGGATTGCACGTCCTCGATTTCGCCATCGTCCTCGTCTTCATCCTCATCGTCCTCGGGCTCGGCTGGCGGGCCTCGCGCAGGACGAAGACGACCGAGGACTTCTACGTCGCCGGCCGCCGCCTGGGCAAGTTCTACCAGTTCTTCCTCAACCTGGGGACGTCGACCAACGCCGACCAGGCCATCATCGTCTCCCGCGAGGTCTACCGTCAGGGCATCGGGGGCATGTGGATCCAGTACCTCGTCCTCTTCCTGACGCCGTTCTATTGGTTCACCACGGCCTTCTTCCGCCGCGTCCGGCTGGTGACCATCGGCGATTTCTTCGCCGAGCGCTTCAAGAGCCGGTTCCTGGGCGCCGCCTTCGCCGTCTTCACCCTGTTCATGGCTTTCCTCGGCAACGGCGTCGGCTACATGGTCGCGGCCAAGACGATGATGGCCCTGACGCCCAAGCCGGTCGAGAAATACACCCTCCAGGAGAGACAAAGCGTCGACCTGTTCAACGAATATCAGGCGCTCAAGGCGAAAGCGGAGAAGTCCGATCTGGCCCCGGCCGACGAGGAACGCCTGACCGAGCTCGGCGAGCGCCAGAAGAAGGGCGAGCTCAAGGCCTTCATCTCCTACACCGATTCGGTGGGGATCTACCTCGTCTACACCGTGATCGTCGCCGTTTACACGATGATGGGCGGCTTTCTCGCCGCGGCCATCACCGACGTCATCCAGGGGTTCCTCCTGACGACGTTCTCGTTGATGCTCATTCCCATTGCCCTCCACCGGGTCGGCGGCTTCGCCGGCCTCCACGCTTCGGTCCCGGACTTCATGTTCCGGCTCTTCGGGTCGGCGGCGACGAGCGAATACGCCTGGTACACCATCCTGGCCATGGTCCTGGCCAACCTCGTCTCCATCATCGCCGTCGCCTCGGGCATGCAGACGGCCGGCTCGGCCAAGAACGAGATGACGGCCCGCGTCGGCATGATCGGCGGCATGTTCTTCAAGCGCTTCATCATGATCTTCTGGGCCCTGACCGGTCTCCTGGCCATCGCCCTCTACTCCGGCAAGCTCCACGACCCCGACCTCATCTGGGGCCACATGACGATGGACCTGCTCTTCCCGGGGGCCATCGGGCTGATGATGGCCGGCGTCCTGTCGGCGAAAATGTCGAGTCTGGCCGGGTCGAGCGTCGCGTATTCGGCGCTTTTCATCCGCAACCTCTACCAGCCCTTCGTCAAACCCAAGTCCGACCGCCACCTCATCAACGTCGGCCGCGTCGCCATCGGCGCGACCCTCCTCGGGGGCGTGGGCGTGGCCCTCTTCATCGGCAACCTCCTCGACCTCTTCAAGTATTTCATCTCGCTCCCGGCCATCTTCGGCGCGGCCATCTGGCTGGGCTTCCTCTGGCGGCGGGTGACCAGGACGGCCGTCATCGCCCAGGTCTTCATCTGCTTCGCGATCTACGCTTTCGTCCCCAATGTCTTCCAGTCGCTCGAGTGGGCGAGGACGCGGCCGGGCTTCCTCCGCGAAACCCGGGCGCAAACGGTCACCATCACGACGCAGGCCGTGCGGGAGGACGTCGAAGCGGGCCGGGCGGCCAAGGTCGGCGAGGTCATCCGCAAGGAGCACACCAGCCCGCCCGAGGGCATTTTCTACGAGAAGGTCGCCCGCCGCGACGCGACGGACCCGGCCTCGCCGCGCATCGGCATCGGCCGCTTCCACGCCGAGCTCTGGGTCCTGAGCTGGTTCGGCGCCGACTTCTCGGGTTCCTCAAAGGCCCAGCTGAGCGCGGTCCGCTTCGGCTTCGACGCCCTGTTCCCGTTCCTCCTGCTCTTCCTGCTGAGCGCCGTGACGAAACCGGTGCCCAAGTCCGACCTCGACCGCTTCTTCGCCCGGGTCCACACGCCGGTCCAGCCGACGCCCGAGGAGGAGGAGCGGGCCCTGCGGCACGCCGTCGAACACTACGAGGAGGTCGAAAAACGGAAGCTCAAGCCGGGCTCGAACTGGGAGATCATGAAGCCGAAGCTCATCGACGTCATCGGCTTCGGCGGCTGCTGGCTCCTCGTCGGCGTCATCATCCTCCTCCTCTGGCTCATGGTGAACATCCGGTAGAGCCGAGGGGACGCTGCCCGGGCAACGTCCCTCGGCCTATTCTTTTCAATTGGGGAGGGAGGTATAATGAGCCGCGCAAGATGAAATCGCCTCAAGAACAAAAAGACATCCGTGACTTGAGCCTCGAGGAGCTGCGCGCGGAGCTCGAGCGGATGGGGGAGAGGCCGTTCCGGGCGTCCCAGATCTTCGATTGGCTTTACAAGAAGAGGGCGGCGAAGTTTGAGGATTTCACCAGCCTATCCAAAGATCTGCGCGAGAAGCTCGCCTCCCGCTTCCGCATCGGCGCCCTCGAGCTCGCCGACAAGCGCGAGTCCTCCGACGGGACGACGAAATTCCTCTTCCGGCTCCGCGACGGCGAGCACATCGAAACCGTCCTCATCGCGGCGCGGAAGCGCTTGACGGTCTGCCTCTCGACCCAGGTCGGCTGCAAGTTCGCCTGCGCCTTCTGCGCCAGCGGCCTCCACGGCTTCAAGCGCAACCTCGCCCCGTCCGAGATCACCGGCCAGGTCCTCTATCTCCAGCACTCGCTCGGGTTGGAGCCGACGAACTTCGTCTTCATGGGCATGGGCGAACCCCTCGACAACTGGGCCAACGTCGAGAAAGCCCTGCGCATCATGAACGCGCCCGAAGGGCTGGGCATCGCCGCCCGGCGCCTGACCGTCTCGACGGCGGGTTTCGTCGACTCGTTCAAGCGGCTCGCGGCCCTCGACCTCCAGGTCAACCTGTCGCTCTCCCTCCACGCCGTGACCGACAGGCTCCGCGACCGGCTCATGCCCATCAACCGCCGCTTCCCCCTCGAGGAGGTCGTCCGGGCGGCCGAGGAGTACGTCCATTCCGGCGGCCGCATGATCACGCTCGAGTATATCGTCATCCGCGGCCTCAACGATTCCCTCGACGACGCCGACGGCCTGGCCGCGATCGCCCGCCGGCTCCGGGCCAAGGTCAACCTGATCGCCTACAGCCCCGTAGAAGGCCGGGAGTTCGAGACGCCGACCGAGGCCGACGTCGCCCGCTTCAAGCGCTGGCTCGAGGAACGGAAAGTCAACACCATCCTGCGCCTGTCCAAGGGCAGCGACATCGCCGCGGCCTGTGGTCAGCTGGCCGGGCGTTTCAAGGAATAGCCGGCACCGCCGCCCGGCTGATGAAGGGCCTGGTGGCCCCGATTCAGGAGAGGGACCCACGGCGTTCGAGGATCGCCAGCGTCTCGATGTGGGGGGTGTGGGGGAAGAAGTCGTAGACGCGCAGGTCGGCGACGGCGTACGCCTCGAGGAGCCCCTTGAGATCACGGGCCAGCGTCGTCGGATTGCACGACAGGTAGAGAAGGAGCGGCACCGGGTCCTCGACGAGTCCCCGGACGATCCCCGGATCGACACCCTTGCGCGGCGGGTCGAGGATGACGACGCCGGGCGTCCTCTCCAGGATCTCCGGGAGCCAGTCCTCGCTCGTCCCTTCGCAGACGGCGAAGTTCCCGACGCGGTTGAGAGCCAGGTTCTTCTTCAGGAAGGCGATGTTCCCGGCCTCCGACTCGACGCCGAAGACCTCCCGGGCCTTTTTCGCCAGGAAGATGCCGAACGTCCCCAGGCCGCAGTAGAGATCGGCGACGACCGCCTCGGCTTGAGGGGCTACGGCGGCCGCGATGTCGTCGAATACCCGCTCGAGGATGCCGATATTGGCCTGGAAAAAGGACCGGGCGCCGATCCGGAACGTCAGGCCGCGGACGCTCTCCTCGATGAAGTCCCGCCCGAAGAGCCGCTCGTCCCGGAACTTTTTCCCATCGTAGATCGAGGCGACCGCCCCCGCCAGGACGAATTCCTTCTTGATCCCGGCCAAGGCCTCTCCCAGCCCCGCCGCCTCGGCTCCCGCGGCGAGGTCGCAGACGATGAGGGACTCGCCGCTCGACCGGCTCGTCCTGACCTCGACGCCCTCGACGGAGGCGAACGGCCCGCCCTCGATGATCTCGAGGATGCGGGCCAGCAGGTCGTTCACCCTGTCCGGGACGAGATGGCACCTGTCGACGGCCACGAACGAGGCCCGCTCTCCGGGCTCGTTGTAGACGAACCTGGCCGCGCCGCCCTCCCTCAGGACCCGCAGCCGGATCCTGTTCCTGTAACCCCAGATCTCGGGTGACGGCGTCACGCTCAGGTTCTCGAAGGGGCGCTTGAGCTCGCGGGACATGATCTCCGCGACCTGGGCCCTCTTCACCTCGAGCTCGAGGGCGTAATCCATGTCCTGGTAGGGCGAGCAGGCGAGATAATGGGCGCAGCGCGGTTCGACCCGCGACGGCGAGGGCTCGACGATCCGGACCGTCCGCGCCTCGGCGTAGCTTCTCCGGTCTTTGAAAACCTCGACTTCGACGGCTTCGCCGGGAAGCCCCCGATCCGTGAAGACGACCTTCCCTTCGGCCAGGCCCAGACGGCGGCCGGGGTAGACGATCTTCTGGATCTCGATCCGCATGCCGCTCAATGCGAGGGGAAGGCCGCGTATTCCCTGAGGTCGATAGCCGTCCCTTTCGCGCTCCACGGAACGCCCAACTCGGACGGGAGCCGGCCGGCTTCGTAACAGCTCCCCAGCGCCTCGTCGAGCCCCTCCACGACCATCCGGCGTTTGCCCTCCGCTTCGACGGCGCGGACGAGCCCGGCCGGGAAATCGCGGATCTCCGGCATGGACTCCTGCATGCCGTTCATGCACAGGATCTGGCTCGAGGCCGCCTCCAGCCCGCAGAGCGGCCGCGTCCCGTCACGGACGCCGGCGATCGACCGCCAAAGCTTGTTCATGGGCTCGGCGTCGGGGACGCCGTAGTCCTTGCGCGTCCCGTCGGCGAATTCGGCCCACAGGCCCGAGGTCCGGCTGTCGCAGCGAACGACGGCCTTGTCGAATTCGTAGCGCGCGACCGGCCCCCTGTCCTCGCTCGAGGCGTGGCTCGCGAGGAAGAGGATCTCGACGCCCTCCGCCGTCCGGACGCGCGCGGCGGCCGTATCGAAATTCTCGATGGCATTGGCCCGGTAGAGCTCGGCCTCGACCTCGACGGGCCTGGCGCCTGCGTCCGTCCCCTGTCCCAGGAGGTAGAACATGTTGTGAAGGTCGTGGGCCATGGCGTTCTGGGCCGGGCTGTCGAGGACCCAGGCGCCCTCGGCGTCGCGTTTCTTTCCCGCCCAGTCGTTCCTCCGGTAGTAGGCCTCGTCCCTCGGCCAGAGGTAGAGGCACTTGAATCTTTTTGCCGCGCCGAAATGCCCCGACCGGATGTCGTCTTTCAGCGCCTGGACGGCCGAGCTGAAAGACCACTGATAGCCGACGGCGACGAAACGGGACGAGGCCTTCTCCGCCCCGATCATCTCGCGAACGTCCTGGATCGTCGCCGCCGCGGGCTTTTCGCAGAGGACGTGACTGCCCTTGGCCAGGGCGAACGAGGTCTGGGGCTTGTGCCACTGGATGGGGGAGGAGAGGACGGCCAGCTCGGCCGTCCGGTTCCTGTAGAAATCCTGGAGGCTGACGAAGCACGGCACGCCCATGGCCCGCATCTCGACATATTGCCGGCAGCGGTTGGGCATAGGGTCGACGGCGCCGGCGATGCGGAAGAGCCCGGCATCCTTATTTTCGAGGAGCTCTTTGACATAGACCGCGCCCATGCCGCCGACCCCGACCATCACCAACGATACGGGCTCAGGCATGATCCGCTCCTCCGCGTCAATACTGGCACAGTTTCCCGTGTTCGTCCAGCATGGCCATGTAGTTGTCGTATCGCGTGCCCACGGCGATGCTGTGGCTCGCGCCGAGGATGAAGCGGCCGCCCGGCTTGGCGCATTCCATGGCCCGGCGGACGTCGGCGCGGACGTCCTCCGGCGTCCCGCCGACGAGGTTCTCGACGGCGACGCCGCCCCAGAGCGCGATCCTGTCGCCGTAATCCTTCTTCAAGCGGCAGATGTCCATTCCGGCCGTCGGCTGGATGGACTGGTAGGCGTCGAAGCCGATCTCGACAAAGAAATCGAGCAGCATGTTGATGTTGCCGCAGCAGTGCTTGAGGATCTTCTTGCCGTACTTGCCCTTGACGTTCCGGGCCCGCTGCTTGTTGGCTTCGAGGAAAAAATCCTTGAACATGGCCGGCCCGATGAGCGGCCCCGTCTTGTAGCCGAGGTCCTCGGCCCACATCACGGCGTCGGAGTCGGGGTGGATGAAGACCTCGTCGGCCAGGTCCTGCCGGCGCACGAGGCACCGCGTGGCCGCCCGGACGGCCTCAGGGTTCGCGGCGAGCTCGAGAAGCCCCCGCTCCATGCCGCCCAACAAGACGATGCCGACCGAGCCTCCCGACGGCCCGCAAATGAACTTCTCGTCCCGATATTCCCGGACGACCGCGTCGAGGATCCGCCAGGACCGCTCGTCGCGCCGCGGCGGCTCGGGCTCCTTCTCGAACTCGGCCGCGGTGAAGACCCGGGCGTCCCGGACCGGGTCGTGGACACAGGTGATGTCCTGGGTCGCCTCCGACCGCTTGTAGACACGGCCTTCCCGGTCCTCCCACGTGTTGGCGTCGATCCGCCGCGGCGGCGGTCCTTCGCCGGGGGGCGGCATCTCCCACGTCGCCATGGGGAAGGTGACGATGTCGAGCGGCAGCTTCCGATGGAGCGCGATATGGTCCTCGAGCCAGCTCGCGGCGACCTCGTCGTGCCGTCCCTCCCAGAAGGCGATCTGGGACTTGGCCTTGGCCCGGAGGAACGTCTCGTGGCCGAGGACGCGCTCGACCGTGTCGAAGTCGACGGCGAATTCCCCATAGGGAACCCGGTCGGGGATCCTCCCTTCGAGAGCCGCGTAGACCCTTTCCTTGGAAGTCAAGTCTTCCCCGTTCTCCGCTCGAGAAGGTCGGTTTCGGCGAATTTCCCCGTCCGCCTGTTGTAGCGGAGCGTCCGGAGCTCGAAGCCCTTGAGACCGACCCTCGTGACGGCCCCGAAGGCCGGCAGCTTGACGACGGCCTTGCGCGCGGCGCCGGTCGGCTCGAACAGCCGGACGACGACGTCCCGGCCGTCCTCGGATCTCTTGAAGGCCGTGACCTCGACCGCGCCGCCTTCGACGACGACTCCCGGGAGCGCCCGCTTCCCTCCGCCCGGCGGGAAGTAGGCGAGGACGTAGGGCGCTTCGTTGTGGACGAGGGCCTCGCGGTCGATCTTCTCCATGCGCTCTCCGAGCGGGCCGCCGTCGAGCCAGAAGCGGAACGTCCGCTCGCCCGTGTCCTGGCGGGGGATGAACCGGTCCCGGGCGACGGCGAGATTGTCCTCCCAGGTGTCCGCGGCGTAGGCGGGGGAACGCAGGAGGGACAGGCGGAGCTCCGTGCCGTTCCAATCCGAACCGTAGACGCCGTCGTTGACGACGGTCAACGCGGCCCCGTCCTTCTCCGATACGATGGCCAGCCATTTCTGGGCGACGGCCTCATCGCCGTTCGAAGGCAGCTCGTCGGCGCCGTAGGCGACCTGGCCCATGAAGCGCGGCGCCCTGAGCTTCGGCGCCAGGCCGAGCTTCAGCATCGTGTCGCGCTCGGCCCAGAACACGCGGACGTCGACCTCGATCTCCGTCCCCCTCTTGGGGATCTTGTAGCGGAGGGCGATGCGCGAGGCCCCGTACGAAAGGATCGATTCGACGACGGTCCGGACCTCGCCGTCCTCGATGACGCGGACCGGGGCGAGGCCGCCTTCCCGGATCCCGGCAAAGCGGGCGGCCTCTTCGGGCGAGGCCGGGGCGAACGCTCCCTCGAGCGCCCGAAAGCTCCGGACTTTCATGCCCCAGGGGTCGGCGTCATCCCGGATGACGAGGGGCGCGAACGCGCCCGGCTTGAGGAATTCGATGTTCCCCGCCCGATAGACGTCGAGGAGACCCGTGCGGGCGTTGACCGAGGCCGTGAGGCCGGCCGTCGTCACGGTGACGGCGCCGTCCTTCTCTGCGACCGCCGCCTTCGGCTTTTCCGGCGCTTTTTCGAGGCGGCAGGCGAACCTGTTCAGCCGGCCGGGAGCGAGCTCGGCCTCGAAGACGACGCGCTTGCGCCACTCGACGCTGAGGTTGCTGTCCTCTTTCTCGGCCTGCGAGGGGAGCGCTTTCCCCCGCGCGTAAACCCGCGGCTTCCAGACGGTCTTCTCGAAGTTCGGCTCCCAGGGCTCGAATTCGCACTCGACGAGCGTCCGGACGGGGTACGGATGGGGATTGAAGGCGAAGATGGGGATCTCCCCCGCGGCCGCTTTGGGCTCGCCCGCGGCCAGGGCGAAAAAGGCCCGGGCCTTGAGCCGGGCCAGGATCTCGAGGCCGTGACCGATCATGCGAACGGCGCCCTCCTCGCCGGCTGGGATGGCCGAGCCCGGCAGGATGTCGTGGAACTCGGTGAAGGCCAGGTCGCGCATGACCTCTTCGAAGGCGGCCCGCGGATAGGGCATGAGGCCCTGGAGCCAGGCCGTCGTGACCATTTTCTCGGCCGAATAAAGCTCGTTCTCGAGCCGGCGGTGGCCCTGCTTGACCCTGGACATCGACGTATAACAGCCGACGGCCCAGGGGTTAAGGTCCTTGTCACGGCGGGGGAGCGTCGCGCGCTCCGCTTCGAGCTCCCGGAAGTAGGCGTCCGGCGTCGAGTGGACGAGCTCGAGGTCCGGGCGCTCTTTCATCAGGGCGGCCAGGTCGTCGAGGTCCTTCCGCGACGGTCCGCCGCCGTGGTTGCCGATGCCCCAGAGATGGATGACCAGGCCGCCTTCCGGGTTCGCCGCGAGCCAGTTTTCGAGCCGCTCCCGCTCCTTGCCGCCGGCCGAGCAGTAATGGGCCGAAGCGCGGTTGGCCAGGACCTCGGAGCCGTCGTAGCCGACCCAGACGAATTCGTCGCGAGGAAGCGGACATTCCTTGTTGCCGGGACGGCAGCAGAGATAGGCGCTGTAGCCGCTCTTGGCCAGGATCTGGACGAGGCCCCGGGTGTGGCCGAAGGGGTCGAGGTTGACCGCCGTCCGCGGCTCGACGCCGAACTTTTCGGAGAAATAGCGCCGGCCGAGGAGGACCTGGCGGACGAACGACTCGCCGCTCGGCATGTTGCAGTCGGGCTGGACATACCAGCCGCCCATGACGTGCCACTTTTTCTCCCGGACGAGCTTGCGGATCCTCCGGAAAAGGGCCGGCTCGTACTCCTCGACCCATTGGTAGAGCACGGCTTCGTTGTGGCAGAAGACGAAACCCTCGTGCTTCTCGCAGAATTCGGCCGCCTGGCGGAACGTGGACAGGGCTTCTCCGGCGCCTTCCTGCCACTCCCAGAGCCAGACCGGATCGAGGTGGGCGTTCGAAACGAGGTGGATCCTTCTCTTGGCCATGGGCGTCCTCTCTCAGGGAATGATGCCGCGGACCGAGATGCGGTCGAATTTTTCGGGGAGCTCGACCCCGATGCGGTAACGATGGTAGGGGACCTTGCGGGAACCGACCTTGTACCCGGGCTCCTCGCCGCGCCGGGCCCTGCGGACGGAGAGCTCCAGCCGGCCGCCCCGGAGCGGCAGGTCGGCTTCCATCCGCTCGAATCCCTCAAGCAGCCTCGGCCGCAGGCTCAGGGTCTTTTCCCCGGGCCTCACGCCGAGCATGTGATGGATGAACAGGAAAACGAGCTCCGCCCAGGTCCAGGGAATGATCCCGACCTGGGGATAGGGCGGGACGGGCCGCGGACCGTAGAACTCGAACCAAGAGGCGGCGCGCGAACCCGGGACCCGGCCGAGCCAGTCGAGGACGCGGCGCGTTTTCGCGTCTTCCCCCGCTTCGAACGCGGCCCGGGCGACGAAGAGGGAGGCGAACGGCCACGGCCCGGGAGAATCGGGCTCCGAAGTGACGTGGTAGCGGCCGTAGCCGCCTCCCATCCAGCGCTGGTTCCACAGCGTTTCCATCGAGGCGAGCGTCCTCCGGGCCAGGCCGCCGGCCGGGTCGATGAATTCCCAGGCGATGGGCAGCGCCGCCGAGGTGTCCGGGTTGAGCAGGTGCCGGCCCGGCTCGAAGAGGGGAGCTTGGCGCGGCAGGGAGGAGCCAGCGAGAGGGACGATCTCATCTTGGACATTCCCATCGACGCCGCGGCGCTTGATGAACGCCCCCGACCCGACGAGGGAGTATCTCTCGTCCCCGAGCATGGCTTCTCGAAGGCTCCCGGCGGCCTCCGTCCAGACTCGGGCCTGTTCGGGCTTGCCGAGAAGGCTGGCCAGGCGCCCGGCCGACCGGAGGCCCATGGCGACGAAGAGCTGATGGGCGAGCTCCATCCCCATCCGGACCCCGTGGGCCTCGTGCCGCTCCCAGAACTCGCGGCGGTTGACGAGAAGCCCGGACGGTCCGTGCCGGAACTCGCGCCGGAGGGGGAACGCGGCCGCCTTTTCGATCTTCTTCCAGTTGTCCCGGATGAGCTCCCGATCGCCCGTCCAGTGGAAGTAGGATTCCAGGGCGAAGAGCAGGACGCCGTTCTGGTCGAACTCGCTTTCCTCCCAGGGGCGGAGGCGGCTCGAGTCCAAGGTCGCGCCCTCGTCGCTGACGAACTCGGAGAGAAGGCGGGCCAGGATCGTCCGGGCGGGTCCGGCCTCGCCGGCCATCGTCAGGGCCAGGGCGATGAGCGCCTGGTCGCGGACCCACTCGAGGTTGTACTGCCAGATACTGCCGTCGATCCGGCCCGAAGCCGAGACCGCGGCCCGAAGCTGGAACTTGGACGCCGCGAAGAAACGGTCGAGGAGCGGGTCGGAGAAACGGCAGACGGCGGTCGTCTTCCAGTGAGCGGCGGACCCGGGTTCGGAACCCGGATCGGTTCCGAGCCGGATCCCGACGGCCGGCCCTCCGCCCCGTTTCGAGAGCCGGTATTCGAATACGACCGGTTTCGCGGCGCGGCCGCGGAAGACGAGATCGGTTTCGATCACGTGCCCCCTGACCCCTGTCCTCAAGCGGACTTTGGAGCCGCCCGCCGCCGGCCTGGTCACGGTGACCCGGCGCAGGAGCCGCGCTGACCTCATGTCCGGGCAGAAAAAGAGCTCCGTGACGCGATAGGCACCACTGCGCCAGGCGACCTCGACTCGCGGGTCGGCCGCTCCCGGGAGCCAGCGGGCCCGGACGGAGCCGCCGCGCGCTCTGCGTCCGGTCCCTCGGTCGACGAGCGCGAGAGCTGTCGCCGCGATCCCGGTATCCCCGTCGAAGGTCAGGGCGGCCCGCTTGGGCCCCAGCCGCTCGGGGTCCATGACGAGAAGGCCGACGGGCGTTGCGCCTTCGTCCGGTGTGACTTGAACAGCCGCTTGGATGAGCCCGTTGCCGAGGAAGAAGTAATCGACGCCTCGCAGAGTTGTTTTACCGTCAGCCGGGCCGCGGGCAGGATCGTCCGAATAGAAGTGTTCCTGGACTTCCATGGAGACGGCTATTATATGGAGAGGGGAGAGCGAAAAGCAAACCGGCCGCGGCCGGCCGGGCTCAGGTCCGGGCCGGCCCTCGCAGCAGGCGCGCCGGAAGGGTGATGACCGCCTTGAACAGGTCCAGGACGGCGCTCACGGTGATGCCCAGGAGCCGGAAGGGGATGAGCAGGAGCCAAACGATGGGGAAAAGAAGAAGAGCCATGAGGGCGATCGGCCAGCAAATCACGAGCAGGATGAGCCAGAGCAGAAATTTTATCATCTTCGCGCCTCCTCACCCATTATACGACGGGATACGTCAATAG
>MEYF01000054.1 GCA_001775755.1 Candidatus Aminicenantes bacterium RBG_19FT_COMBO_65_30 | reverse complement strand
GCTCGAAATAGGTCCGGACCTTGGACCAGGAGATCGTCGCATTGGCCTGGTACTTCGGCGTCAGACCCTCGTAGGTCATATCGAAGCGGACGCTGACCGGGTAGGTCGGCTGGCGCAGGGCCTCCTCGAGGAAGGCCGCTCCTTCCGGGGTCACGGCGATGGAGACCGAAACCTCGGAGCCCGTGATCAGCGGGGCTTTTCCCTCGCCGATGATCTTCCGGGTGAAAACGCCGCCTTCCCCCGCCGCCGCCGAGACGACGAGAAACGTCCCTTTTTTAAAGACGATGGGCCCCTTGAGCTTGGCGTTCGGCTCCAGCTTGGCCAGGTCCTGCCGGACCTTGGCCAGCTCCTGGTCGTTGAGGCCGTACTTGACGAAGAAATGGAGGATGCCGCCCTTGGCCTCCTCCTTGCCGGCCTTGGTGTACTTGAGGAAGGTCAGCTTGGGGGTGCCGTCCGGCCAGTTGGCCAGGCGGGGCTGGTTCGGCATGTAATAATAGGCGCCGGCCTCGGCGTGGTCCTTGAAGAGAAGGGCGTCGCCGATCTGGAGCGGAGCCTTGTCGAGCTCGACCTCCGCGGCCAGGAAGGACGCGGCGAATAAAACCACGACGGCCGTAGCGAATAATCTCGTTTTCATGTTCTCTCGAGCCTCCTTTCGCGGCTATTTCTTCGTGTAGACGGCGTAGATGAACGGGCTTTCCTTGGTCATCCAGTCCGTATGGACCTCCCGCCCGTCGAGGAGAAGCCAGACGACCTTGTAGCTGTAGCTTAAATTCCCGTCCTCGTGCATATAGGTGTAATCGGCCTGCAGGGGGTCGCCCTTGTCGTAGTTGATGATGACCTCTTTGAGGATATCTTTGCCGTAGATCCGGTGCTTGATCTGCAGGGCCAGGGCTTTGATGGCGTTCTTGAGGATGTTGTCCTCGTCGACCGAGATCTCGAGCGTCCGGCGCCGGACCGGCGGCGAAAGCGTCAGCACCGAGTCGGAGGTCTTCGTCCAATCGCCCTCCCATTCTACGCCGCCGTAGAAGCTCCACTTCGGCTTGTACTCGTAGTCAAGCCATTCGGTCGACGCTTCGTTCAGCCGCCCGTACTTGAAGGACAGGTGGTTGCCGCTCTGGGCGAACTGCTGGTCGATGAATTTCACTTCGCCCGTCATCGGCGCGCCCGAGAACCTCTGCTTGCGGAAGAGGACCGAAACGCTGTTGATGTAGCTCTTGAAGTCCGAGGCGTCCTGGCCGTCAAGGATGACCTCGACCGAGCGCTCCTGGAAGGTCGGGTCGTCCAGGCTGACAATGGTAAAGAACCGCTTGTCCTCGCCGTATTTCTGGTAGATGCCGCCGATGTTGCCGCTCATGACGATGTCGCGGTCCTCACGGAGGCGCTTGCGCATGTCGACCTGATAATTCCCGGACATCTTGACCCGCTTGAAGGAATAGCCGACCTGGACGCTGACGATGGGCTTGACCTCGGGCGCCTGGGCTGCGGGTTTGGCACCGGGCGCCTGGGGCGTGGTCTTCGCCGGCGGCGTCTGCCCGGAAGGCAGCGTCTGGCCCGTAGGAGGCTTGGTCCCGCCCGTCGTGTCGGGGGGCTTGGTCCCCTGCTGGGACGTCGTCTGCTGGGCCTGGCCGGTCGGCGGTTTGGTCCCGCCGTCCACCGTCCCGGGCGGCTTCGCCCCCCCGGTTTGTGCGCCCGTGGCCTGAGTCTGCCCCGTTTGTGCTTGCTGTTGCGTCTGCTGAGCTTCTTGGCGACGCTGCCGCCGGGCTTCCTCCGTCGAGACCTGGGCTTGCTCGGTCTGCGGCCGGGCCGCGGCTCCTTCTGTGAGCAAGGGCCGGAGCGCATCAATACACGCTTGGGAGGCCTCCACGTCGCCCTGGAACCGCTCGGGGTTCTGGCTGGTCGTGGCCAGACGGATCGCCGCTTCGAAATACTCGAGCGCTTTCCGGTAATCCTCAAGGCCGCCCGTCTCGTCCCCTATCCCCTTCTGGCAAACGCCCAAGTCGAAGAGGAACACGGGGAGGGGGATGTGGTCATAAAGCCAACGGAACTCATCATAGGCCTGGGCGTAGCGCCCTGAGTCATAGAGACTCGTTGCCAGATCCATGCGCTGAGAGAACGCGTCATAATCGTTCAGGCAGGCCTGAGCCGTCGCCCGACGGTCGGTATACTCTATCAATCCTTCCGTCTTTCGCAGGAATTCCTCGAAAGCGGGTCTGGCCCGACCATGTTCCAAGGCGCCAAACGCCAGGATGTCGGCCATCTCGTAGAGATAACCGGGATCCGGGCAGGCGTCATACGCTTTTTGATACATCTCGGCCGCTTCGACGTACTTGCGGGCGCGAAGGAGCGCCACCGCCCTGCTGACAAATGATTGGGCGCTCTGACGTTCTTGAGCATCGCATGGAGAGCCGGCGGCCTGCTGCGCCTGGACCTGCTCCTGGTCCCAGGACGGGCCGCCGCGGAGACGCTCGTCCGCCGAGCGGACGACATCCTCCAGCACGCCCATCGACCAGGCCGGATGGCTTCCCGGCCAATCGCCGACGGGCGCCGGGACAGGCCGTTTCTTGGCCGGAGGACTCACCGCTTCCCCGGGGCCCACGGGCACCTTCTCGCACATGAGCGAGAGGAGATGCGCGTAGACCGTGTCCAGCATCTTCTGCATATTCTCGTTCTCGCCCACGACCTCGAGTTCGATGGCGCCCTTCTGGCGCAGTTCTTCCAGGATGGCCCGGACGTCGGCCTCGAGTTTCACGACCTTGATCTGGCCTTCGGCGTGGAGCTTGATGTCGTGCTGGGTGTAGACCTTGTCCCAGTTGACCTTGAGCTTGGCCTGGAAAGCCGGCGAAACGCCCGTGAATCTCAGGTCGAACATGACCGAAATGTCTGAGGTCGGGTTCTTGAACGACTCCCAGAGAAGCGAGGCCCCCTCCTCGGTCAGGGCGATCGAAACGGCCGCCTTCTGGCCGGGCATGATCGGCGCCTTGCCCTCGCCGACGATCCGGCGGCTGAAAAGCCCGCCCTCGCCCGCCGTCGCCGAGACGACCTTGAACGTCCCTTCCTTGAACGGCACGGGGCCGGCGATCTTGGCCTCCGGGTCCTTCAGGCGGAGGGCCGACTCGGCCGAGCTCAGCTCGCCCTCGGTCATGCCCCAGGTCACGAGGAAGTGAACGATCCCGCCCTTGGTTTCGCCGTCGGTCTTGGCGTACTTGATGAAGGTGAACTCGGGCGTCCCGTCCCGCTTCGTCGCGAGGCGCGGCGCGTCCGGCACGTAGTAGTACTTGTGCGCGTCGGCGTGGTCCCGGTAAAGCACGAAGCGGCCGGCCTGGACGACCTCGTCCAGGGCCACCTCGGCGGCCAGGAAGAGTCCCGCCGCGAGCACGAAAACGACCGCGAGAAGCACTCTTTTCGATCTCATGCCGTCCTCCCTCTCAGGGAATCCAGGTTCGGCCGTCCTTGGCCTCGATGTCGTAGGTGGACAGGTCGAGGAACATCTCGCCGCCCGCCTTCCATTCGCTTTTTTCCGACCGGCCGTCCGAGAATATCCGGGTCACACGGTACTTGTAGGTCCCGCCCTTGGCCTCGGGGATGTCGAACTCGAGGTCGACCTGGGGCTCGGACCCGGCCATGAACGCGACCGTCTCGAAATCGCGCTGTTTCTTGGCCGTCAGGATCTCGATCTCGGCCGTGATCTTGGCGGTCTCTCCGTTCGTGCCGTTGACGAAGTCGAAACAGAGGACGCTCATCCGCCGGTAGTTGAAGGAGACCTTGTCGGCCAGGTTGACGAGCTTGAACAGGCCCGGGTCCGCGGCCATGGAGACGGGCACGGCGAAGGACAGCCGCGAGTCCCGCTCGCCGTCCTTGAGCTTGCCTTCGTCGTCGATCTCGTAGCCGCCGAAGGTGAACTCGCACTCGACGGAAAGGCCCGTCGCCTTGCCGTCCTCGAAGATCTTCCAGAGGTAGCTCGCCGAGTCGCGGCCGAGCGGCAGGGTGAAGCTCTTCCGCGTCCAGAGGAGCTCCTTTTTGGCCAGCTCCTCTTTCTTCTCCTCCTCGCCCTCGGCCTCGAGCCGGCTGTAGCTCAGGACACAGGTCAACTTGTCGATCGGGACGGGCCGGTATTCATAGGAGGCGCCTTTCGCCTTCCGGAGCGTCTCCGTCTCGTCCGCGAACTCGACGGCGAGGGCGAGCACGCCGCCGGCGATCGTCCGGGGTCCCTCGGGCGCGTCGGCTTTCACGTAGACGTACTTGTAGAAGAAGAACTGGGGCTTGTCGAACGACCGGACCAGGGCCAGGCCGGCCGGGACGTAGTAGTAGACGTTCGGCGCCTTGTGGTCGGGGAAGATGAGGATGCGGCCGCCGACCGTCTCGGGCTTCGAGAGCAGGGGGTCGGCGTAGAGTCCGGAGACCGCTACGCCCCACACCAACGCCAGGAATCCGAGGACGGCCGCGGCCCGCTTCATGTCCTATTTCTCGTAGTAAGCGTAGATAAAAGGGTCCGTGGCGCTCTGCCAGCCCGAGGAGGTCTTGGTATTGTCCTTGAAAAGCCAGGTGATGTTGTACTCGTAATCGAGGTTGTTGGGTTCGTGGAAATAGACATAGTTGATGTTGAGCGGCTCGCCCTTCCTCAGGACGACCTCCTTCTGGAGCTCCCGGCCGAAGTTCTTGTGCCGGAACTGGACGGCGATGCGGATAACGCCCTTGGTGGTCATGTTCTCTTCGTCCGCCAGGACCTCGAGATAGCGGTACTTGTGGGGCGGGGCCAGCGTGATCACCGGCTGGGTGGTCGTGACCCAGTCCCCGGCGACCTCAAGCCCGCCGCTGTAGCTCCAGAGGGGCTTGTACTGGTATTCGAGCCACTTGTCCGTGGCGTCGCCCTTCCGCCGGTAGTTCAGGGAGAGCTTGTTGCCGTTCTGCCCGAACTTGGTCTTGTCGAAGACGAGGTCCTCGGTGACCGACTTCATGTCCTCGTCCTGGTACTCCTTCTTGAAGGTGATGCCGGCGAAGTTGATGAACTGCTTGAAGGTCTCCAGGTCCTCGCCGTCGAGGATGACGTTGATCGTCCTCTCCTCGAACGTCGGGTCGTCGAGGTCGACGACGGTGAAGAGGGCCGGATTCTGGCCGTGCTCCTTGTAGAAGTGGCCGATGTTGCCGGTCAGGGGGACCTCGCGACTGTCGCGCTTCCTCCGGGTCAGGTCGACCGTGTACTTCCCGGTCATCTTGACCGTTTTCTGGTAGTAGCCAACGTGGGCCTGGCCGAAGAGCTTGCCGAACCAGTTGCCGCCCGTCGACGCCTGGGATTTTCCGATGTCTTCGGGTTTGACGGGCTTGGCGTCGAACATCATTTTGGTGATGGTGTTGTAGGCCGTTTCCAGGAGCTCGTCCATCTTGGTGTCCTCGCCGATGACCTCGAGTTTGATGGCCCCCTGCTCCTTGAGCTCGGCGTAGATCTTTTGGATCTGGACGCTGACGAAGACGTTGCCGGCGTCCATCTTGAATTCCTTGTGGTTGTAGACCTTCTCCCAGTCGACGGTCAGCTTGGCCTGGTAGGCCGGGGTCAGACCCTGGTAGGTCAGGACGAACTGGACGGAGACGTCCGAGGTCGGCTGTTTGAAGGAGTTCATGAGCAGGGTCGACCCCTCCTCGGTCAGGGCGATGGAGACGGCCGCTTCGGAGCCGGCCAGGAGCGGGGCCTTGCCCGTGCCGCAGACCTTCCGGGCGAAGACGCCGCCCTCCCCGGCCGAGGCGGAGATGATGTGAAAATCGCCCTTGGTGAACATCACCGGGCCGAGGATCTTGCCGTCCTTGTCCACCTTGGTGAGCTCCCTTCGGGCCGCGGTCAGATCTTCCGCGGTCAGCCCGAAGGTACAGAGGAAATGGAGGATGCCGCCGGTGATGTCCTTCCCCGTGCGGACGTACTGGATGAAGCTGAACTTCGGCACGCCGTCGGGCCAGACGGCGATCCGCGGCCCGAGCGGCATGTAGTGGTAGCCGTGGGCGTCGGCGTGGTCACGGAAAAGCAACGCGTTCTTGACCTGGATGGGCTCGACATCGAGCAGGACCTCGGCCCGAAGGGCCAGGGGCATGAGGGCCGCGAGCAGGCCAAGGCACAAGCATAACTTCAGGATCCGGTTCATGGTGCTCCTCCCGTCGTTCATGGCTATTTCTGGAAGATTCTCTTGACGTGGAATGTCCCCAACGTCAGGTCCAAAGAATCTACGACTTTTTCCCACTCGACAGACTCGGCCGACTCGCCCGTCTTGAGAACGGCCTTGACCTTGTACTCGAAGGCGAACTGCTCCTGGGTCGCCAGCGGCAGGTAGACCACGACGAGGTCCTTGAGCTTGTCCTTGCTCAGGTCGACGGCGGCCATCAGGCCCTCGTTGGCCTGGGCGCTGAGGTAGGGCGAGCGGATCTCGACGTGGAGCTTTTCGACCTCGAGGGGCGTTTCGTAGGCCGCCGGGTCGAAGACGTTGGCCAGGGCTTCGACATTGACCTTTCTCATCCGTTCGATATAGGAGACGACCTCGATATCCCCCCAGATCTTGTCCAGGCATTCCTGGCAGTCGAAATCGGGGGCGGCCTCCATCCAGTAGCCCCGGGCGTAGGTCTTGAAGAAGCCGTCCATCTTTGGGTCGGCCGGGACGCTCTTTTCGGCCGGTGCAGCGGCCTCCTTGTCCTTGTCCAGCTTCTTCTCGAGCTCGTCCTTGAGGAGCCCCATGGCTCTCTCGACGAGCGGGTTCTTTTTCTTGGCCGGCGGCGGCGCCGTCGGGAACACCTTGCGGTACTCGGCCAGGAGCTGGTCGCGGAGGACGAGCTGGGCCTGGACGTCCCGGGACTCGCCCGGCGGAATGATGACCTCCGGCCGGCAGGCGAGGCTTTTGTAGACTTCCTCCCGGTTGGGGAGCCTGAAGCGCAGGCTGACGTTGGC
This sequence comes from Candidatus Aminicenantes bacterium RBG_19FT_COMBO_65_30, assembly GCA_001775755.1. Classification (GTDB taxonomy): domain Bacteria; phylum Acidobacteriota; class Aminicenantia; order Aminicenantales; family Saccharicenantaceae; genus RBG-16-66-30. The sequence continues at coordinate 9,642 of MEYF01000054.1, read as the reverse complement.
GATCTTCAGGGGGAAATCCGAGAGGTTGCGGACGTTGTGAAGGGTCAGGAGCGAAGCCCGCTCGTCATAGGAGAAGCCGAGCTCCTCGAGCGGCGAGTACATCCGGCCGGTGAAATACTTGAGCCCGACCTTGATGGGGATCTCGCGTTCGACCTCCCCGGTCTTGATGCGCATGCCCGCGGTCAGGCCTTCCTTCTCCAGGAGCGGCTTGAGCTGGGCCAGGGTCTCCGGCGTCATGGAGATGCTGATGGGCAGCTCGGTCTCGAGGGATCCGAAAGTTGGGATGCGGATGTCCTCGATCTGCCAGTCCTCCCAGCCCTTCATGTCGATGATGTTGGCTTCGTCGTAGGGCATGGATTTAAGGACGGCCGCGGAGCCCTTGGCCGTCCGGACGCCTTCCTCCATGACCTTGACGTCGGCCGGGTCGATGTTGGCCTGGAGCGTCAGGGTCGTCCGGATCTTCTGGTCCTGGGTCCAGACGGCGCTCACCCGGTAGTCCCCGGTGGCTTTCTCGCGGATGAGGTTGATCTCGCGCGGCAGATAATAATAGGTATTGGGCTTTTCGTTGTCCTTGTAGATGCGGTTGAGGAGGGTCAGGGGCTCCTCGATGGGCAGGGGCCCGACGTCCTCGATCTTATGCTTGGCGGGGGCCGTACCGGCGGGCGTCAGGGGGATCCTTTTGATGACGGCCGGCTGGAATCTCTGGACGTTGGTCAGCTTCGGCTGTTGGGCGGGAAGCTTGGCCGTGGCCATCGGCCTAGCGCCGGCGGCCATCTGGAACTGGGGGCTCGCCTCGGTGACGGCGGCGGACGCCCAAACAGCCCAGTCCTGGACGGCCGTCTCGCCGGCCGCGACCTGGAGTCGAAAGGTCACCGTTTTGCCAGCGTAAGGGCCGAGGTCGGCCGCGAGCTCGTCGAGCACACCATCGGCGCGGGCGGCCTTGGCGGCGATGAGCTGGAAGGCCCCAGTCGTCTGGTCGAAGACGTAAACCTCGAAGGTCGCGCCGTCGGTGGCCGTCGCGCCTTTCAGGAATCCGACCAAGGCCGTGAATTTGGCGTTGGCCGGGACCTGGACGTTCGAATAAGTCCCGAGGATCATCCCGCCCTTTTTCCATTCGGGGTGTGTTTCAAGGACAAGGGCGAAACTCTTCCCGCTTTCCAAGGCGACATTAGTCAGATGACGGACGAAGCCCCGGCTGTCGCTGTCGGAGCCGTTCCAGGGGAGCTCCCCCGGCGCCGAAAGAGCGCGGGCCCACTTGGCCTCGGGAGCCTTCTGGACAAAATCATAGGCCACGGCCGACGAAAGCGAAGAGACGGCCCCGAGAACGAGACCGGCCAGGATGAAGATCCGCGTCAGGCGGCGGCGAGGGAGCACGGCGTCCATTCGGTCCTCCTTCTTCATGAAAAGGAGACTCCCGCTAACGGCAAGGGTCTCCGGATTACTCGAAGAGTTTAGTCGGGCGAGAGGACGATCGGCGCGCCTTTTCCAACCTCAACATGATCTGTAACTCATTATATGGCCTCTAAAAACGCCTTGTCAACAATAATAACCGAGAGTTAGCGGGGGGGGCGTTTTTCTGGCCAGAGAAGCCGATTAAAAGAGAGGAGGGGTGCCCCCGCGGCACCCCTCGCTCCGGAACAAAAAGAAGGAGGGTTATGGAAGGGTATCGGGAATGCTGAGTTGGTTGCTGCTGGCCACTCTTAGCTCCGCGGCAAAAGACTGCATATTTTATGCCAGCTTGCCGACCTGTTTTTCCCCTAGAAATGGGTAGAAGGCGTAAATTTCCTTATATTTCCGCCTGGATTCCGGTAAAAAACGTTTACAGGCCCGTGATCCCCGCTCCCGGGCCTAGGGGCGGCCGGGGAAGGTCGCCGCCGGGCCTCAGGTCCTGTGGCCGAGGAGTGTCCGGACGCCCTCGACGACCATGTCGATTTCCTTGGTCGAGATGTAGATCGGCGTGGAGACGCGGACGCCGTATGTCCCCGCCTCGCGGTTGCCCATGGTCCGGATGACGAGGTTGTATTTCTCACGGAGATAATTGACGAGCTTCTCCGGTTCGACGCCGGCCATGGAGAAGGCGGTCAGCCCGGCGCTGAGATAGGGGTCGGAGGGCGTGTGGACCTTGGCGCCGGAAATCTTGCCCAGCTCCTGCTTGAGCCTGGCGGAGAGCGCCTTGATCCGGCGTTCGATGCGGGACTTCCCGATCCGGTTGTTGAAGTTGAGGGCCTCGTCGAGGGCGAAGAGCATCGCGTCGGACCTCTGCCCTGACGGATCGAGCTTGGCGGCCCTTTGAACCGTTTCCCAGCCGGAGCTGACGACGGTCGGCCAGACTTTGTCGAGGGCCTCTTTTCTGACGTAGAGGAGACCGATCCCGGTCGGCGCGCCCAGCCATTTGTAGGGGCTCGAGGCGAAGAAGTCCATGCCCAGAGCCTTCATGTCGAGGTCAAGCATGCCGATGCCGTGGGCGCTGTCGGCCATGATCAGGAGCCCCTTGTCGCGGGCGAGGCGGCTCAGCTCCTTGAGGGGCGCGATCAGCCCGGTGATGAACACGGTGTGGCTGACGCTGATCATCCGCGTCCGGGGCGTGATCGCGGCGGCGAAGGCGCCGACGATCTCGTCGACGGATCTCGGCGTGATGGGGAGATCAACCTGCTTGAGCCTGACCCCGGTCCGCTTCTCCTTGAGCTTCCACGGGCCGAGGTGGCCGGGATGCTCGAAATTGGATGTCAGCACTTCGTCCCCGTCCTTGAGGTCCAGGCCGTTGATGACGAAGTTGAGCCCTTCGGTCGTGTTGCTGGTCAGGGCGACCTCGTCGGGGGAGGCGTTGACGAACGCGGCCAGTTTGGCCCGGACGGCTTCCCGGAAGGTCGGGAGGTAGTTATAGCTGTCGAACGGGTTGGTCATCTGGACCCGGAAATAGCGCGCGAGCGTGTTGAAGACGGGCTTGGGCATGGGGCCCAAGGTGCCGTTGTTCATCATGATGAAGCGGTCCTCGAAATCGTAGAGGCCGCGGATCTCCTCCCAAAATGGACCGTCGGGGGCCTCGTCCTCGAGGTATTTCTGATTGAGCGCGGTGACCTTCTGGTAGATCCCCGCGTTGAGCCCTTCCAGGGCAGACAAGGACACGGCCGGGCCGGCCAGTAGATACTTGGCGAATTCCCTCCGGGAGAGACCCAGCGGAACGTTCATGGATGGACCTCCTGATGATTTGCGGAGTGATTATAATCGGAAAAGCCTGGGGGAATCAACTAACCGGGGAGAATAGAAAAGAAGGGGTCAAACCTTAATTCTTATATTTTTCAATTCTTGTGCTTTTTTATCCGCGATCACTTGGTAACCTGCAGACGGCATCCCCAGAAAAGTATAAGAATTAAGGTTTGACCCCCTCTTCAGGCCGCCGGTCCCAGGGGGTTCTTGGGCTGGAGGACGCGGTCGATAGACAAGTTGAGGTCGTTGAGGTCGAGCGGCTTGACGAAGAAATGGCTGATGGCGAACCGGCCCATGTCCTCGATCTTGACCTCGTCGGGATGGGCGGTGATGAGCATAGCTTCCCCCGCGAAACCGTTCTCCCGGAGTCTCTTGATGAGCTCCATGCCGTTCAGGTAGGGCAGCCTATAGTCGGCGATAACGAGGTCGGCCCGCGAGCTCTTGAGCCTGGCCAGGGCCTGCCGCGGGTCCTTGAGCGACGTGACCCGGTATTTCTTGCCGAGAAGCAGGACGAAGGTCTTGCGGATTGTTTCGTCGTCGTCGACCAGTACGATCTTTTTAGCTGTCATGTGATGACCTCTTCAGGGTGACCACCACTATAATTTGCACCTTTTGTGCCAAGTTCAAGGCGGCATTCCTCAGGGGAAAGGGACCGCGGAGGGGGCCTGCCGGGGGGGGGCGGCGGCCAAGTTCTTTTACAGCCCGGACGGGGGATTTACGCCTCGCGGCTCAGGACGACTCCCCCAGGTCAAGACCGAACTCCTTGATCTTCTTGTCCAGGGTGGGACGGCTGATCTGGAGGATCTGGCTGGCCCGGGTCTTGCTCCCCCGGACGGAGCTGAGGACGTGCTGGATGTACTTTTTCTCGACCTCTTCGAGGGGGACGAGGTCGTCCGAGAAGGTCCGCCTCTCGTCCGGCTCCAGGGGCAGGTTCTCCTTGAGCACGACGTCCCCCTTGGCCAGGATGACGGCCCGGGTCAGGGCGTTCTCGAGCTCGCGGACGTTGCCGCGCCAGGGCAGGTCGACGAGGATTTTCATCACGTCGGGCGGGACCTTGCGGACGCTGCGGCGGAGCTCCCGGTTGATCTTTTCGAGGAGATAGGCCACCAGCTCGGGGATGTCCTCCCGCCGCTCCCGGAGCGACGGCAGGGCGATCTCGACGACCTTGAGCCGGTAGAACAGGTCCTCGCGGAACTTCCCCTTCTCGATAAGTCCCATCAAGTTCTGGTTGGTGGCGGCGATGATGCGGGCCTCGGTCTTGAGCACCTTTTCCCCGCCGACCTTCATGAAATCCCGCGATTCGATGACCCGAAGGAGCTTGCTCTGGAGGTTGGGCGAGACGTCCCCGACCTCGTCCAGGAAGAGGGTGCCCTTGCCGGCGATCTCGAATTTCCCCTTGGTCTCGCTGACGGCGTCGGTGAAGGCGCCCTTGACGTGGCCGAAGAGCTCGCTCTCAAGAAGGGTGTCCTGGATGGCCGAACAGTTGATGACGATGAACGGCTCGTCCCGGAAGGGGCTGTTGTAGTGGATGGCCTTGGCCACGAGCTCCTTGCCCGTGCCGCTCTCGCCCTGGATGAGGACGTTGGTGCGGGTGTTGGCCACCGAGCCGATGAGCTTGAAGACGCCCCGCATCCCGGCCGAGTGGCCGATGATGTTATCGATCGTGTATTCCTTCTTCTTCTCCTCGACGAGGTAGCTGACCTTCTCTTCGAGGGCCCGGACCTGGAAGGCCTTGTCGATGGCGAGGTCGAGCTCGGCGGTGTTGAGCGGCTTGACCAGGTACTCGTAGGCTCCGAGCTTGATGGCCTCGACCGTCGTCTTCATGTCGTCGAAGGCGGTCATGACCAGGATGACGGCCCGGCGGCTCCGTTCCTTGATCCGCCGCAGGACCTCCAGGCCGTCGATATCGGGGAGGCGGACGTCGAGAAGCACGAGGTCCGGCGGGGATTCGCCGAAGGCCCGGACGCCGTCCTCGCCCGTCTCCGCGACGGCGACGTCGAAGCCCTTTTTCCCGAGCTGGGAGGCCAGGGTCTTCCGGACGAGCGGGTCGTCCTCGATGATCAGGATGGATCTCATGACGCCTCCTCCGCTGGAATGAGTATGACGAACGCGCTCCCCCGCCCCCGCTTCGTGCCGACGCTGATCGTCCCGTTGTGCTGTTCGACGATCTTCCGGGCGTTGGCCAGGCCGAGCCCGAAGCCGGAGGGTTTGGTCGTGTAGAACGGCTCGAAGATGTTCGGGCGGTCCTTTTCCGGGATGCCCGGCCCGTTGTCGGCGATCCGCACCCGGACCCTTGTCCGTCCGCCGTCTTCGACCGCGTCGCAGGCGATGCTGATCTTCCCTCCAACCTCGAGCGCTTCTTGGGCGTTGCGGATGACGTTGAGGAACACTTGACGCATCTTGTCGCCGTCGGCGAGGATGGGCGGCAGGCCCTCGGCGTAGCTCTTTTCGACGACGATCCTCTTCTGGACGAGGATGTCCTTGACCACTTTGAGCGATTCCTCGACGACCTGTTCGATCGGCCACCGCTCCAGGCTGAGCTCCTGGACCCGGGTGAAATTGAGCAGCTCCTTGATGAAGCGCTCGATCTGATCGATGCCCTCGAGCGACAGGCCGAGGTGGGCCTTGACCGTCTCGGCGAAGCTTTCCTCCTCGGCGACCTTCTGGATGTTCAGCTTGACAGACGTCAGGGGGTTGCGGATCTCGTGGGCGATCGTGGCCGCCATGCGCCCGATGGAGGCCAGCTTCTCGTGCTGGACGAGCATCCGGTTGGCGTCCTCCATCTTCTCCCGGGCGTGGAGCAGCTGGGCCGTCATCTCGTTGAAGCTCCGGGCCAGGTCCCCGACCTCGTCTCCCGAGGTGAGGACGATGGCTTGGGAGAAGTCGCCCTTGGCGATCCTGACGGTGCCGTCGACCAGCCGGTGGAGGGGCTGGGTGATGCGCCGGGCCAGGATGGCCGCCCCGAGGATCCCCAGGACAAATCCCCCGGCGCCGATGAGCAGGAGCACCTTCTGGATCTCCCGCAGCTTGGCGTACATGGGCTCGAGGGACATGCCGATCTTGACCGACGCCCATTTTTCGGGGTCATTCTGCGGAAAAATGGGAATCTCGACCTCGCGGACCCTGACTCTCCGGCCCTGGAGTTGAATCTGCATTTCTTCGGAAAAGGGGGGATCATCGCGGGTCGTTCCGTCCGGGACGCGGCTCCCTTGGTCGATATCCCCCCGTGCCCGAACAAGCTGGTTGGCGACATATCGTTGGCCCGCCCGGTCATAAAAGATGATGTAGGGCATGTCGTCGCCGGCATGGCCGTCCACATATTGTTGGATCGCGTTCTGATCCGGGCGGAAGAGCGATTGGAAGTTGGCGTCTCGCATGCTCTCGGCGAGAAGGACAGCCCGGGCCTCCGCTTCATCGGAGAGGATGGCGGCTTCCCGGCTCTGGATGACGAAGAGGACGGCCCCGAAGAGCAGGCAGACGAGCAAGGTGATCCAGAAGACGAGGCGCGTGTAGATCGAGATCTTCAGCTTCACCTGGTCCTTCTCAATCCTCCAGCCAGATGTCCTTGACATCGAGGAAGATGAACCCCATGGCCGGGAGGCGCACCCCCCGGACCCGGGGCAGGAGGGCGATGCGGACGCGCTCCGAGAACAGGGGGATCGACGGCGTGTCCTGGACGAGGATCTTCTCGACCTCCCGGAAGAGGCCCGCCCGCCGTCCCCAGCTCGGCTCGACCTCGGACTGTTCGAGAAGGCCGTCCAGGCGCGCGTTGGCGTAGCGGGAGTTGAGTTCATTGACGATGGACCGGGAATGGTAGAGGGGGACGAGGATGTTCTCGGGGTCCGGGAAGTCCATATTGTACTCGAGGAATTTCAGGTAAGGCTCGCGGATGCCCCGGACGTCCTCCGGTTTCCGGAGGTACTTCACGTCGAGCTTGATCTCCATCGCCCCGAGCTGGCGCCCGAGCTCGCGGGCGAAGCCGGACGTGGCCTCGGTCCGGGGCGCCGGGAAAAGGAGCGCGAGCGTCAGGCCCTTCCGGCCGCTCCCGGCGAGGAAGCGGTCGAGGAGGAGCTTGGCCGCATCGGCGTCGGTGAGCGGACCGCCGGCCCGCGGGAAGAAGCCCGGCAGCAGGGGCGGGATGTAGTTCTCCAGGACCTGGTGGGTGTTCGAGAGCGTGTCGTAGGCTTCGGCCAGCCGGGCCTTGTCGAGCCCCAGGGCCAGGGCCTTGCGGACCTCGGGCCGGTCGAGGGGCGGGACGTCGCAGCTCAGGGCCAGAAAGAACGATTTCAGGGTGTTGTTCTCCAGGACCGGGTAGCGTTTGCGAAGGATCCTCTCCGAGGTCACCGAGACCAGGTGGACGCTCCCTTCCTCGAACTGGTCGTCTGTGAAATAGGGGCTGTACTCGATGGCCGAAAGGTAGGGCTTCCGTTCGTAATAGAAGGGATTGCGCTCGAGCCGGACGCCCAGGATCTCCAGGCGCGGACTGCGGATCCACTCGGCGAACTTGAAGGGGCCCGTCCCGACGGGCTTCTGGAAGAAGCCCCGGCCCTGGCTCTCGAGAAGGTCCTTCGGCAGGACCTTGCAGTAGTACATCCCGAGGAGATAGAGGCCCGAGACGTAAGGCTGCGTCCAACGGATCTCGAAGGTCGACGCGCCGACCACCCGGAACCCCGTGACTTCGGCGGCCTTCCCCTGCCAGAACTCCTCGGCCCCGACGACCTTGCGGGTGAAATATTGATAGTAGGTGTTGCCCGGCCTGTTCTTGACCAGCCGTTCGAGGGAGTACTTGACGTCCTCGGCCGCGAGCTCCCGGCCGTTGTGGAAACGGACGCCCTTCCGGAGAAAGAAGGTGATACGCGTCCCGCCGTCGGAAACCGTCCAGTATTCGGCCAGGGCGGGCATGGGATTGAAATGGTTGTCGAACTTGACCAGTCCATCGTAGAGCTGTTCGCTGATGAAGTAATGGGAGGGGACGGCCGGGTCGAAGACCTGGTTGAAGGGCGTCAAAAACCCCTTGATCCGGAACGTCCCGTTGTACCGCGGCTTCGGTCCGGGATCCTGCGGGCGCGGGCCGGCCGGCGAGGCCAGGCCGAAGGCGACGGCGAGCAGGGCGAGAAGCGAGAGGGGAAAATGGCGCTCGCGTCGGACGGTGATCATGGAGATGACCTCATGATAGCGGAAAAAGCCTAAAAATGCACTTTACGGCTGCGCCCGTGATAGGAGCAAGGTTCATGCCATGGCAATTCGACTCTATCATGAAGCAAAAAAAATTAGACGGAATGGAAGGCAAAGACCGTAAATTTCCTTTACGCGCCGAAGGTGCCGATCAGGGGCTTATTTTCCCGCCGCATCTATGACTTTCTGAAAGACGCGGAGGAAGTTCGCGCCCCAGATCTTTTCGATCTCCCGGTCGGTATAGCCGCGCCGGATGAGCTCTTCGGTCACGTGGATCATGCCGCTCACGTCGTCGCAGCCGATGACGCCGCCGCCGCCGTCGAAATCGGTGCCGATCCCGACATAATCCACCCCGACGACCTTCTTGACGTGGTCGATATGGTCGACGAGGTCCTTGACGGTCGCCCGGACCTGCGGGAATTCCCGGTTGATCGCTTCCCGCTCGGCCATGGCTTTCGCCCGGAGGGCTTCATCCTGGATCGAGCGGATGCTCCCGTACTTGGCCTCGAGCTCCTTGATGGCTTTTTCGCGCTCGGGGATAACGGGTGGCGTCTTGACATAGGCGGCCAGAAAACAGATCTGAACGACGCCGCCGTTTTTGGCCAGGGCCCGGAGCTGGTCATCCGTCAAGTTCCGGGGATTGTCGCAGACCGCCCGGGCGCTCGAATGGGAGGCGATGATCGGCGCCTTGGTCGCCGCGAGGATGTCGAAGACCGACTTGTCCGAGGCGTGGGAGATGTCGACGATCATGCCCAGACGGTTGCATTCGGCCACGACCTGCCGCCCGAACTCGCTCAGGCCCTTGTCCTGGGGATCGCGGCGGTCGGTCGAGGAGTCGCAAATGTCGTTGTCGGAGGAATGGCAGAGCGTGATGTAGCGGACGCCCTTCTCGTGGAAAAGCCCGATGAGAGAGAGGTCCCGGCCGACGGGATAGCCGTTCTCGAGGCCGATGAAGGCCGTGAGCTTGCCCTCCTTCTTGAGGCGCCGGGCGCCCCTGGGGTCGACGGCGAGGCCGATCACCGAGGAGTATTCCTCGGCCATCTTGCGGACGGCCTCGACGGCCTGGAGGGCGCGGTCCTTGGCCTTGGCATAAGCTTCGGGCGTCAAGGGACCTTGACCGACGAACGCGGCGAAGAACTCCGCGTCCAGGCCGCCTTCGCGCATCCGGGGCAGATCGATCTTGCCGCTGGCGCGGAGGCCGGGTTCGTGCCGGTCGCCGATCTTCCAGTCCGTCCGGAGCAGGCTGAACGCGGTGTCGCA
>MEYF01000053.1:10336-14378 GCA_001775755.1 Candidatus Aminicenantes bacterium RBG_19FT_COMBO_65_30 | reverse complement strand
CGCGGTGTTTGGGACGGGCGGGGTTCTAGGAATGAAAAGACGGGGGCGACGCGCCGCGGAGCTTCGTGCCGCCTGGGGATGGTGTATAGCATAGTGGACAAGAGAGCTGATATATCAGCACGGTTGGGCCCCTGTCAAGGCGCAAAGAATGGGGCATCGGCCGGATGGATGTCGCCAAGCTGGCGATAAAAGAGATCGCGGCCTGAGCCGAAGCGCGCCTTAATTCCGCCTCAAGGGCTTTTCCGCTCCGCTCGCGCCTTCAACACCATATCCTTGACGTCCTGCATCAACGTCGGCGTGTTGTAGACGATGCCGTCCTTGATCGTCCACTTGATGCCTCCGCGGATGACGTCTTTTCCGTCCTTGATGTCGAGGACGCCGGTCGGATAGAGGTATTTGAGGTTGGCGAGCGGATTCTCGTCGATGAGAATCAGGTCGGCCAAGAAACCCTGACGCACCCGCCCGAGCTGGTTCTCGAGACCCATCAGCTTGGCGTTGTTGCCGATGGCGCACTGGATGACGTCGATGGGGTGAAACCCGGCCTCTTGCAGGAGCTCGAGCTCGCTGAGGTAGGTGAATCCGTAGAGCGTGTAGATGAAGCCGGCGTCGTCGGCCGCCCCGACCAATCCGCCCTTGTCGGCGAAATCGCGCACGGCCTTCATCCAGATCCTGTAGTTTTCCTTCCAGGCGATCTCGTCCTCGGTCGACCAGCCCCAGGAAAAAGCGCCGTGGCGAGCCGGGCTGGGCTTGAAGTACTCCTCGAGGGCCGGGTGTAGGTATTCTTTGAACCAGGGCAGGTTCCTCGCCCGGGTCATATCGCGGCAAGCCTCGTAGGTGCTGAACGTCGGGATCCAGGCGACGCCCTTCGCGATCATCTCGGTCAAGATGGAGTCGAGCTTGGCGGGGTCGGCTTCCCGCCACAGGTGGCCGGCCCAGCGGAAGCGGTCGCTTTCGTTGTTGTAGTTGTAGGAAGGCGGGAAGTTCTGGGAGCCCTTGAGCGCGGCGTCCGGTATGCCGTACCAATGCTCAAGCGTGGAAACGCCGAACGCGGCCACGTCCCGGGCGTCGGTCTCCTCGATCCCGACGTGGTGAGAGACCTTGAGGCCGAGCTTCTTTGATTCGTCGACGATGGCCTCCATGATGTCGCGGTCCATGCCGAAGATCTTGACGCCGTCACCGCCCTGCTCCTTGATCGCCCGGACAGCCTTGCGGCCTTCCTCGGGCGTCGCGCCGCCGGCGACCATATAGATGTAGAGGCGCGGCGCGACGATGGAGCCTTCCTGGCTCTTGCGCCGTTCGACGAGGGTCTTCTTCACGTCGCTCCCCACGTCGCGGATGGTGGTAATACCGCAGGACAACCAGACCTTGTATTCATACTCGAAGGGCTGCGGGACACCGGCGCGCTCGTCCTGGAGGTGGACGTGGCTGTTGATCAGACCGGGAAGAAGATACATGCCGGTGCCATCGAGGACATGCTTCTCGTTCTTGTAGGCGTCCGGCTGCGCGTTGGCTCCCCTGACCGCTGAGATCTTGTTCCCTTCGACGACGATGTCCTGGGGACCGCGGGCCGGCGTGCCCTTGCCGTCGATGACGATGACGTTGCGGATGACGAGCCGGTCATAACGCTTGCCGTGCTCGACGCCCCGGCTCTGGGCTTGAAGGGCCGGAACCGTGCCCAGAAGAAAAATCAGGACGGCAAGAATGGCGAGGGACGATGGAATCTTTTTCATGGAGTCTCCCTTATCAATGATTGTTCTTTTTCTCGATGACGCGGCGGTCTGTCCGGACGAGCTCGATCTTGGCGCCCTTCGCGCCGACCTCGAGCTCGGCGCGCCACGGATAATCCCAGTCGCCCGTCATGACCATAGGCACAGGCCGGCCATCCTGGATAAGTTCGTAGGCCGTATGGGCGGGAAGCGACAGGCGCAAGGTCGTATGATGGACGTCCACGGTACGGTTCTCGACGGTGAAAGCGATCTTGTCGAGGCTTTTGTCCATGACGATCCGTCCTTCGGCCGCGAATCCGTCGCGCCCGAGCTCGAGCTTGAGCCGGCGGATGTCTTCGGGGAACGGCAGGGCCGCGTCGGGGATGACGACATGGAACCGCCTCCTCAGGCCGTCGCGCGGATTGATCTCGAGTTCCCCTCCCCGTTCCACCATCGCGCCGCCGTAGGCGAACCAGCCGAAGACCGGATCGCGGGTGACGACCGTCGCGGCCGTGCGCAGGGCGCCGCCGTAACCGAGATCGATCTCGCCGTCGTAGCGCCACGGCCCGCGCGGCACGGTCACACCGCCGGGATAGCTCGAGCCCATCCAGGCGCCGCCGGCTTTGGCCGACTGGAATTGCCAGCCCGACGCGCCGTCGTTTTCCGGACCTGGATACCAGTAGCCGAAATTCGTCTCCGGCCGGCCTGTGTTCATCAGGCACCACGAACTGAGGTAAGAGGCGTAGCCGAGCTGGAGCCAGTCGAAGGGCCGCGGCGCGAAGTTGAGGGCAAAATCGAGCACCCCCCAGCCGCCCATCGCGGCCATGTAGCTCACGCCCGGGTCGCAGCCGAGCGTGTAATAGGCCGGGTTGAGCCAGCCCCTGACGACGAGGCCCGAAGCGAGCTGGCGGTCCATGAAGGCCCTCGAGTCCTCGCGCCGGACGAGGGGATGCGAGTACCATTTTTTGAGCTTGAGGTCGAACCATAGGTTCCGGTCGGGCTTCATGTCGCGCGTCGCGCCGTACTTGGCGAAAGCGTAGGTCGACTCGAAGGCCGTACGGTCGAAAGCGTACTCCGAGCGGAAGGGGTAGAGGTCGTCGTAGACGAAATACTTGACCTTCTTCTCCCACTCAGCGCGAAGCCAAGCCGCCTGCGCGGGAGATCCCTCCCTTTCCAGCGCCTCGATGAGGTCGAGGATGACGAGTTCGTTGTAAAGTCCCCATTTGGTAGTTTCGTAGTATTCCGGGTAGATCTCGTAGGGATAGGTAAAAAAGGCCCGGGCCGTCTCCCAGGCGCGGTTGAGATAGCCCGCGGCGTCGAGATACGTCGACATCCCGGGGTACATCTTGGCGATCTGGTACATGTGAAAGTAGAGCATGACGACGTGCGGATAGTCGTAGGAGCGCCAGACGTGTTCTTTGTCGAGGTCGCTCAGGGCCTTTTCGTTGGATGCGAGCGACTCGGCGTAGGCCTTGCGGCGGGCGGGATCGCGGTTGACATACCAGTGGGGCGTGCCGTATACGCCGTACGGATAGGGCCGCTCGTCGCCGCGCCTCTGCAGGCCGCCCCAGACGAAATGCTCCAGGTAATACTCCAGCGACTCGATCTCCTCCTTGTCGGGGAAGGTGACGTTCTTCGAGGCGATGAAGGGCGCTTTCGCGAGGCCCGGGTCGTCGCAGGTCAGGGCGTAAACCATGCGGTCGAGAAAGATGTCCGGGTCCTCGACGGTCCGGGTGACCTTGGCCGCCATGTCGTACGGCCCGTAAACCCCGTTCCACCATGTGGCCGGATCCTTAACCTGCTGTTTTTCGACAATGAACCGGGCACGCTTCTTGATCAGCGTCTCCATCGGTTCGGTGACGAAGAATTCGAGGAAGGTCCGGCGGCCGCCGTCGTGGACGATCGTCAGCATGTTCTCGCCGAGCTTTTCGAAAACCACCTCATAGACGCGATGGCCGGCGACGGGGCTAGCGAGCGTTTTGATCTTCGTCCGGCCGGGAAACTCCGCCTTGATTTCTTCGATCTTCGCCTTGGTGTGGAGCGAGAAACGGGCGGTCAGGTTTTCGGGCACGGTCATTCCCGGCACGACGCGGACGTCGAAGAGCCCTTCGCGGTAAAGCGTCTCGCGAAGCTCTTCGTAACTCCCGGCCCATTGCATCCGGAAGCCGTAGGAGGCTTTGCTCCCAGGCTTGCCGGCGGGAGCGAGGTCCAGGGACGTGTGCGCCTGGCGCCAAGTGCCGCGGATTTCGGCCCCGCCCGTCCGGGCCGAATGGACGAAGACCTGCGTCCCGCCGCGTCCGCCGCCGCCGGCCGTGTATTCGAGCTTCGTTCCAGGT